>NZ_MPJW01000004.1 GCF_001945525.1 Ileibacterium valens
GAACTGGTGATGAACAGATTCCAGAAATGGCGCGGTTCAGTTATACCGGCTGATGTCATTGACAGCGTTCTTCCCTGGAATGATGAAATCAGAGAACTCTGTGCTCTGTCAGTCTGAATCAATAATACTTCAATGTAAAAAAGGCGAAGTTCTTTGCGTCCTGCAGCTTTCCTGAGAGGAAAGTTTCAGAATCCATAAGATTCTTCGCCTTTAATGGTATATAGGCAATTTCGTTTCGGGCAACCCGTCAAATATAAAGAAGTTACATTTTAAAAGGCCGCCTTTTGTTGGCCTAATTTAGAGCAAAAGTCAAAAAAGACAGCCCATCAAAGAGCTGTCTGATACTTAATTGATAACTATTTTGAATCCTTGCGAATTACAATGTCATCCTGGCTTTTAAATATTGATTTTTCCGGAATAACCCCACGAACACAGGATAATGGATAAATACTTGTTTCGCATCCGATGACTGTACCTGGATTCAGAACGCTGTTGCAGCCGACCTCCACATGATTCCCAAGCATTGCTCCAACTTTTTTGCGTCCAGTTTCGATCTTAATCCTATGACTTCGATCATTGATTACCACGAGTGATTTGTCACTTTTGACATTGGAAGTGATGGATCCAGCTCCCATATGAGCATAATGCCCGAGAATTGAATCACCAACATAGTTATAGTGCGGAACCTGAACATGATCAAAAAGGATTACATTCTTCAACTCTGTTGAATTTCCTACGACGCAGTTTTCTCCTACTAATGCATTCCCTCTGATAAATGCTCCAGGCCTGACTTCTGTTTTTGCACCAATAATACAGGGACCATTAAGATTGGCAGTCTTGGCAATCTGAGTACTCTTATGTATCCAGACCTGGTCAGCTATTTGTTCATATTCATCATCGAGATTCGAAGCTAAATCAAGTATCATCTGCCCAATTCCATCTAAGGCCTGCCACGGATATTCAAACTGCTCTAAAAATTTCCTGGCCATTGTATGATTGAGATCATACAACTCTTTCATTTTCATCATAGTCAAACTCCCTTTCACTCACTTTATCCTGTTCATCTCATTACTAAGAATATTTACTGTAAAGAATAGGCCTCCGCTTCAGCCTGGGCAGCTGCTTCGGCCTGGGCCTGAGCTTCTGCTTCAGCCTGAGCCTGGGCATCGAGTGCAGCCTGAATATCACTTTGATCTACAGAGAATTCTTCTCCATTGTTAAATAACTGAAGTACCTGTCGGATGCGATTGATTGAATCCTCATTTGCATAGTTGACATAAGTAAAACCCGTTAGCTGAGGTGAGTTTTCAAATCCGTTCGTTCTTATAGGCGTCATCTCTAAAATATCCCATTTGTTTGGATACAGAATAAAAGTATTTATAATTTCACAAAGATCATTATAGCTGAAATCAGTCTGGATGGACTCCTTAATTATATCGAGAATCGGATTCATCTCAGCCAGAGATGAAATCCAGTTGAAAGGCAACAAAGCTTTCAACAAATTCAGATGATTATTTTCAAATTGCTGATCGACTTCAGAAAAATCATTGAAATCGCGAATATATAAATCTGCAGTCACTGAATTTAATTCAATTTCTCCTTCGTTAAACACCGTATTTCCGGTGACATAATAATTCGGATTATTTACTTTCGTTTTACCAAGACGATCCAGAGCATTGGATAATGTATCCAGATCGACACGAATTGTATAATCCAGCTTGATTCCCAAATAAGATTCAACGCTTTGTCTTAAAACTTCCTGAGAATGATAGCTGAGCAGCGAAAGTTTTTCATATTGTCCTGGAGCACATGCAAATTCATCCGAACAGGTGACTGGAATATAAATATTGCGAGGCAGCGAGATCAGCAGTATTTTTTGTGAAACTGGATCAACGCTCACTACCAGGCATTGATAAGTTCGATAATTTGGTTGATTCAATGGAGCAGTCGATGAAGTAATTAATACTGTATATCTTTCGTTTTCAATATCTTTTTCAGCCGGCTTATCCATAAGGCTGGTTTCTTTTTCGAAACTTTCTACTTTTGTGAGTTCTCTGTCTATTGTGACCAGATCAGGATACTCCTTTGCCAGTTCGATCTGATAGGGTTCAAGAAGAACCACCTGTAAAGTCTGCCCCTTTAAAGCCCGCATCATCTGCTGAATTGAGCCATATTCATGAACTTTAGTTTTTAGCCCTCTTTGATTTAACTGCTCCAGCGTGTACTCGTTCATTTTCTGATTAACCGTATTCAAAACTCCAACAGATAATTCCCCATTCACTTTGGATAAATCCCGAATCGGAGCCTGTTCATAGGTATAAAGATTCATCTTTTCTGTATAAACTCTCTCATGCCAGGAAAGCCGTTGAATGGCTGCAGTCAAATCATCAGAAAGACCAATTCCAAAAATAGAAATAATGATCATGAATGCGATCAATAAGACTCCAATAATCCTTGCTTTTGATTTATATCCATAATATCGGAAGAAAAAATTAGCCAATGCAACGAGCAGCAATCCAACTCCAAGAATAATCCCTGCAGTCGAGAATTCGATCAGCCGCGAACGAGCAAGATCGTATATTAACCAGAAAAGAAATCCCAGGCCTATAGCCATGAGTATCCAATCTTTATGTCGTCTGAACCAATTGCCCAGAGTGTGTAAACGACTGTTATAATTTTCCATTCTATCCCTTCACAATCCGTCAGTTAAGTCCCATACTTTTGGGCGCAGTTCCAATTTTTTTCAGATTCGCCTTGGCTGACAACCTGCGAACCGTATCCAGCTTATCAAAATGAATCAGATAGCTTAATTTCTCAAGATCTGTTTCAATCACTGATCCCATACCAAATATCTTATGCTCTACTCGATCTCCAGGCATCAGCAATTCATTCTGGTTGAGCGGCCTTTGCAAAGCAGGTCTAGAATTTACACTTGCACGGGTATGGATCAGAAGATCCTCTGCTGGTTTTGGATGCCAATTCAGTATTGGTTCATCGATATCACATAAAAAACGCGATGGATAGCGAAATCCGCCATTTGCCAGAAGTCCTTCAGATTCAGAAAGATATAGTTCTTTTTGTGCCCTTGTTAAAGCGACAAAGGCCAGTCTTCTCTCTTCTTCCATTTGTTCAAGTGTCCGTGTCTGTTTGCTCGGAAAAATATTTTCGCTTAATCCAACCAGAATGACAACCGGAAATTCAAGACCCTTTGCAGTATGAACTGTCATCATTTTAACTTTTTGAGACTGCATTTCCTGATCAGACGCTGTAAACAGAGCAATATGATTTAAATACTGCTCCAAATCCCCTTCTTCGCCGCTGTTTCGTTCGAATTCACTGACAGATTGTTTTAATTCTGCCAGATTATCCAGACGATCCTGAGCTCCCTGAAGCCGCAGCATCGCTTCATATCCGGAATGATCAAGTAAACCGCTGAGTACTTCAGTCACCGATCGATCTTTCCAATTTTCACTTTCAATCAGTTCAATATATTCGTTAACCCTGGTTTTTTTGAACATTTCAGTCTCAGCATTTTCTTTTAAAGATTCCCAGAGACTGATTTGATGACTTATTGCGTACTCTTCCAGAAATTTCATTCTTGAAGTTCCAATATTTCTTTTCGGGGTATTAACCGTTCGCTGAAAATCCAGATCGTCCTTAAATATCAGCATTCTTAAGTAGGCTAAAGCATCCTTGATTTCCATTCTCTGAAAAAATGGAACCCCAGAGTAAATCGTATATGGAATTTCCTGCTGCAAAAATTCATCCTCCAGAGTACGCGACAGATAATGCGCCCGATATAAGATGGCAATGTCTCTGTATTCATACCCTTTATGCAGAAGATGGTGAATCACTTCGACAATCCCTTTGGCTTCCTTTGCCGTATCTTCAAAATGCATTGCATGCACGTTTGGTCCAGCTTGATTTTTGGTATACAGATCTTTTGGAAGTCTGTTGTAGTTTACAGCAATCAATTTATTAGCAGCCTCCAGAATCTGAGGTGTGCTGCGATAATTCTCATTTAGGTAAATCGTTTTGGTTTGTGGATAATTCTGATCAAAATCCAGGAGAAAGCGAACGTTTGCTCCTCTCCAGGTGTAGATCGTCTGATCCGGATCGCCAACCACAAACAGATTTTTATGATAGCCCTGCAAAACATTCATCAGGCGATACTGAAGAGAGTCGATATCCTGAAATTCATCAATCATGATATATTCCAGACGCTCCTGCCATTTTAATCTGATTTCATCGTTTTCTTTAAAAATGAAGAGACTGAGAATAATCAGATCATTATAATCGAGGCCAAAGTTTTTCTTTTGTTGATAAAGATATCCATAGAAGATAATATCGTCGGTTTCAATAGCCCTGGCATACTTTTCATAGAGCTGATCGAGAGATAAAGAAATCAGATCGTAATAATAATCCGGTTTTCTATCAATCTTTTGAATTTCAATCATGTCTCTGGCTTTTGAGAAAGTCATATCCCGACTGGTCAGCCCTCGCTGTTCATATACAATTTTTAACATCGAATCAATATCCGCGTTATCCAGTACCATAAAGGATTTTGGAAAATGAATAGCGTTTGCTTCTTCTTTTAGGACTGTATTGCAAAAACCATGAAACGTGGAAATATATCCCGTATCCGCATCTCCAATTAATCGATGGATTCGGTTTCGCATTTCGTTTGCTGATTTGTTAGTGAAGGTAACGCATAGAATCGAAGACGGTAAAATACCCAGTTCATTCACCAGATAGGCGAAACGATAGGCCAGAGTCCGTGTTTTTCCACTTCCAGCTCCAGCAACTACCCGAACGTATCCTTCACTCTGTTCGACAGCTTCGAGCTGCTTCTCATTCAGTACAGGCATTTGTTCCATCTTCATTCTCCTTTCTGTTAAAGATTACCGCGCATTGATGTGATTGTTGATTGATTTTGTCTAACATCAATCATAGCGATTTCATTTCATCATTTTGGGTAAATGTCGGATTTTTTTCAGATTCTTTCTGTAATGGAGGTCTGATCAGTTTCAATTTGTTCGGATAAGTCTGAATTTTAACGTATTCCAGATTACCGCCAAATTCTCCATCCAGAGTCCAATCCGTCGGTTCAGATTCGATCTCAAACCATGGGGATCTAACCTGAACAAAAAAATCTGAACTGAAGTCTTTTTTAAGAATTCCCTGAGCGATCTGATGAAGCTCAAGCAGATTCATCGGCCTTCGGATCAGTAAGCCTTCAAGCAGACCATCGTTAAAGCGGGCTCCATCCATCACCAGTGAATCAACACTTCCGATATAAAGAGTATTTGAAAAGGAAGCAAATAGAAAATCGCCTTCTGCGCTGCCTTTTTCCCAGCTTACATTCATCGTGACACAGTTATTTTCCCAATGGGTAAAGTCCACCACATTAAGTCCTTTCACAATATAGGCAAGCGGTCCGAACATCTTTTTATCTGTCTGACTGGTGGTATATGGAACCTGTGTACTGATACCGCATGCAGCAATATAACTGAAATATTCATCATTAAACTTTGCCACATCCACCGACACCGGCTGTTGTTCGCAAATCATTTTTCCAGCAGCCATCAGATCAAATGGGATTTCATGAGAATTGGCGAAATCATTGACGGTTCCACACGGAATACATCCCAAAGGAACCTGAAAATCAATTTTTCCTAATCCGTTAAGCGCTTCGTGCAGGATTCCGTCTCCACCACATACCACAATCTCATCGACCTGAGTTCCATTTTTTTCAATATATTGAATCGCATCCAGGGGCGCTTTTGTTGGATAGACGGTTACCTGATAATCATTTTCTGAAAACATCTCAATTAAATCAGCCAATGAATTCCGAATTTTTTCCAGCACCCGATTTAGGATTATACAGAAACAGCATTTTATTCATGCATGAAATTATATCCTATTTTCTTTGAAAGCGATCTTTTGTTACGTGATTGAATCCTGTTGTTTTTACTAATGCCCAGTATAGTGTTAAGAAGCTAGAAAATCTTTATAATAAACATGTTGTAATTCATCAAATCCATTCAGAAAGGGGGAATCCAATGAGGCAGCTGTTAAGCCTGATCTGTTCATTTTTTATCTCATTGCTTCTTGTCCCCCTGATTCGAAAAGTGTCTGCTGGTTCGGATGCTTTTGCCAGACAGAACAAGAGGACCATTCATCATGGAAAAATCTCCCGTATTGGCGGAATTGCGATCTATGCTGCATTTGCTATATCCATGAGTCTGTTTATCGAACCTGACCGAGCTCTGATCGGTGCTTTCCTGGCATCTTCTATGATGTTTTTTACCGGACTGGCTGATGACTTTTTCGATCTTAAGCCAGGGATGAAGATGTTATTTCAATTTCTGGCTGCATGCCTCCTGATTCAATACGGGGTTCGAACTGATTCTTTGCATCTTCCGTTTGGGATAGTCATCGATTGGCCCATCTTGTCTGCGTTATTCACTCTGGTCTGGGTCGTTGGGATCACAAACGCTGTGAATCTGATGGATGGGCTGGATGGACTGGCAGGAGGGATCTCCCTTGTAGTTTTTTCAATTGTTGCTTCCATCTCGCTGGTCGACCACCGAATGGATATGATCACTCTTTCAATGGTTATGTGCGGCGCTCTGTTAGGTTTTTTAATTTATAATGCTCATCCTGCAAGCATATTCATGGGCGATTGCGGATCCCTGTTTCTAGGCTGCATGATCGCATCTACTTCATTAATGGGCTTCAAATCGAGTACCATTCTGACGCTTGCTCTTCCAATTTTGATTTTACTTTTGCCGATCATTGATACATTATCGGCGATTTTAAGAAGAAAGATTAAGGGGCAGAGCTTTTCAACGGCAGACAAAAAGCATCTTCATCATCAACTGATGAGAAGATTTGGTCATGGAAACACAGTAGTCATCATGTGTGGAATCACTTTTCTGTTCGGTCTTTGTGCGTTCCTGTATATCTATGACCGAAAATTCGGATTACTTCTGATTCTGATTTTATTAGTCATTATCGAAGTCTTTATCGAAAAAACAGGAATGATCTCTCCCTACTATCGGCCACTGCTTGGCTTTCTAAATCGAATAATCGGTGGATCAGAGAGGCCCAATCAAAAGCGCTCTGCCAATCGTCAAACAAATCAAAAACATTCCAGTAAAACAACTATGGATGAATCGATGGAATTTACGATCCGAATGAGCGTCTCAAATCCAGGCAGGAGCAAATTAGCTTCTCAGGAAATCGAACAGACAAGACGGATCAAATTCGGCAACCGAGAACACCATAGATCCAATCACCGTTAATGACTGAACTCATGAATTCACAATTCACCCGATCCCAAATCTGAATAAAGAAAAAACTTCTTAAGCTTGAATTAAATTCTGGCTTAAGAAGTTTTTTTAATGACACGTGCCTATCTTGCACTGTCATCTCCATAATACATATTTTGTATGGTTTTGATCAGTAAAGTCAGATCCAGCCACAAAGACCAGTTCCGATAATAAAATTCATCAAGTTCAAGACGCCTTTCAAAATCTACATTGCTTCGTCCATGAGTCTGCCACATTCCGGTAACTCCTGGGGCCAGAGAAACGATGTCCTGATAATATGATCCCATATCCTTGGCTTCTCTGGGAAGATACGGTCTTGGGCCAATCAGAGACATTTCACCTTTTAAAACGTTAATAAACTGCGGGAACTCATCTAATGATTTTTCACGTAGAAATTTTCCCGCTCTAGTAATTCTCGGGTCGTCCTGAAGCTTTTTGTTTACTTCGTATTCATGCCTGATTTCCGGATTTTCAGCCATCATCTTTTCAAGAACCTGTTCCGCATTCTCCACCATGGTTCTAAACTTATAAACCTTAAACTGCTTGCCATTTTTTCCAATCCGGTTTTGGGTAAAGAAGATCGGACCATAATCGCCCTGTTTGTGGTTATAGTAGCGAACATATCCGATCAGCGGCAGCAAAATAGCACATCCTGCCAGGCCGCCAAAAATATCAATGGTCCGTTTGATCAAATGATCGTACCATTTCATACTGCCCTGAGTTGTCGAAATCATTAAAAGGCCATCGAAGTCTTCAACACGGCTTGCAAAGGTCAGCATCTGATCAGAATTTGGCAGGTATTTTACATTTTCAACTCGCCCGGAAAGATAGGCATTCAGTTTACTCAAAGTATTGGGATCCAGTTCCGGAATCGCAATCATCACCGTATCAACTCCATAAGCGGAAGCATATTCATCAAACTGATCCATCGAAATGATTGGAGCTCTCTGTTCAATCTGAACCTGTTCAATACCGGGATAATCCCGATCTCCATTCAGATTGACAAAAGCGCGAATATTTGTCAGCGAGAACCGATTCGCCCGGGTTACATTATCAAGTTTCCGTGCTGTTTTTCCCGCTCCAATAACGATGACGTTCTTTGTACACTTTTTATAAAAGATTAGGTGAGCATAACGGACAACCAGCATCGAACAAATCATATCGATCAGAGTAAACAGGCAGATATAGCCCATTTCGTACAGAGCAGAAGGTGATCGAAAAGCGACTGTCAGCAGAGCACAAAATAAAAATCCGGCATATCCAAGAAATACCAGTTTAGCTTCATCATAAGCCAGAGTCGTTTTGTTCTGGAATCTTCCTACGATCAGCTGCGAAAAAACATACAGGGCAAACAGCTTCAATTTGCGCTCAATATTAAATGGAAAGACCCATAACAAGAGGATAGTGATCAGACATTCAATAATCAGCCTGATTCTATTTATATTTTTCATATACTTCTCCGTACTTTACGGCCGCTTCTTATGGAAAAGCTTAAATTCAATCCGATTGCGTACTCTTCTTAAGTTCAAACGCATCATATCTTTTCCTCTGATTTGAGGCTGTTCAACCTTCATTTCAGCCACTGTTAACTGACGGCTTTTGACCCACACATTCAACAGCCGCTCTGAAAGAAAACCGTAAATTCGTTTTTGATAATCATTATAATTATCAAGATTAATTTCTTTTTCAAGATCAAATAAAATTGGAAAAAGCCACGAGCAAAAATCAGAATAATGATTCACTGTAGTAATCATCATATTATATTGATGAATTCCTCCTTGTTCCATCACCTGATCAAAATAGACAACATCCTCAGGATATTTTCTTTGAATAATTGATCGGACTTTGTTCAGGTCTTCCAGAAATCCGGATTCATTGCAATATTGCTCTTTAACCGTTTCTCTATAAGGTTCGAATTTTGGCAGAACAATGGCCTGGTCATTCTTTAAAACATTTTCTAAAGATGGATCATTCAATCCAACAAACCATCGGCGGTAATGGTTGATGCTGATCCGATCGTCTGAGTTCATTTTTGGACACTCATTTTTCCAGATCCAGTAAAGAGCGGTTAATTCACAATAATTCGCATTTTTATCTGCGATCTGATCACCAGTATTATCCCTGACATCCCCAAAATCGCTTTGATTCCCTACCTGAAGTTTGATTCCTTCAATGGCAGCCGGCAGCTCAAAAGGTCGATGTCCAATAAAATAGTTATAGATCATTGGTCATCATCCTTTTCTTTGCTCTGATTCAGATAGAGATTCTGAAGATGAGCAGCGGCCTCTTTTACTTCATAACCAGCCTCAATCATCTCCTGCTTTCGGTCTTTTCGCTTCACCAACAGCATTTCTTCAATGGCTTCAATCCAATCAATCAGACGATCCGGTTCAAGCGAAAGATAACGGGACAACTCGGGAACAGGCATTTCTTTTGTCACTTCTTCACTGGCAATCACTGGAAGGGAAACAGCCTGGGCTTCAACCCCGACGACAGGAAGTCCTTCGAACAGGGATGGAAGAACCAATGCATCCATTGCATTTAAAAGATCTGGAATGTCTTTGCGAAGTCCCAGAAAATCAACCTGCTTTTCGATTCCCAATTCTCTGACTTTGGATTTGACCTTGTCCAGGTCCTCTCCTTCTCCTACCAGCCACAACCTTGCATCTGCATGTCTTTTTAAAAAACAATTGAAAATATCGATCAGAAACAACTGATTTTTCTGCCTGGAGAATCTGCCGATGTGCCCAAGAACAATTTCTTTTTTCAGTCCAGAAGCAGCTCTGATCTCATCGCGGATCTTTGGATCATAATGAAACCGATCCAGATCAACTGCATTCTTTAATATGTCTACTTTATTTTCATCAATAATTTTTTTTGGAAACTTCCACTTGGCGGCCAGCATACTGCAGGCACAGAACTGAGTAGGGTATTTCATAAAATACGGAACGGACATTGCTTTAATCAGACGATACTTTAAGTTGTCATCTCCGCCGCAATGTGAATGAACAATTCGATTTTTAACCCCTGCCTCACTGGCGATTTTAGGTCCCATCATTAAGGCATAGGTACTTCCAGAGTGAAAATGAACCGTTTCATAAGAATGAGAGGAAAGAAAATCGCTCAGCGATTCTTTAAAAACCTGATTGTTATTTTTTCCAAATTCGTGATCGTATGTATAAACCCTGCCTCCATAGGATTCCACTTCTGCTTTCAGGCTCTGATTATCACAAGTGAAAGGGGTCATGAAATCCATCTGAATTTGATCATGATCCATATTTCTCAGCATGTTCATAATGAAACTTTCCTGTCCGCCATTAGCCAGCGGCTCGCGAAAAACTTCAAGAACTTTTACCATACATTCAAGACTCCTTATATTCGATTTAAACCAATCATTAACTCATTAATGCTTTGATTGATGGGCCTCAGACTCAGCCTGTTTATTCTCTGGATATCGAATATTTGCGTGAAAGGACAGTCCTTCCCAGCTCGCACTCCAGATCAGGCGAATCTTTTCCATTTTTTTATCCTTAGAAAGCATCAGGACTTTGCCTGTATGATACAGGATCTTTGCCAGCTGTCTGACTTTTCTGCCAGTTCCTTCCTGCTTTGCGATATAAACTTCATTGCGGTAGGCATAGCGATAGCGCGGAAGTCGATTTTCGTGATCTGTAACAATATTACTTCCTTCATTATTCGCTGTTTTGTGCAGGACGACAGAATCGGGCACGTAATATCCTCCAGATCGAAAAGACAGACGTCTGGTGTATTCAATATCATCTCCCCAAATAAAAAACTCCTTTACTGGTAGGCCATATTTATAGATGGCATCGCTCTTTACCAGCAGAGATACGAATGTGGCTTCCCGGCATGGAATTGCCTTTTGCCCAATATCTTTTTTCAGCAATCGCTGTTGGTTCATTCTATTTTGTGTTCCATCAATCCAGATCGCCTTTGAAGAAAAGAAAGCGGCCTGTGGATGCAATCTGGCCTGTTCAAGAAGCTTTTCTAATGAATCCTCCTTGACTATCGTGTCATCATCCATCATCCAGATGTACTCTGAACCAAGCTTTAAGGCCTCTTCAAGCGCAAGGCAAAACCCTCCTGCTCCACCAAGATTTTTTCCGGTATTTCGGTAATGAATCTTCCCCTGTTTGATCCACTTTTCAAGCATCTTCTCAGTTCCATCCGTACTCGCATTATCAATAACAAGGATTTCAACAGGAAATGATTGGGCCATCAAAGCTTCCAGAGCTTCATGAAGTAGTTCTTTTCGATTATATGTCACCAGAGCAGCTGTTATCTTTTCCATAAATATCATCCTCCAAGAAAGCAATCAGCCTTCAGGCCTATAAAACATTATACTGAGCATTTATGTCTGTCGTAACCTTTTGAAATTTGCACGGGCTTTTATTCCCGGTTATCCCTGAATACCATCAAAGGCGGAAATCTTCTCTGTGCTCCAGCTTTCCTCTCAGGAAAGTCGGAAACGGAAGATTTCCGCCTTTTG
>NZ_MPJW01000181.1 GCF_001945525.1 Ileibacterium valens
GCCAGACCGTCCAGGTAAGAATAGAAGATTTGGCGATACTGTTTAGGGGATTTCGAATGGGTCAAAATAACCACCTCCGAAATCCTTCGGATTATGGATTAGTTCCGAGCTTCGGTCTGTCAAGTGCCATATTCGGATAATTTATAAACTTTTGGAGCAACTCCACTGCTTGTGTTAAAAATCAAAAAAACGAGGAGCGAATTCCGCATGGAAGACACTCCTTAACTTAACGACATTGTCAAAAATTCAAGAGTAAAATGAAACCCAGCGAATACTGCAAGCAAGAACTTCGAATCAAATACCAGAAAGGATATGAATACAACTATGATTATTGGTATTCAAGACCTGAAGATCTGGTTCGAGCAATTAAAGAATATGAAAGGATGACAAAAAAGCAGAAGGACGAATTCACTCTTGCTGATTTACTGAAATCATAGCCTGCCAGTCCAACTGATTGAAAATGCCGGCAGTATTCATGGTTTTGATGCTCTGTTCTGGACACGCCTTTTCAAAGCATCAATGAAAAAGAGAATTTCTGCCCTGATCGAAGGATTTTCCATTGATTTTCAGCCAGTCATTTTCGGTAAAAGATAGAAGAAAAAGACAAAAAAACAATCAAGAAAAAGAATAAATCCAAGAACAAAAAGAAAAGCGATCGAGTTTACAATAAGCTCTGATCGCTTTTCTTGATGCAGGTTTTGAATTGGTATTGTATTATTGTTTATACAGAAGATGAACAACTTTATTCTTGTTTATCTTCGATTTGTGTCATTCAGAAAAAAGCCAAACGCCGCTCCTGCAATTCCACCTAAAATATGAGCCATCTGTGAAACATTATCCTGCAGAGTAAGACCATTAACGATTTCCTGTCCCAAATAAAGAATGACAACAAGAATCATCGTGATGGGTATTTCGCCTTTTCCAAAAGAAGTCATGGAGCAAAGGATCACAAAGGCAAAGACAATTCCGCTGCATCCAATCAGACCATAAGTGCCTACTGCCATATTGGCAATAGCGGTAATCAATGCAGTGGCCACCATGATGATGATCGTATTTTTTGAACCATATTTTTCTTCTACGACAGGACCCGTCAGAAGCAAAAGCATCATATTATTGACGAAATGTGAAACAGAACTGTGTCCTAGAACATAAGTAAACATCGTCACATACGTATGGACTGAATTCAGAGGCCCTCTTGCGGTCACAAACCATCGTTGAACCATTGAATAGCCAAAGATTTCAGAAAAGATGAGTACGCCTGTGCAGATCAGAGCAAAAGTCAGGATGACTGGAGCATTGTATTTTAATCTCAGTTTCATAATCTCTCCATATTGTTTATCGGTTGTTTGTTATCAGTTGTTTTTCTATCGCTTCAATCCGGTCTTTTTGTTCATTATATGTCTTCTATATCCAGAAGACTTCCTGAAAGGAATTTTGTAACTTTGATTCTGGATTCATAGACCATGGATTCAGTACGAATGTGTAATTCTGAACTTCCCGATTCTCTTTTCGCATTATTCTTCATTTTCCTGATCAGAATCTGCTTTTATCATCTGATAGCCCACCCCAAAACTTGTTTCAATGTATTGATGATGAAGCTTCTTGCGAAGGCTTGTCATATATACCCGAAGGCTGGAAAGATCACTGTCCCAGGAACTTCCCCAGACTTCTTTGGTGATGTATGTTCTGGTCAGCAGCTTTCCGCTGTTTTTTGCCAGCAGACTCAGAATCCGATATTCAATCGGAGTCAGATGCAGCTTTTCATCCTTTAAATACACGCTTTGCTCATCGAAATGAATTCGTAAATCCCCATTTTTAAAAACAGGGCTGATTTGCGGAGCCTGAGTGTATTCAATCCTTCGGCAGATTACTCTTAAGCGGGCTGAAAGTTCATCCACCGAAAACGGCTTGGATAAATAATCATCCGCGCCCGCATCCAGAGCCACGATCTTATCAGAATCTTCATTTCTTGCGGACAGCACCAGAATGGGCGTTCTTGAAAATTCACGGATCTTTTTAATCACATCGACTCCATCCATATCAGGCAGTCCTAAATCAAGAAGAACAATCTGAGGCTGATGGCTTAAGAACAGACTTAAAGCTTCCTTCGCGTTAGCCGCTCGAATATAAGGATAATCACTCAGTTCAAGCATCGTTTTCAAAAGACTGGCCATCTGGCTGTCGTCATCCACAATCAATACAAGAGGTTTCATTCATTTCTCCCATTCCTGAAGGCAGGCAAATCGTAAAACAGGCTCCAGGATGATTATCAGAATATTCAATATTTCCCTGGTGCGCTTCAACAATACTCTTAACCAGAGAAAGACCTAAGCCCATTCGACGCTGACTGTCTGAAATTTTATTATGCGCGAGCCTGAAAGCCTCAAAGAGATGCTCTTTTTGTTCCTCTGAAATCCCCGGACCTTCATCTTTTACCTGGATTTGAATCATTTGATCGTTTTGATCCTGATGACAGATGACAGAGATTGGAACTCCTGGTGTAGTATGAAAGATTGCATTGTTGATCAGATTGATCAGCATCTGAACAATCAGTTTGCCATCGAGATTTGCATAACAGTAATCATCGACTTCAACAGAAATTGGATGTTCGCCTTTCTGCTTTGCGGCATGCTTCAGTGCTTCTTCAACCGCTTCCTGTAAATCGATCACTTCCTTATTAAGATGCAGATTCTTATCTTCCATCCGGGTTAAGGATAAAAGATTTTCGACCGTATCCTTTAGCCAGACAGAATCGTCAAGGATCGCTTTTTCAAGTTTTCTCTGGGTCTCTTTTGAACATTCTGAATGAAGAAGCATATCCGCGCTTGCGCTGATGGTGGTTAATGGAGTTCTGAGATCGTGAGATATGGACCGTAAAAGGGCTGCTTTGAGCTTTTCCTGCTCTGCTTCCACAGTTTTCTTTTCCTTTTCCCTGGCAATGGCATGGTTTTCCAAAGCAAGCGCGCATTGTCCAAGCATCGATAGCAGAAATGTATTCTGGTCAGCACTTAATGGATCCTGATCGAGTAATATTCCAATGACTCCATATACTTTCTCTTTGTGTCGAATCGCCAAATACAGACCGGATGAGGCTGAAAGCGTATCGGTAAAAGCGCCAGCCCGTTTATTATTGGTTAATACCCAGGATGCCACTGCCTGCTCTTTTCCCTTTAGAAAAGCATCCGGTGATGAAGAATAGACCGGTTTTCCAAGTTTACCGTCTTCATTGGGATAGATGACCGTCTTTCGTCCTAAAAAAGCCGATATATTCTTGGCGATCATCAAATAAATGTCTTCATCACGATCAATTTCCTGCAGACTCACAGAGGCTTCATAAAGCAATGTATTCAGCGCCGCGGCTCTGGCCGAAGCATGAGCCTGATTTTTTTGCGAGATTGAAATTCTGGCTGCCATGATTGAGCTGGCTAAAACGATAAAGAAGATCAGTAAATATTCCTTATCATAAAGTCCCATCGTAAAAGCCGGATGAGCAAAGGCAAAGCCAAACATCAAAAGACCAATTCCGGAAGATAAAACAGCCTGCACCATATTTTTGCAGAGTAAAACAGCAGCCATGATCGCAAAGATAAACACGCTCAGGATGGATGTCTCAGAAAAGCCTCGAATATGCATAAATAAAGCAATAAAGAAGGCTGCCAGAAGGATAAATGCCTGAAGCGACATTCCTTTGATGGATCTGATCATTCGATCCAGTTTTCTTCGCTGATGATTTTCCTGTCTTACAATCTGCCGGTCTGGAATAATAAAAATTTCAGTCTGAGGCGCCGATTCAGCCAGCCGGTCAGTCAGTGGAAGATGAAAGGAAAAGGCGCTTTGTTTTCCCTGCCTTCCAAGGACAATTTTACTCACCCTTCCAAGTCTTGCGAATTCACCGATTTCACGGGCGATGTCTTCTCCATAAACCGATTCAATGGATGCGCCCAGGCGATTCGCCAGACGCATATTCTCTTCAAGCCTTCTCTTGTCTGCATCATCCATTTCCTGATAATCGGGAGTCTGTATATGCAGCGCAGTAAACTTAGCCTGAAACGCTTTAGCCATTCTGGCAGCCGATCGAATGATTCTTGCATTGGATGGTGATGAGGAAAGGCAGACCAGCACATGTTCAAAAGCGCCGATTGCCGGATCATTGTTTCTGGCTCGATCCGCCGCTCTACGTAATGCGATCTGGCGCAATGCCTTCATATTATCGATCGTAAAGAAATTCTGGCTGGCTAGCCGGATCTGATCCGGACGATAAATTTTCCCTTCACGCAATCGTTCCAGCAGGTCTTCTGGTTCGATATCAACAAATTCAACCTGTTCAGCAAGATCAAACACATCATCCGGGATTCTTTCTGCCACCTGAATACCGGTAATGGATGCAACCAGATCATTCAGGCTTTCAAGATGCTGAACATTGAGGGTGGTATAGACATCGATTCCATTCATTAACAATTCTTTGACTGACTGATATCGTTTGACATGCCGGCATTCTGCAGCATTGGTATGGGCCAGTTCATCCACTAAAGCCAGCTGAGGTTTTCTTGCGATGACAGCGTCGGTATCAAGTTCCGATAATTCAAGATTCCCCTGTTCCAGAATTTTTGGAGCTATGACTTCCAATCCCCTGGCTTTATCGAGCGTCTGCTTTCGCTCATGGGGCTCAAGATAACCAATCACCGTATCGATTCCTCTGTCTTTTGCCATCTGTCCAGCTTCAAGCATCGCATAGGTTTTTCCAGTTCCCGCGGCATAACCAAAAAAGATCTTCAGCCGCCCTTTCGATGATGAAGGCATGGAGTCATTTTCAAAGTTACTTTTTGTTTTCCGGTTTATTTCGCTCTGGTTCTGTATTTCATTTATATCCTTTATTCCTGAATCTTTCATTTTGATTTTGTCTGTTGTTGTATTGCCTGTTGTATTGGATATTGGCTTTTTTTCAGAATTCATAGGCACAGTCTACCTTTTCATTTCAAATTTGGATTCTTTTTCGCTTTCAAAGCACAAAAGAAGATGGAGTTTTCCACCTTCTTTGTTTCGCTTATTCCTAAATCATTGTTATCATCGTTTTTTATTTTATCTATTTTCACATCTGTTTTTTTGGATGACTGAATTGGCTATCCGATACGGGCTGATTGTCCTTCGGGCATTGACTTTGGCGTTTAAGGCTGCCTTCATCTTTTGAAAATGAACTTATTGAAGTTCATCCAGCTTCAGATTCACATTGGTTACATGAACCAGAGGCTCAGAAGAATCAGAAAGCCAGTCCTTACTGGACTCGGATTCGATAATTGAAGCAACGACATCTTCAGAAATTCCTCTTTCTTTGGCAATCCGGGAAACCTGATACATAGCCGCTGAATAGGAAATATGCGGATCCATACCAGAAGCCGAATAGGTATACAGCTCTTCAGGAACCGCGCCGTCTGCATCAGGATTTTTCATCTGTATTTCTTCTTTCAGACTTTGCTTTTGTTCCATGTATTGCAGATCATCAATGGCATGATCAGCCGGCGTAGCCATCCAGAGCCATTTTCCATCCTTCAGAATGGCTTCTCCGCTTTGTTTGCGGCCCCATAAATAGCCATCATCCTGATAGCTCTGTCCTGCAAGTGTGCTCATCTTTCCATATTCAGTTTCCTTAAAAGATCCAGAATCCTGATGATCAAAGAAAAGATGCGAAATCCCATAAATCAAGGCAGGATATAGAATTCCAAAAACCATGACAGTTCCGATAAAAATCAAAGCCGCCTTTCCAAATTGGTTTTTTAACAGTTTCATCGTTCATTTTCTCCTAAAAACAACCGGTCATCACTAAAAGCATGTCAATGAGTTTGATAAAGACAAATGGAGCAATAATACCACCTAAGCCATATACAAGAAGATTTCTTGAAAGCAGACTGCTCGCCGGCAGTTCACGGTATTTAACACCCTTTAGTGCCAGTGGAATCAAAGCCACAATAATTAACGCGTTATAGATGACAGCCGACAAAATCGCCGTTTCACTTGAATGCAGATGCATGATATTCAGCGCCTGCAGCCCTGGATAAAGCGAAGTAAACATCGCTGGAATGATCGCAAAGTATTTTGCGGCATCATTGGCAATGGAAAAAGTGGTCAATGCTCCCCTTGTCATCAGGAGCTGTTTGCCAATTTTTACAATTTCGAGAAGCTTGGTCGGCGAAGAATCCAGATCAACCATGTTGCCGGCTTCCTTTGCAGCCTGAGTTCCGGTATTCATCGCTACAGCCACATCAGCCTGCGCAAGAGCTGGAGCATCATTGGTCCCATCTCCGGTCATAGCCACCAGATGCCCTTTTTTCTGATACTCCTTGATCATTTCAAGTTTGCCTTCCGGGGTGGCTTCTGCTAAAAAGTCATCGACTCCAGCTTCAGCAGCAATGGCTGCCGCTGTTAAGGGATTATCTCCAGTGATCATGATGGTTTTAATGCCCATCTTGCGCATATCTTCAAATTTTTCCCTGACACCGCTTTTGATGATGTCCTTTAGATGAATAACGCCAAGCACCCGCTGATCTTCAATCACAACGAGCGGAGTGCCACCGCTCTGGGCAATCTGTCTTGAGATCTCAGTACACTCCTGCGGCCAGACTCCATTTTCCCTTTCAATAAAAGTTCGAACTGAATCGGCTGCCCCTTTGCGTACAGCCTTTCCTTTTGTGATTACACCACTCATTCTTGTCAGGGCCGAAAAAGGAATAAACTCCATATCCGGTTCGGCAGCAAGCTCAATCTCATATTTTTCTTTTGCAAGTTTGAGCACACTTCTTCCTTCAGGCGTTTCGTCGGCCAGAGAAGAAAGAACACTGGCCTTTACCAGATCCGCTGGTTCGACCTGTCCAACAGGTATGAATTCAGCCGCCTGACGGTTTCCTAAAGTGATCGTTCCTGTTTTATCCAGAAGAAGAACATCAACATCACCAGAAGCTTCGATGGCTCTTCCGGACATGGCCAGAACATTGGCCTGATTTAAGCGGCTCATTCCGGCAATCCCGATGGCTGAAAGCAAGGCACCAATGGTGGTTGGAGCCAGACAGACCAACAGGGCGATCAGTGTACATAGAGTGGCCGGATTTTTAATTCCTATTCTTTCACTGGCATACATCGAATAAAAATACAAAGAGACCGTAACCAGGATGAAGATGATGCTTAATGCGACAAGAAAAATCTGAAGCGCAATCTCATTTGGTGTTTTTTTGCGGGAAGCCCCTTCGACCATCGCGATCATTCGATCCAGAAAACCATCTCCGGCTGTTGCAGTGATCACAACGACAATCTGGTCAGAAAGAACTCTTGTTCCTCCGGTGACTGCGCAGCGATCGCCTCCAGCTTCGCGAATGACTGGAGCGGATTCTCCGGTAATCGCACTTTCATCCACCGAAGCCGCCCCAAAGACGACATCCCCATCTGCAGGAATCAGTTCTCCAGCCTTTACAATGACCAGATCTCCTTTTTTCAGATCCGATGAGCTGATCGTTTCAATTACATCCATCGTTTCAATGGATGCAATTTTACTCGCTTCGATTTCCTTTTTCGCACTGCGCAGTGTATCCGCCTGGGCTTTTCCTCTTCCTTCAGCAATCGCTTCTGCAAAATTGGAAAACAGACAGGTCAGCCACAGGATCACCGCAATCGTAAAGGTATAGCCACGGCTTTGAGGATCAAAACCCGCAAAGCTTAAAACCCAGAGAACGCTGACTGCAATCGCCGAAAGATATACCAGAAACATGACTGGATTTTCGAGCTGCACTTTCGGATTCATTTTCAGAAATGAATCCTTAAAAGCCCGTTTTAAAATTGAATTATTCATATACTCAAGCTCTTATCTTCCTATTCCTTAAATTTTCATTTCTAACCAAAGAATTCTGCAATCGGTCCTAATGACAAAGCCGGAAAATAACTCAGCGCACCGACAAGCAAAATCACAAGAACAAGCAAAAAAACAAACATGGGGGTATCGCTTTTCAGGGATCCAGTACTCTGGGCTGAAATCTTTTTACTGCCAAGACTTGAGCCCATCGCTAAGGCACCTGCAATCGGAATAAATCGGGCCAGCAGCATCATGATTCCTCCAGCGACAAGAAGCAGTGTCTGTGAACTTTCAAATCCAGCCATTGCACTGCCATTATTTGATCCCATCGAGGTATAGGCATATAGAATCTGTGAAAAACCATGAGCACCCATATTCAATCCTTCTGGCGCATAGATGCAGCCTAAGGCTGAACCAATCAAGATACAGACTGGAGAGACCAGACATAAAATGACAGCCCATTTCATTTCAAATGGTTCTATTTTCTTCCCCATAAATTCAGGAGTTCTTCCAACCATTAGCCCAGCGATAAATACGCTCAGGATCACAAAAGCCAGAAGACCATATAATCCTGAACCGACTCCGCCAAAGATAACTTCTCCAACCTGCATGAAGACCATGCATACCAGCGATGCGATTGAACTCATCGAATTCATCGCCATATTGGATGAACCGCTCGAAGCGGCTGTAGTCGAAGCTGACCATAAAGCGCTTGGCATCAGTCCGATTCGAACTTCTTTTCCTTCAAGAGACGCAGCCGCCATCTCAGACTGAAGAATAAAGATCAAAGCCAGCCCAAACAAAATCGCCATACTTGCAAAGAAGGCCAGGCCCTGTTTTTTGTTTTTAACCATTGCTCCAAAGGAAAAGCATAAAGACATGGGAATCAATAAGATCAGACCGGTTTCAATGGCATTGCTTAATCCAGTTGGATTTTCAAATGGACTAGCCGAATTGGATGAACTTAAACCTCCGCCATTGGTTCCAGATTGCTTAATCGATTCAATCGAAGCCATCATTCCCATAGGAACAACCTGCTCTTTGATGATTCTGGCTTCTTTCATCTCTTTTCCATCCACAAAAACCTGATCTTCGATCACCTGCGCGTTTTCAATCGGTAATCCTTTTTCATCAACCGCAATCGGTTCAATCAAAGCCGATGTTTCATAGCTTTGCATCTGCATGGGCACGCCCTGTCCAGCCAGAATAATCGATCCAACCAGATTGACTGGAAGCAGGATAAACAGCAATGATCCGATGAGATCCTGCCATAAGTTGCCAAGAGAACTTTTCTGTTTTGCGATCAGCCCACGGATCAGTGCAAACAGAACACAGATTCCAATTGCAGCCGAAATAAAGTTCTGAACTCCAAATCCCAGGATCTGAACGATCCAGTTGCCTTCCAGCATTGGATTAAATGACTGCCAGTTGGTATTTGTGATATAGGAGACTGCCGTATTAAAAGCCATGGGCAGATCCATGCGGCTAGCGATAAGCATTCCAAACAAAACCACAAACGAAAGAATGGACAAAGCAGCAATTCCTGCCAGATATTTTTTCCATCCCATTTCTCCGGCCGAAATTTTCAGCCGATCGAGAATCCAGTCTTCGACTTTATTAATCCAGGGGATATCCCTGTTCATGACTTTCTTGCACCAGATTCCAAGCGGAATTGAACAAAGAAAGGTCAGTAAAAGAATCATGATGATTGCGTTCATATCTTTTTCCTCCGTTGCTTTTACCTTCTCTGTTTTACTTAAAATCTTGCTAATTCGGTGTTAAAGAATGAATCCAAATTGTTAAAAAATCGCTAAAATGAAAAACGAGCTTCAGTCTTTGCTCAAGCAATGACTGAAACCCGCTTCTTCTCTTTTTTTTGCAAACTTCTTTTGCGTATAGGTATTTCATATCAGATTTTGCTTGTCACAGATTTCATTTCATCCTTACTCCCTATCCAATCAATCCATATCAACCAAAAAAAGACCCGGATCTTCCGAGTCTTTCCTATGCTTGATTGTCACCAAAAATCAGTCTTCCAAAGCTTTGACAAACTGTCTGCCGTACTCTTTGCATTTTTCTCTGCCGTCATGATCTGGATTCCATAAAATGCCTAATGGTTCAGCAACCGTCTTAAATCCAGCTTCATTCAGTTTTTCATCCAGCTGCTTTGGCGCGTTTCCGCTCCAGCCATAGCTGCCAAATGCCGCAGCTTTTTTCTTCTTGAATCGAAGTCCTTTCATCATTTCAAGAAGTCCTGCCACTGCATGTGAATAACCATAATTAATGGTTGGTGATCCCAGTAATATGGCTTTTGAACTGAATATTTCAGTCAATACATCATTCTTGTCTTCTTTAGCTACATTCATCAGCTTCACTCTGACAGATGAATCAGCTTCTTCGATTCCTTCAGCGATGGCTTCAGCCATCTGTCTTGTTGAGTTCCACATTGTATCGTACAAAATAGTGATCTGATTTTCTTGGTAGTCATCTGCCCACTTCGAATACTGTCTGACAATTTCTTCCGGATTCTTTCGCCATATCACTCCATGACTCGGACAGATCATCTCCAGAGGCAAATTCATTCCTAAAATCTCATTAATCTTATGAGTAACCTGAGTGCTGTATAAGTTCAGAATGTTTGCATAGTATTTCTTTGCTTCATACTCTACTTCAGCCGGATCCGCTGTGTCGTTGAACAAGGATTCAGTGGCATAGTGCTGACCAAAACCATCATTAGAGAAAAGGATATTATCCCCTGACATATAGGTAAACATAGTATCCGGCCAATGAAGCATTGGGGCCTCAACAAATGTCAATGTCGAATTCTCTAAAGGAAGAGTATCGCCTGTTTTGACGTTAATAAAATTCCAGTCCTGATGATAAAGGCCTCGAAGAATCTGTTCACCTTTCTTTGTACAATAAATTGGTACATCCGGAATCTCAGCCATCAATGCCGGTAATGAACCGCTGTGATCGTTCTCGTTATGATTCATAACGATCGCATCTATATCTTTTAAGTCGATTTCTTCTTTTAATCGGGATACAAATTCTTTGTCATATGGTCCCCATACCGTATCAATCAGAATGTTCTTACCATCTCGAACAAGGTAGGAGTTATAACTTGATCCCTTATGAGTCGAGTATTCATCTCCATGAAAACGAGTAAGTTCCCAATCTGTTTTACCCATCCAGGTCACTTTATCGGTGATTTTCTTTCCCATAATTATGTATTTACGTCCTTTCGTTCATGTATTATTTTCAAAAAAAGTATAAATACCTTTCATGGTCACTTTAGCAAAAACTTATTTGATAGGCAGGCCCAAAGCCTATAGCATTATCTAATGGCTTATTACAGATATCTCAGAAATTATTCTTTAAAGAACTTTTTATGTGGTAAGAATTTTTTTCAAAAAAAGATTTGCATTTCGGTATGAATCAGTTATACTGAATAAGCACTTGCAAATGCAAGTCATAAAACAATTGCGGACGTGGTGAAATGGCAGACACGCTGTCTTCAGGCGGCAGTGGGGCGACCCGTGTGCGTTCGAATCGCATCGTCCGCACCATTTCGAAAGCAAAGGGGCTGTTAAATTTCGACTGATTTTTCATCAGCGAGATTTACAGCCCCTTTTTCTATGCTTTTTATCTGATTCAATCCTGTTTTATGATGTGTTTTTCCACTCAAGTCAATTTTTGAACGCACTGAAAAGAGCCAAAACTCAAAAAGACTGTTTATAATCTTTTTCAGATTTCGCTTTTCTGCTCCTTTAATTTTCCATAACGTTCGAGTTCTGGACAACTCATCCGATTTCTGTTGTTTAATTTTCTGATATTGTGTCCCATGGCCACAATAAGCACCTCAAATTTTACGTTTTCCAGTCCCCGGCGTCTCAATCGGCTGTATCTGTAGTTTTCTTTAAGATCTCCGAAGGTTCCTTCCGCCTGAATGCTCCGGCTGACCATAATCTCATGTCCTGCATCTGAAGACATGTTCTCCCG
>NZ_MPJW01000085.1 GCF_001945525.1 Ileibacterium valens
CAAAAGGCGGAAATCTTCCGTTTCCGACTTTCCTGAGAGGAAAGCTGGAGCACAGAGAAGATTTCCGCCTTTGATGGTATTCAGGGATAACCGGGAATAAAAGCCCGTGCAAATTTCAAAAGGTTACCCTTCACTAAAATTCAATCATTAAAAAATCGCACTCCAAATTTGAGCCATTCAGTGCAGGAAATTATTTACGGAATGAATGGAATTATTGAATATCAATAGACGGATACAAATAGATAGACAAAAAGAGGAAGCATCCAGATTGTTAAAAATACCGGATACTTCCTGAATGTCGATGAAATTTGATTTAAATCACTCAAATGATCGATGAATGATAAGATCCATCCATTTGGAGCGTTATTGTTACAGCATTATTGATTGATGACTTTTTGTTTTCCTTTGATGATCCTTTTTTCAGCGTAATCAGAGTGATCGAATCTGATCTGACAGGAAAGCTGCTTCATCAAAAGAAACTGAGTTTTGTTTAATAGAAGAGTTCTTCTTTTGTGGTATCGCGTGGAATTGGAGTATAAGAGATTTCAATATTGCGGTTTTCATCCTGATCCCGGTCACTGACAAGCATTTTTGTCAGAAGACGCATGGAAATGGCACCCATGTCATACTCTGGAATGTTATAAGAAGAGATTCTTGGACGAACCATATTCAAATATTTCGAATCGAGAACGCTGACAATCTGCAGATCTTCGGGGGAATGAAATCCTGCTTCAGCCGCTGCATTCATAACTGCTATGGCCTGTGAATCTCTGAAAGCCATATTGAATTTCGCTGGTTTATGATCCTTGAAATAGTCCTTGAAGAACGCATAGGAAGATTTATATCCATCACCATATGAGATATATCCTTCAAAATTTTTGCCTGCATCTTCAAACGCCTTTTCAATTCCTTTTTTGAGCTGTTTCATCATTGAAAGATTCAGACGATCCTCCATCAAAGTAATGTCGTCGACACCCTGTTCGATCAGATCACGAACAAGATCATAAGCCAGACGTTCAAAGTCGACATAAACATTACCGACGTTTTCATCCTTTTTGCCTTCAAAACGAGCTCCGACTACAACCATTGGAATCTGATATTCATGGAGAACTTCCATTTCATCTTCAGTAAAGTTGTCATTGAATAGAATTACACCATCCACACGGGACTTGATAATCGATTCGATGACATCCTGCATCTTCGAAATCCCTTTGGATGTCGTATGAAACATAATGTTATAATTATATATTTTGGCTACATCCATCAGACCGTTGAGAATTTTTGTATTGTAAGCCAGCAGTTTTTCTGACATAACAATTGAAATAGTCGTCGTTTTAGACAATGCGAGCCCCTGAGCAATGGCATTTGGTTTATATCCCAATTTCTCAATGGCTTCCTGTACCCGGTTACGGGTATCTTCTCTGACTACATTTGAATCATTAATGACTCTTGAGACCGTGGCCAAAGATACATCAGCTTCTTTGGCTACGTCATAAATCGTTATCCGCTTCATTCTTGTACCTGTTCCTTTATGTATTCTGAGCAGAATGCAAATGCTTTCTGCCGCTGATTTTATTGTAATGCATAAATCTGAAAAGATACCGAATCTCTCTCATTTCTTTCATTTCTCTTCCAAAATCACAAAATCCAGAACTCAGATGGCTGAATTCTGGATGAATTGATTTCTTTAGTTTTGAACTATCTCTGATTTTTTCAGATTATAAGGTACTTACTTGTTGTCTTTGTTGGCTTTATCTGGAGTTGCCGGCAGTTCATCTTCTTCAGAATGAGAAGCAAAGAAATTGTTGATTCCTTTGAATAAAGCATTATTGAATTCAGCAGCGCTCTTTTCGGCAGCAGTTGCCAGGTTCTTGAGTCCTTCGGAGTGACGAAGCTTATCAATGCCTTCATCGAATTTATCTGCCACTTTTTTGAATTCAGGAACTTCCATCAGTTTATCATAGCCGTATTTAAAACCATCACCAATCATACCAGCTGTTCCGCTGACAAAGTCCTTACCAGCCTGCATCGTATCCTTGAACTGTTCAGATTCGGCAGTTTCAATCACTTTTTCACGAGTGTTGTTGAGCAAATTAGCTGTATCATTTTTAAGCTGTTCGAGGTTTTCCTTAACCTTATCTGGCTGGGTATTGGTTTCAAACCATTTTCTGAACTCGTCAAAAATCACATCGAGTTTCTTCTCTGCTTCGTTTACGATTTCAGAATTTTCCTGATTGTCGTTTTCGCGCATAGCATCCAAAGCTTTCTGAGAAGCTTTTTCCATTTCATCAATAGCTGCTGCTTTAACTCTAGCCGCTTCCTGTGCATCACTGACGGCTTTGGCTGCATCTTCATTGGCTGCATTAATGTCAGCCTGAACTGGGTTTGCTTTTGCGGCAGCGTCCTTTGCGTCTTTTCCTTCTGTTGTGTTGATAATCATTGGATTGTTTTCGTTGTTCATCTGTTTCTCCTTCCTGGATCAGTTCCGGACAGTCCTGATCCACATATTCTAATCAACTTCAAAACAAATCATTCAAGTTTTATCTTGAAAGTCAGATTTCGATCAGATTAATTCAACTTTCTTTTTTCAGGCAGAATTACTCTTTTGTTTCGTCATCTTCGATAACGATTATTTCGGTTTCGCCGGCTTCTTCATTTTTCACTTCGTTTTGTGCAGCCTGCTTATTTAAGTCAGCAATTGGAACAAATTCAGCATTCGAATTGTCTTCCTCATTTACATCAGCAGCACTTGGTGAAAATGAATTCATATTTCGGCTAGCCTTGGGCTTGTTGAGTCGTTCCTTGAAATGGCTTATGGAATCATCCATCACGCCTAAAGCGCTTGTAGCGGTCTTTTTAACCGACGCCTGAAGTTCATCGACGGTCTTTGAGACAGCGTCTACCGTTTCAAGCGGGGATTCGAGTTTTTCGAGGTCTCTTTGAAGAACCTCAAGAGTTTTCGTTGTTTCCTTTACGGTATCTATCAGATGCTTGAACACAAGCGCCAGATAAATAAGTACCGCACATGCAGCCACGATCATAATAACCTGACCGATTTTAATTAATAAATCAAAACTGATATACATAAATAAAAATTAAATTCCTCCTCGGGCTCATTATATGGGGTTTCATTTCGCTCATTATAACATTGTGCTCTCTGATTTCGCACTTTAGTCAAATTGACTAAAAGCAAAATAACACTGCCTGACAATGGGTTTGGGGGTCAGAAATCCCCAATGAAATGGCATCGGCCAAAGATGAATTATCGAACCTTCTGATCAGTCTGATTTCATGTCCAGGATTATTGTAAAAAAAGGATCTGAAACAAAAGCGTTCCAAATCCTTAAACATCTCTTATCAATTTGACAGATTATTCTTAAGCTTATCGCGAAGAAGATAAATATCCTTGCTCGACATGAACAGATAGACCGCTGGTCCCATCTCTTCGAGTTTTTTGGCGGATTCTTCTGAAATATCAAGAAGCATTCCATCGTTCAGCTTATTTAAAAGATCATCAATCGTCACAGTGATCGTCTCATCTTCGGGTCTGGCATTTGCCGGGAAATCGAGCACAATGGCCTGATCGGCTTCATTGAGCGATTTTGCAAATCCATCCAGGAAATACTGCAGCCGGGAATAACGGTCCGGCTTATACAGGGCGATCACCTTTTTGTCTGGATATTTTGCCTTAGCGGCTGCAATCATATTGTGAATTGCCGTCGGGTGATGAGCATAATCATCGATTAAGACATTTTCACCGATTTCTTCGATCACAAACCGACGATTAATTCCCTTGTAAGCCTGCAGGCCTTCGACAATGGCTTCCGGTTTCATACCAAGAAGGCTGGCCATTGCAAACGCTCCTAATGAATCCCATAAGAACGGATAGCCCACTTCATCTAAAGTGACATGAACGAGGATCTTTCCATCGTGTTCAACATCATATTCCATTCCATCATGACCCTGAACAAAGTTGATGGCCCGGTAATCATTTCCTTCTTCAAGTCCATAGGTAATGATTGGACAGGGATAATCAAGATCTTTTAGATAAGGATCATCGCCAAAGATGACTGCTCCCTTTTTGATCTGGCTGGCAAACTGCGCAAAGGCTGAAATGTAGTCATCGAGATCTTTGTAATAATCCATGTGGTCAAGCTCAATATTGGTGATGATTGCATAATCAGGATGATAAGCCAGAAAATGCCGCTTGAATTCGCAGGACTCAAGAATAAAGTTTTTTGCGTCTTCAGGCATATGACCATGGCCATCCCCGATCAGAAAGCCGGTAGAATCTCCCAAGGAAAGAACACTGGCCAGAATTCCTGTAGTCGTTGACTTGCCATGGCATCCGGCAACACAAATTGAAGTATAGTCTTCAAGCAGATGACCAAGATATTCGTTATACCAGTAAACCTTAACGCTCGGATTTGCTAAAGCGGCTGCAACTTCCGGATGATCCTTTCCAAAGGACAGTCCGACAATGACCGTATCATTATCGTGAATATTCTCTGGATCAAATGGATAAATCGGAATGTTTCGATCTCTTAAACCATCTTCCGTAAAAATATATTTTTCGATATCGGAACCCTGCACTTCTTTGCCCTGATCATAAAGGATCTCGGCTAAAGCAGCCATTCCGGTTCCCTTAATTCCTGTAAAATGAAAACTCATGCTTTGTTAGACTCCAGGGAAAGCTGTTCGCTTTGTTCGGCTGTTTTCTTTTCAGCCGGTGCGCTGACGGGTTCACGGGTTAAAAGATCAGCTACATCACGAATGGGTTTTGCATTCGTGGAAGGCTGAGCATAGGAAGCCGATTTCTTTTCATCCCGGGTCGGGGCAGCTTTTTTCTTCTTGTTTACTTTCTGTTTTGGCTGATAGGCTGGAATATGTTCGACCGGAGCCTGTTCAATTCCAGCGGTTTTTCCACTTCCAAACATTGGTGAAATCACAGAAGTCATTTCAATTTCTTCTGTAGGTCTTGGAAGATTAACTGCATCATGAACCGCTTCAAATTCCTTGTCATCGTCATCCATATTTCCAAAAATCGGAGAAATCACGGCTTCATATTCAAATTCATTGGTTTGACGGCGAACTGGTTTTGCGATTTTGCGGCGGTCATAGCGATAGGCGCTGTTTGGACGGCTTTCCGGTTCAGTTTCCTTTTCCGGTTCTGGTTTGGAAATATCTTCCATATTGAGTCCAGTAAAGATGGAACTCTTATTTTGCAAAACTGCTTCACTGGCTACCATGTTATTGGATAATCCACTGATGCTTAAATCTGATGGAACAGGATTATTGACTGAGGTAGAAACCGGAGGCGTATAGGCCGGCGCAGTATTGTGTTCAGTTGGTGTTGGACTTAAATTGACTGATGGAGAACCATTTCGGTGTTCATCAGGTGTTGTGATGGGTTCAATGTAATCATCTTCATCTTCGTCATCATCAGCCACATCTTCATAAAGGAAGGACTGCATTAACTCTTTAAAGCTTGGCATATTATAACTTCTCCTTTACTTTGTTTAAAAATTCCTGAATTTCTTCTGGTGTCTTTCTTAATTTGGAAACAAAACGTCCAGTTTCTTTTCCATTCTGAAAAGTCAGAAGAGAGGGTATACCCAGAATTTCCTGTTCAATAGCCAGATCAAGATTTTCATCACGATCCATATGAACAAACTGGAAATCCGGATTGGCGGCTTCGATGGCTGGCAGCAGCGGGTTGAGATATACACAATCCGGACACCAGTTGGCAGACCAGACGACTACCGTTGGCTTATCGCTGTCAATGGCTTGATTAAATTCTTCAACAGTATGCAGATCAATCATTTTTTCTTCTCCCCTTTTTCCAGACGCTCCGATAAATCGGATTGCCGGCTTCCATAAATTTTCTTTCGTATTCCGTAATTGCATCTTCAGGATGTTCATCGCGGCGATAATCGACTGAAAAGTCGATCAATTCAAATCCCGCCTGCAGCATCTGAAGAATCGAATATTCAAATAAGGATGAGTTATCGGTTTTCATCCAGATTTCTCCTTCTTCCGAAAGAATATCCCGATACTGATCAAGAAATGCCGGAGACGATAAACGTCTTTTGGCGTTTCTTCGTTTTGGCCATGGATCGGAAAAGTTTAAATGAATGATATCCGCTTCCCTGTTCTGAAACCAGTTTCTTAAATCGGTTGCATCCCCATAGATCATTTTCAGATTAGGCAATGGAGATTCATCGTATTTTTTTGAAATCATGCCGGCCGCAGATTCATTTTTTTCGATCGCGATAAACCCATCCTCAGGATTCATCCTGGCCATATCATGAGAATAACTTCCTTTGCCAGCTCCGATTTCAACATGCAAAGCACCATCCGTTTTCAATTTTCTTTTCCAGCGGCCTTTGACTTTTTCTGGTTCCATCATGCGCGATGGGCTGGTTTTCAGGTAATCTTCCGCCCATTTTAACCGGCGCATTCTCATCGTCTATTCACCTGCAAGGGAATAAATGGCTTCAGCATAGATGGCCATTGCTTCAAGCAGATCATCCGCTTTGATTCCCTCGTCTCTTTGATGGCATCCTCCGACAAAGAGGTCTGTCGTTTTTTCTTCATTGGGTTTTACTGGGCCAAAGGCAACGAACTGATCGAATTCCTTGGCATAGGTTCCGCCTCCAATGGTAATCGCCGGAGTAAACGTATCGCCGGTATATTTACTGTAGGCATTCATCAAGCTTGTAACCAGTGTTGAATTTGGATCGACAAATAATGGATCTCCAGCATATTCAACCGTAGGAACGATATCGCTTGCAAGCTTTTGGCAGGTTTCTTCAAACCCTTTGGCAATGACTTCAGGGGTCGTATCATTTGGATAGCGAATATCGACTAAGGCGTACGCCTGACCATCCTTGAATTCAATAATTCCTGGATTCATAGTCAGAAAAGACATGAATACGCCGTTTTTCTCAATTCCAACCGGCTTTCCTTTCCAGTCCTTGAGAAGTTCATAATAATCACGGGCTAACTGATCATCATACGCTTCAGCAATGAAGTTCAGAAGATGAGTTCCGGCATTGATGCCTTCATATGGAGTAGAACCATGAGCAGGAACGCCTTCCATAGAAATATGAACTCCATCCTCTTCTTTTGAAATTGATCCGCTCAGACCATTGCTCTTTAAGTAAAAGTCAAAGAGTTCTTCTTTTGGATCATTGACATCCACTATCGCTTCAGCATTTCCAATAACGATATTTGGACGCAGTCCGCCTTTAAAATAGCGAATCTTTGTCGGATCACTGGACTTCAGAGAAACATGCATATTTCCCTTTTCTCCATAGATGACCGGAAAATCAGCATCCGGAGTAAATCCAAGAGTTGGTATTTCTCCATGCTTCTTGTAATACTTCATGCAGGCTGATCCGCTTTCTTCATCCGTTCCTGCGATCAGCATGATCTTCCGCTTTAACGGCAGGTTTTCATCACGGATCATTTTCATTGCATAGTAGGCAGCTAATGTCGGTCCTTTATCATCTAAAACACCACGACCAAATACATAGCCATCATCAAAGGTCACTTTCAAAGGATCCTTGGTCCAGCCATCTCCCAATGGAACGATATCCAGATGTCCTAAGATTCCAACAGATTCTTCCCCCTGACCTAATGTTACCGTTCCTGCGTAACCATCAACGTTTTCGGTTTTAAACCCATCGCGATCGGCCATTTCGAGAAATGTATCGAGAGCCTTGCGAGGTCCTGGACCAAAAGGCATTCCAGCCGCTGGATCGGCTTTGGCTTCATCTTTTGTTGATTCAATTTCTACAAGTGTGTTGAGATCCTTAAAATAGGAATCTCTGTACTTTTCAGCAAGTTTACGAAAATCCATAAAATTAAAACAACTCCTTTATTTTTCAGATCATGCCAGAATCACAGCTTAAATCATTCATGGTAAAAAATGATTGAAGCCTGAAATTTTCAGCATGATTTTTCTCTTGAAACAATCTTCCTTCATTCAGTTTAAATCAAAAAGGCATAATGATTCAGAAATAGTTTAGCATGGAATAGGTGTATATTCCTGCAGGCATCAAAAGTGAAACCATAAAACAAAACAGGTTTGCCAAAATCGGATTCATCCTGGCAAACCTGTTTATTAATAAATTGAATGATTTCGCCTTGTATAAAGGCTTCAGAAGACAGTTTCAGTCAACAGGAATCTTACTGATCCATTCAGTCAGAAACAAATGTTTTCTGATTTTAGTCCTCCTTGTGATCATCACGGGGTCTGCGGTTTGCAGAAGGATGATCATTTCTTGGACGGCGGTCCGGACGATGATTGCCGCGGCGGCTTACATAGCGGTCGGACTTTTCGCTTGGTTCCTTAAATCCTTCCGGTTTTGGAAGCAGAGCTTTTGCAGAAACACTGACTTTTCCCTTGTCGTCGATTTCTGTGACCTTAACACGAACAATATCTCCAAGTTTGAGCACATCTTCAACCCTGTCGATTCTTTCATGAGCGATTTTAGAAATATGGAGTAATCCATCGGTGTTTCCAAACAGGCGAACGAAGGCTCCAAAGTTTTCAATACGAACAACTTCCGCTTCATAGATTTCACCGACTTTGGCTTCACGAACGATTTCTTCAATCCGTTTCATCGCCTTATTGATAGCTTCGCGGTCCATATGATAAACCGTTACGCTTCCATCATCATCGATATCGATCTTGACGTTGTCGCATTCATCAATGATCTTGTTAATCATCTTACCGCCAGGTCCAATGACATCCTTGATCTTGTCGGTATTGATCTTCATCTGATCCATCTTAGGCGCGTATTTGGATACATCAGCTCTAGGTTCCGGAATGGCTTCAAGCATATTGGCCAGGATTTCCTTTCGAGCCTTATTAGCCTGACTTAATGCTTCTTCGAAGATTTCACGGGTGATTCCTTTAACTTTGATATCCATCTGCAAGGCAGTAATTCCCTTTTCAGTACCCGCTACCTTGAAGTCCATATCTCCAAAGTGATCTTCCATACCCTGAATATCAGTTAATACCGTATAGTTTCCAGTATTTTCATCCATAATCAGACCCATGGCAATTCCTGCAACTGGGGCTTTGATTGGAACACCAGCTGCCATTAAGGACATGGTTCCAGCACAGATGGAAGCCTGAGAAGAACTTCCGTTGGATTCAGTCACTTCAGCTACGGTTCGAATTGCATATGGGAATTCTTCTTCAGAAGGAAGAACCTGAAGCAATGCTCTTTCACCAAGTGCTCCATGACCGATTTCACGGCGTCCTGGTGATCCCATTCTTCCAGTTTCACCGACGGAATAAGGCGGGAAGTTATAGTGATGCATAAAACGTTTATTATCGACTTCAGTGACATCGTCAATGATCTGATTTTCATTGAGCGCGCCAAGAGTTGTAGTTGAAATTACCTGAGTTTCTCCACGGGTAAACATGGCGGAACCATGAACTCGAGGAAGCAGATCCACCTGAGAATTCAAAGGACGGATTTCATCAATCTGACGGCCGTCTGGGCGAACCTTATCTTCAATGATCAGACGGCGGACTTCATCGGCTTCAATGGCCCTGCAGATTTTGGATACCTGTTTGAGGATATCCGCTTTTTCCTTTTCAGATTCATATTCAGCCGTTTCGTATTCTGCAACTGCTTCATCCACTAACTTGTCGATGGCTTCATAGCGTTCGAGTTTTTTCTGAATGGATACAGCTTTACGGATTGGTTCTTCGTATTTTGATTTAACTTCAGCTTCGAGATCTGCATCGAATGTAAATAATGGAATTTCTCTTTTTTCCTTGCCGCATTCAGCAACGATCTGCTCCTGGAATGCACAAAGTTCCTTGATTCGATCATGACCAAACATCAGCGCAGCAAGCATCACTTCTTCACTGACTTCCTTGGCACCGGCTTCAACCATATTTAAAGCCTGAGCCGTTCCAGCAACCGTCAGTTCAATCTCTGAACGTTCCTGCTGTTCAACAGTTGGATTACAGATAAATTCTCCATCGACTAATCCAACCTTTACTCCGGCAATGGGTCCATTAAAAGGAATGTCGGAAAGACATAATGCCAGTGAAGCGCCAAGCATTGCCGTCATTTCGGAAGTCACATCCGGATCAACCGATAAAACCGTATTGACAACCTGTACTTCATTTCTGAATCCTTCCGCAAATAACGGACGGATTGGGCGGTCAATCATTCGGGCACTTAAAGTCGCGTGTTCAGAAGGACGACCTTCTCTTCTTAAAAATCCTCCAGGAATTTTTCCTACAGAATAAAGCTTTTCTTCATAAGAGACCGTCAACGGGAAGAAATCCAATCCTTCCTTTGGCTGACTGGCCGCAACAGCGGTAGAAAGCACAACAGTTTCTTCATATCGGACAAGAACTGCCCCAGAAGCCTGTTTAGCAATTTCACCGGTTTCTACTGTGATCCCCCGACCACAGAAATCGAGATGAAATTCGTGTTTTGACATCTTATTTTAATAACCTCGCTTATATACAGCGTCTATCATAACACAGAGAGTATAAATAAATATCCTGTTTTTGGGCAATTGTGGGAGTGGTTTGGTAATTGATTGATAAAGTGAACAATTTAAGACGTAGAGCATTCTGAGTTTAAAGAAGGTAATCAATACAAAGAAGAATATTTCGTATTGAAAAACAGGCATATCAAAGGAACATCTGTACGGTTTGCGTGATGATGAATCAGAACACAGCCTGAAACATTTCAGGCAGAAAGGAAGAATTATGGCTAAAATTTATCTTGCGCAGAAATTTTTTACTTTCAAAGATGGATTTAATGTATTCGATGAAAAAGGTCAGGTCATTTATTCGGTCAAAACGCCGTTAATCGCCCTGACGACAGAACTAAGTGTTGACAATGCTCAGGGAAAGAAAGTCGCCGCAATCAAAAAGTCAATGGATCCTCTGTTTCCTGGCTATAACCTGTTTGTAAATGGACAAAAGATTGGTCGAATGTATATGGATCATACCCTTTTGGGCTCACACCTGCATATCACCAGACTTGACTGGAACATCGAAGGAAACCTTTTAGGCTGGAGCTATAAAGTGAAAAAAGGATTTGGAGTCGTTGGGCGCATTTCAGTACAGCCCTGGCATATGAGTGATCATTATGCAATCGAATTTGATAATGAAAAAGATGAACTCCCATTGCTGTTAGTCACACTCGCTGCATTCTTAAACAATCAGGAAGCAGAAGCAAAGAAAAACGAATCCAAAAAATCTTAAACAAATTTTTTAAAAAATAATCTTCTATATCATTAAAATTGTTTTCCAGTATCCACGCAGATCACGCAGAACTAGTTTTTATATTTAACCAGACACGATTAAATCGAATAAAAAAACAATCTGGCAGTAATACCAGCTAAGATCCTAAGTTGATCTGAAGCGTTTTTAGTACATTTCAGAGAATAGAAAAAAGCCGATCCGAAGAGATTCACTCTGTTCAGATCGACTTGCTTTTTGCATGGCCTCTTGCTATTTTCGCTGTTCACTATCGTCGCCGTTAGAATGCTTGACTGCTGGGTGCGGAATGTAACCAGGTATTTCCATTCTGCCATCAAGACCACACCATGGATCTTTCAAAACCAAACATCAGCGACATCCTTCTTGTCTGTTGTCTTTGTTCTTTGTGTTCTTCACTTCGCTTGCTTCGATCAAGCCCTCGA
>NZ_MPJW01000203.1 GCF_001945525.1 Ileibacterium valens
TAAGCTGGGTGGTTTGATTTCGTTTCATTTTGTCCTCCTTTTATAAGAAGGATATCAAAATAAAACCAACCAAAATTGGCGCATTTCTCGCTGCAATTATTGGTTGGTTTTACGTTAGCATTAACACCAGGCAAATGATCATGATGACCATATATTCCATAGTGCTGTCTCCTTCTTAATTAAGAGTTGTCAGTATCCTACACAATTTTAATTTTCAGAACTGACATAGCTGTCATTATCCTCCTGTGGCATCGTATTTCTGAGTTATTCAGGTTTTACCATACCAACAACGTCATTATACATTGCTTATGGATTTTATACGCATTTATTGTGCATTTTTTGATTTATATAAATGTGTATTTGACGCATTTTTTTCTTGCTTATTTTCATTAATCAGATACAGAATTCAATTCGGCTAAATATTTCTTTGTATGACAATTCTTCTATCCAGAATAATTGAACTTTGTTGCTGACAAAGAAAGAACCTGCATCCTTTGTGGTCAACATGACCACTTGGATACAGGTTCTTCTTTGTTTATTCATTCATTGCTTTATCTGTAATTGAAACTTTTCAAAGATCGTTCACAAAGACTGATTTTAAAATACAGTTTTAGATCCGTCTCTAAATTTTCTTCTCTTTACAGACTTATTTGGATTTCTTATCTCTACGCTTCGAATTCGAATTATAAAGTCCAGCAGCTGCGGCTAAACCAACCATGGCTAGTCCGGTCCATAGGATTGGATGGGTACTGGCTGCAGTTTTGGATGGTCTGGCTTTAGTCGGTCTTCCATTATAAGACGAACCTGGCCTGCGTGGAGGATATTTTGGATTTGCCGGAATGACGGGCTCTTCAATTTCCACTTCATTGGATGGATGAGGAGTTTCGCCTTCTGGATCATTCGTATAGGTCACAATAGCAATGTTTTTCCAGGAAGTATCCTTGCTTACAGCTGGTACTTTTACCTTGAAGGAAACTTCAAAGGATTCGCCTGGTTCAAGAATTTCCTTAAACCAGCTCAGTTTATTTCCTTCGATGATTCCGCCTTCAGAGATGGACCCTTCAACGTAAGTCAGTCCTTCTGGGATGACATCTTCAATCCGAACATTTTCAGCTGCCACATTTCCTTTTGAGTAAGCTGTTAATACGTAGGTGATTATATCTCCATCCTTAACACTCAGTTTGGATGTGGTTGCCTTGCCCTGGTTGCGGATCTGAGTCTTTCGCAGGATCACATTCGGCTTATCGACTGGGACTTCAATCGTAACTTCATTGGAAGGATCTTCCTTATCCGGTCCGCCTGGTTTTGTTGGATCCTCAGGATCTTTAGGATTATCCGGATTGTTTGGATAGCTTACTTTAGCCACATTCGTCCAGCTGCTCTTTTCAGAGACACTTGGAACTTTGACTTTGAAGGTAACGCTTCTGCTTTCCTTAGCTGCGATATCTCCAAGCTTCCAGGTGATTAATCCATCTTTCTGGCTGCCCTGATCACTGATCGAATCAGCAATCAGCTGCAGTCCTTCAGGGATTCGGTCAGTTAAGGTTACATCCTTTGCAGTGGCATCTGAATCATTGGTAATGATCAGCTTATAGGTCACTGTATCTTCTGGATTAACCGAAAGAATCTTCTTCGTGAATTCTCCATCATTAACTGACTGTTCCTTTTCAATATTGAGATGAGGAACATTTGATTCGGATTCAACCGGATTGGATGGTTCTGGAGTATCCGGTTCATCTGGATCATCCGGGTTATTCGGATTGTTTGGATACGTGGCCGAAGCGACGTTAACCCATGTCGAAGCTTCCTTGACTTCTGGTACTTTGACCTTGAAGGATCGCATTACACTTACGCCCGGTTTGAGATCGCCAAGATCCCATTCAACGATATTTCCGTTCAGGATTCCCTGATCTGAAATACTGCCTTCTACAAAGATCAGACCTTCAGGAATCACGTCAGTCAGTTTGACAGATTTGGCATCTGCTTCACCTGTACTGGTAACACGAACAAAGTAAGTGATCACATCCTCTGCTTTGGCATCGGTGATCTTATCTTTCTTTGGTGCTTCACCATTTAATGCCTGTAGTTTTTCAACTTGGATTGCTGGCAGTTTGGTTTCTACTTCGACTTCATTGGAAGGTTCTGGATCAAATGGCTTATCCGGATCTTCTGGATCGTTATAAGTCACTACTCCGACGTTCTTCCATGTTGTGGCTTTCTTGACTTGCGGAATCTGAGCCTTGAAGGATACGGTTTTGTATTCTCCTGGTTCAAGTCTCTCAAACTTCCATGTAATCTCATTGCCATTCAGAACGCCTGATTCATTAATGGAATCTTTGACAAATACCAGTCCTTCAGGAATGACATCCTTAACCACAACATTACCTGCTGCCTTGCTAGAGATATTCGTAACCGTCAGGTTGTAAGTCACAATATCTCCTGAGGAGGCATTGAGTTTAGCTTCAGTTGGAGTGGAGCCATTGACCGACTGATTCTTATGAATAGAAAGTTTTGGTCCACCGGATTCTGGAGTATAGATATAAACATCATTGGATGGAATATCCTTATCCGGTTGTCCTGGCTGATTTTCAGGGTTGTTTGGATAGCTTACAGAAGATCCATTGCGATACAAGGCTGCTTTTTCAGTAAATGGAACCTTCACTTTGAATGTTACACTGCCTGTTTGTTCTGGACTTAGATCTGCAAGAGTCCAAGAAATTACTCCATTTTCATCAACACTTCCGCCATTCGAAATGCTTCCTTCTACAAGAGTAAGTCCTGCAGGAATTGAATCTTTGATGGTTGGTGTTTTCGCAACAGCTTTTCCAGTGTTTTTGATGTTGATCTGATAAGTCACGATGTCATCACCAATCACTGGCAGCATGTCTTTTGTCAGCTCTTCATCATTTTTAGCCTGAAGTTTTTCGATAATCAGGTTTGGTACATCACTTTCAGATTCAACTGGATTGGATGGTTCTTCTACATCCGGTTTATTTGGGTCTTCTGGATCATCCGGGTTTTTCGGATTGTTTGGATAGGAAACCGTACCGATGTTTCTCCAGCGTGTCAGTTTCTTAACAGCTGGAACTCTGACATCGAATGTCACTTCTTTACTCTGTCCGGCTTCAATATCACCGACATTGACAGAAATCAGATTTCCTTTGATTTCTCCTGCTGGATTTAATGTTTCATCCACATAAGTCAGTCCGGCAGGAATTTCATCTTTAACCAGAACACTCTTAGCTACGGCTTTACCCGTATTGGTTAAGGTCAGTTTGTAAGTGATCGTATCATTGGCTTCAACATCAAGAATTGTTTCCTGAAATTTTCCAGAATGGTTCTTGTCCTGTGATTTCTTAATGATCACTTCAGGAACATTCGTTTCTGAATCGACAGGATCACTTGGTACTTCTTTTTTCGGTTCTTTTGGATCTTCAGGATTATCCGGATTGTTTTCATAGGTTAAGGAAGCCACATTGGTCCACTTCTGATAGGAAGTGACTTTAGGAACCTGTACCTTAAACGATACGGTCTTTTTAGCCCCTTGTTCTAAATCAAAAGCATTCCAGGTAATGGTTTTCTTATCAGCAGAAAGCTTGCCGCCATCCGCTTTTAATGAATCTTCAATCAGAATTAATCCTTCAGGAACTGGATAGGTATCAGTAATTACAACACCTTCTGCAGTTCCAGTTCCGGTATTTTCTGCGGTGATCTGATAGATAATCGTATCTCCAGATTCGACGGATAATAAATCAGTCGTAAAGTCACTCTGTTTTCCAGATGTTTTTTCCACCTTTGCCTGTTGCTTGAGGATGGTTACCTTTGGCGCATCAGTCTCTACGAATACTTCTTTGGTTGGAATTTCTTCATAAGGTTCATCTGGATCTTCCGGATTATTCGGGTTATTGGAATAAGTTACAGAAGCAACGTTTTTCCATTTGGTGAAGGTTTCAACTTTTGGAACTTTCACCTTGAACTGAACATTGACTTCTTCACCTGGTTTCAATGTTCCAAGATTCCAGATCACAGTTCCTTCCACATTCTGACCAAGCTGTACTTTGGTTCCATCGGTCTTGACGACAACAGCGGATCCTGAAATATAGCTGAGTTCAGCTTTGGAATCTTTCGGTTCAACTGGAGTAACAGGAATTGGGTCTTTGACAACAACGTCATGAGCTTCAGCCTTACCAGTGTTGGTCACTTTCAGATTGTAAGTCACGACATCGTAAGTTTTAGCCTGTAAGGCAGGGTCTTTATAAGTGACAAATGTTTTTTCATCGATCGACTGAGTCTTTTCAATACTCAGATCTGGTATATCCGTTTTTACAAAGACTTTATTTGTATCTTTTGGAATCTGATTGTCTGGATTTTCTGGATCCTGATAGGTCAGATGTCCAATGTTTTCCCAGACTGTTGCTTGCTTAACCTGTGGAACTTCAACATCAAAGTACAGATAACGTGAAGCCTTCGGTCCAAGCTCACCGACATTCCAGGTAATGGTTGAAGTGTCTTTATCATACTCTCCATTATTCAGAGCCTGAATGAATGTTAATGACTTACCATCAGATACTGGTACTTTGTCGGTCACGATGACATTGTGAGCTGTTGCCGTACCTGTATTGGTTACGATCAGTTCATAGCGAACACGGTCTTTCTTGCTTAAACCAGGTGCTTTTTCAGCAGAATCTGCTTCTTTGCTAAAAGAACCATAAGAATCGTTATCGCTTAACTTGATCGCCTGCGCTTTAACAATTTCAACGGTTGGCTTGGCTGGCTGCGTTTCAACATCAACAGGAGGTGTATCTCGTGTTCCATCATCACCAGTTGGTGGGTTGTTATACTGAGCATTTGCGGCATTAGACCATTTTGTTATGGTCGATACTTCAGGAACTTTCATCGTGAATGAACGGGTTACAGAAGTTCCTGGAGCAATACTTCCAACTTCCCAGGTAATGGTTTCATTTGCGGCATCCAGTTTTCCATCACCCCAGCTGTCCTGAACTAAAGCCAATCTGGCTTTCTTATCACCAGAAACGGCTTCATAAGGAATCTTATCCGTAATGACTACGTTTTTAGCTGCCGCGGTGGCAGTTGCTGGAACACTAGCCGTAATCCGGTAAGTGACTGTATCCTGAGCAATTGCTTTCAAAGGATCTGTAATGAAGTTATTCGTTTCATTCAGAGATTGAGTCTTAGTCAGTTCAAGTGCTGGCTTACCAATATATTCGTTATGGAATGTATATGGGGTTTTGCTGGTTGATCCACCTGGATACGTATAAGTAATGCTCTTAATCGAATAACCAGTTACATTGCCCTTTTCATCTTTGTCTTCAACGACATCAACGGCAACATTCACCTTATTTGAATCGTATTGATAATTATCATTACCGTCATTGTTTTCTACGATTTGATAATTATAAGTTCCGGCCTGTGTGAACTCGATTGGTCCAAAGATGATTTCTCCAGTTGCAGAAGCATTGACTGTTGCTGGATTAGGCAGAGGCACCTTATCAGCTGGCAATACTTCCTTCTTATTCAGGTTTTTAATTCTTCTTAACGACTGATTCGTCGCATCCGTTTGTGGCTGCTCTTCTGGATTGCCATTTTGAGCTTGTTCTGGTGAAGCTCCTTCAGTATTTCCTGGATCTTCAGACTGTTCTGATTCAACTACAGGATCAGTATCTGGATTTACTGCAGGATTCTGAGTGATTTCACCTTGAGTCTGATCCGATCCTTTTGGATCAGTTATAACTGGTTCAGAACTTGAATTGTCTGTTCCATCTTGATTCGAATTATTCTGTTCACCTTCAGGATCTTCTTCCTTACTGCCTTCGTCACCTTCGTTGTTTTCGTCTTTATCTTTATCTTCATTTTCTAAAGACAATGGTTCAACGAGTGCTTCTCCAGCTGCAAAAATTGTGAAGCTGAACTGAGATAAATCTTTTAGTGTTTCAGGAGCGTTTAGATAACCATCAAATCCACTCAGTTCCTTATAAGCCTGGATCTGTCCTTTGACTGTTCCCTTTTTCAAGTTGGTAAAGACTGAAACTGCATCCTCATTTACCGTTCCAGTAGTACCTGCAGTACTGGTCAGTACAAATCCTGGCTGAGCGGATTCAATTTCTTCAATAATATATTGAGAATTATAAGGCGCATTTTTGATAACAGCTACCTGTGTGGATTTAAGAGTAAATTCAGTTCCATTCGTAAATTTCTGGCTGACTGCTCCATCCATCTTTCCGGTTTCATAAATATTTCTATCGACTTTATACAGATCCAGGTCTAAACCGGTAAGCAGATTTCCTGCTGTATCCGTAATGGACGCTTTAAATTTAAACTCAACACTTCTATCTGCATCAGTGATGGCACCATTTTCTCCAGTTCCAGACTGAAGATTCTTATAGATCTGAATTCCTTTATCATTGGTAAATACTTCAGATCCATTTGGTACTGGAGCCGCATTGTTTGCAGAGCCTTTTACACTCAGCTCTCCAGTATTCTGATCTCGTAGAACATTTAGATCGTAGGTTACTGAATGCGTATCCGCATTGATAGTTGCATCATTCAATGTTCCTTCATTGACGGTAACAGTAAATTCACCTTCATCGGTAAATACAAATGGTGTAAATGTTACAGTTCCATCTGCGGCACTCGTTACACTCTGCGCTTGAGGATTCTTAACCACATCAATATTGGTTCCATCCTTAGCAGCAATGGACATTTCAAATGGGAAGTTTGCTGGACTGACACCAATCGCCTGTTTGTTAACCGTTGTTGGAGCCCATGTTGTTTCCGATTTTACTTTGTTTGTGAAGGAGGCGTTTCCCTCATTCTTCGGATTGTCTTTAACGTAATCCGTCGATTCAATTCTGAGCTGTTTAGTATCAGAATCTTCTATCACTTTTACCGATAATTCAACTGGTGTAGCGTCGTATTCAATCTGAGGATCATTTAATTTTCTTTCCTTAATGACGTAGTTATAGGTTTTTACTTCGTTCAACGTAATCGGCAGGAATTGACCAGACATTGAATTCAGATTAAGTTCAGAAATACTTGTTGAATCCAAAGTCAGAGTCTGAATTGGTTTATCAAGGTCGCCTTCTTCATATAAATCGAAGGTAAATACGTCGCTCTCCTTCATATTTCGACCGTCTAGAGTCTTAAGAACAGGAATCACAAGTTCTGTACTCTGATAGGTATTGACCAGAACGATTTCTGTCGTATTAGGATCGTTATTATATTCAACCTCTGAAGTCAGATTATCGCTGTCTGGGTCTTTTGTGACAGTCACTGTAAATCCGACTTCACCAACTACCTGAACCACATGATCCAAGTTCGGATTTGTCTCACGAATAACATACTTATAAGTTCCTGGCTTGGTGAATTTGATATCCCCGAAAGTTCCTTCAAGTGTTTCATTTTCAGTACCTGCAGCTGCTAACGTAACTGCATTCTTTTCTGGCATTGGAACATCGGCAACTGGGATATCCTGGTTATCAGGAGTTTTACTTGCTAAAGCTTCCAGAGTGAATACAAATTCATTTCCGGCAACAGAAGTTCCGTGAATCTTTTTTTTGAAATTCGTTGGAACGATAGCTTCTGGAATGAATTCATTGGTGAATGCAGCAACTTTATCTGCATCTCCTGCAAGAGGTTCTCCATCTTTAGTCCATGTTTCATCAACAACCACTTTGTTTCCATCCATTCTTACCTTCATGGAAACTGTATAAGTAGAAGCATCGTAAGTAATCTGTTCAAGTGGATCTGTATTTAACTCTTTGATCGTAAAATCAAATGTTTTGTTTTGATCTGCTTCAATAAAAGTCAGTGGACCAAAAGAAGCATCTTTGAATACATAAGTTTTGTCGGTATCCTGTTCTGCTTTAATGGAAACAATTGTGGATTCAAGTTCTTTTAATTTAGCTGTACTATCCGCATAAGTTGGCGTTTGAGCATCCCCCGTTGCAGAAATTTCAAACTTGAATTCGTCGTTTTCATTAATTGCTCTTCCTGTAAGTGCCTTACTTACTGGGATGGATATTTTAGTATTTGGAGTCAGTTTGTTGGTGTAAGTGACTGTTGCTTCCGGAGTAGTATCAATTGGTCCGTTAATAGTTCCGTTGACAATACCCTGATCCTTATTTGTGATTTCAACGTAATCACCCGAAACCTGTATATTTTCAACCACATACTGATCACTTGGACTTTCAACGATTTCATACTTCACACCTTTTGGCAAGTTATAAAGAGTATAAGTATCGTTCTTCTTCATCCGAATATGGAATAATCCATCCTCAGGATTTGGAGCCAAAGCCGCTGGTAAAGGAGGAGTACCTGACTCATTCATGACTTCTTTGCCATTCAGGAAATATGGAACTTCTTTAAGACTGTCTCCATTTTTATCCGTAAGTTTGATCTTGAACTCAAATTCATCGTCTGGCTGATTGACATCAGTAAGTTTCCTGATATTCAATACTGCAGGGTTTTCAGCATTGATGAATTTAACTTTATTAAAGTTTGAGATGATATTTTCAAAAGAAAGGCCAATCTGTGGCTCTCTGTATTGCCCATCTTCTTCGCTGGTCGCATTGATCTTTCCATATTGGAAAGTTGTAGTTTCATCCGATTCAGACAGAGGGAAAGTGTGTTCCTTTATATTTTCCTGTCGTTCAGCTGATGGGTTAAGAGTGCCTCCTGGAGCTACATAGTCAGGATTGACTTCATCTGGTTTATAGATTCCAATTTCCGTGACTTTATAGTGATATCCTCTGGGATCTTGTCCTTCTTCAACAGGTCCCAGTGTTGGAAGACCTGTAATATGCATAGTTTCATTATCATCAAGAGTAAAGAGATAATGATCACCAATCAGCTTGACATGATTTGTCGCACATGGCTTTCCATCCTTAATAAATTCAACAGGATATGTATTAAGGAATGGGGTTCCACCAGGTTCTGTGAGTTCTAGTTCAAATACATAGCGATAATCATCTTTAATCGATGAATTTCCAGATGCTCTTTTTATATCTTTTGAAACCTGAATCTCTCCTTGCATGGTAATTTCGTCAACAGATAATTCTTCGAACGGTAATGAATAGCGCATAAAGCAGGAAGAACCTGATGCTCCACGCTCTGTATAATAAACAGTCATTACATAAGCCTGAGATTTTGGCCTTGTATCAACCTGTTTTCCATCCACGTTTTCATATACAACTTTGCTGACATCATCTGAGTTTTGAAGAGCGTTATTATCGTAGTAGTAGATATTGGTACCGTAGGTATCCTTTAAACCAGAAATTTCTTTCTTTTCTTCGATGAAATCCCAGACATCGACGTACATTCCCATTGAAGAATGCACTCCACCAATATCTGCAATTTTTACAGTCGAAGCTGGATCAATAGAGTTTACGTCAACATTTCCATTTTCATCAAAACTTGCTTTCGAAAGGAAAACGATCATATCATCGTCTCCATAGAAGAAGTATCGAAGTGGTGCTGAATACCCATTTTCCATTACGAATGGAAGTTGAACTTTCATACCAAAGTATGGATTATGATCCCCATCAAAATCTGATTCAGGCAATTTTCCACTATCCCAATCAGAATTTTTGGGTGCTATTCCTCCATCTGGTTGACCACTATTCGTATTTAGATCGATATCCTTTAAACCAACCGCAACTCGTTTATCGGATTCTGTTCTGCTTCCAAAACGAATATCATTTCCAGCTTTAATCGTTGTTGAATCTTGCCCAACTAAGTCCATTGGCCAAAAGCGGTTCGCATAAATTTCTGAGGATTTAGATCCGACTGATACTACAGTTTTTTCAAACTTCGAGTAGTTACCTACCTGATTGCCATTATAATCGACCGAATCCAGAGTATATGTTCCGCCAAGTCGGTTAAATCCTAATTTAAAACCATTTTCTCCTTGTGGATAAACGGTTTTACCGGCAACAGGTGATTTGGAAAATATCTCCGGAGATCTAATATTCCAAATCAGATTTTCTGCATTGCTGTCTGAATTCATTGAATTTGCAAGGCCAAAAGTTGCGCCTTTTAAATTGACGCCAGCTGTATAGTTATCACCCCATAAATTTATCCCAATTCGGTTTGTACCATATGTTTTATTTGGTGTGATCGAATAATTTGAATTTCCTGAATCATTACTCCATGGCAGATTTCCTAAACCTGTTCGGGCATTATTATTACCGAATGCAAGATAATTTTCTGCAAGAGTTTTATTACCAGCTAAGCTGTTGATTCCCTGATGCCAGGTTGCAACATACAGTGTTTCGTTCGAATTGATCAGGCTTTGCATCTCCGAAGGAATTCGCATCCCTTCTATAACACCTGAAGAGTTTCTGATAAAATTTCCACCATTACTATTTAATGTTTCAATCTGCTCTTTCGTTATTATCGGAACAGTGTTGTCTGTTCCAGCAACATAACAATTAAGAGCCTGTTTTGCGGAAGCTTCAGTTGTATAAATCCATCCATCAGTGATGTCATAGTCGAAGAAATCAACCGTCCCAACTTCCTTTGTTCCTTCAGTCGGTTCAAACACAAGCCGAATCACAAGCCCTTCAGATACATGAATAATTATTTTTCCATCGGCCGTCTCACCCCAGGTAATTCCATCCTTTGTGGATTTTTTTACAGCACTGGCGAGCTGCTTGTTATTGATGTCATTGGTGAACAATATCTTGGAAGGATCGTGTCTTTGTACTCCATCAATTTCTAACGTTGGTACTGGAACGATATCAAAATCTGCCTGTTGAATCGAATTTGAATCGTCCTGTGTTTCTGTTTTTTTAGTCAGCCAGATTTCCTTTAATGTGTAATTCGGATTATAGGCATTTTCATTTTTCGAATTATACAGCTTATTCATATGACGAATTTGAGGCTTTTTTAGATAGTTGGTGGTGTCATCCTTGAACATTTTGTAAAGTTTCTTTTCAGTTTTTAGTTCGTATTTACCACCACCTGCATCAATCACATCAAATGAATAATGAGGATCCATCTCACGTTTCAGCTTATAATCTATGCCAGTATTTGTCAGATTCGTTGGCAGAGTACCATTTCGAAAGTTTGTATTCCATACTGCAAGCTTATTTGATACCCAGGGAATTAAAATATTTTGACTTGCTTCAGCAAAATAATCACCATCTGTTTCTGTTTTAAACTCGTCTGGCAGGTTTGTTAACGTCTGCTCTGAAAAGTTCAGATAGTGCTGAATTGTGATTATTGGATCCGCATCCGGATTTCGCTCAGCCACGCTCTGTGTCGGATTGTTTCCAGTATTCGAACCATCATCCGTTCCGGTTGCGAAAGCATCCAGACCACATTGGTTAAATACCATAAACGCGCTGATTGACCAGGCAGCCAATTTGTTCAGTATTGTTTTTATTCGCATAGTTTCCTTTCTTTTTTCTCTCTTTCTGGCTTCTGTTCGGAGTCAAGTTATTTATTAACATTTTGGGCAACCAAACAATTAACAGTTTGGGTAATGAATTGGGGGAATAGAGAGGGGTCAGGTATTAACTATAGCAGCCAATACCTGACCCCTCTCTATTCCCCCAATTTGCACTCGCGCGGGCGCCTGGGGGGAGGCCGGACTGTTTAGTCCTCTCGAAATTCAAATTGCTTATCTTTCAGACGATAGGAATCCCCTACAATTTT
>NZ_MPJW01000112.1 GCF_001945525.1 Ileibacterium valens
CGGGAGAACATGTCTTCAGATGCAGGACATGAGATTATGGTCAGCCGGAGCATTCAGGCGGAAGGAACCTTCGGAGATCTTAAAGAAAACTACAGATACAGCCGATTGAGACGCCGGGGACTGGAAAACGTAAAATTTGAGGTGCTTATTGTGGCCATGGGACACAATATCAGAAAATTAAACAACAGAAATCGGATGAGTTGCCCAGAACTCGAACGTTATGGAAAATTAAAGGAGCAGAAAAGCGAAATCTGAAAAAGATTATAAACAGTCTTTTTGAGTTTTGGCTCTTTTCAGTGCGTTCAAAAATTGACTTGAGCGGAAAAACACATCATAAAACAGGATTGAATCAGATAAAAAGCATAGAAAAAGGGGCTGTAAATCTCGCTGATGAAAAATCAGTCGAAATTTAACAGCCCCTTCATTCAATGAGCTTTCATTAAGGACTGAATTGTTATTCTTAGCAGATCAGAGGCTGATTTTCGTTTCGTTTACCTTTGCTTATTCTTACTAATGATTCGTCATATCAGCTTCTGATTCACAGAAATCACTTGACTTTAAGAAGCATCTAAGGCGATCCTTTTTTCTTAGTCTGAATTACTTCGATTTGTCGGTGATCTTAGCTTCTTCGGGATAAATGGTGGTCCAATCCTGCTCCATACTGATGGTATTGAATCCATCTTTATCTGCCATTTCTTTTGTAGAAGCGGCTTTTTCCTTATTTCCATGATCACGGGTTTCGTCATCACACAAAATCAGGAATGCTTCTGCCGGATATTCATTATCGTTAATCGTATAAAGAGCCATGCTTTCATCGCCTGAACTGTTTCCAAAGGCAAGAACTGGCTGAATGCCGATTTCACGATTGATTGCAGTAACTTTATTGGTCTTCAGATTTTTCTTTTTCAGATCGGCTGTTCGTACGACTTCTTCTCCACTTTGCCAGGTGTAAAATTCGCCATCTTCGTCTTCATCCGACTGTTTGCTTCCTTTCACATCCGTATCTGATCCAATGACATGATTGGCTGGTATTCCAAGCTCTTTGGTGACAGCTGCTCTGGTGGTGTAGCGGTCTGCTCCACTGACGACGTACACTTCAAAATCATTATCCTGAAGATAATCAACCACATTGCGCATTGGCATGAAGAATGATTCACCATAGGTCATGTTTTCCTGTCCATCGGCTGGCAGATTCATGAAAACATCCTGAACATAGTCATAGTAGTCATCCAGGCTCATCCCTTCATAAACCTTGGCCTGATACTGCGAGAACTGAGCATCAATTTCATCTGAAACATCGCCGGCATAAACGGCTGGCATAGCCACATCGGTAACGAATGTTTTGATTTCTTCAGGCGCAGTATAGGTATCATCGTTGAGAACCCGGTTAAAGAACATCATCCATTCGAAATAATATGGGTTGGTTTCAGAAAGCAGAGTGCCATCCATATCAAATACCGCAATTCTGTTTTCGACAGGAATATAACCTTCTGAATCCGGATTTACTGCATTTTCAACAAATTCTGTCAGAACTTCCTTAGGTTTTGAATCGGCTTTCCAATATCCGAAATCATTTGCTGCTGCAGTTTTAGTCTCTTTATTATTCGTTTTGTTTGCGGATGGCGCTGTCTGACATCCGCAAAGTGTGGTTAGAGTCGATAATACGACAAGTGCAGACATTGTTTTTGAGATAAATTTAAATCGGAACATACTCTCTCCTTGCAAATTCTTTTTTGCCTGTCAGGACTGCAGTCTATGTTTTTTTCAGGTTGATCGGACCTTTGATCACGCATATAATAAGCGCTTTCAGAACAGCCGGCGTTCTGATGCCCATATTAAAAAAGTATCATCTATGGCTTATAAACCATTTTCTATCAATAGACTTTAAACCTTTGTTTTTTGAGATACTTTTTGAAAACTTTCGATTTTTTTAGAATTATCAATATTATACATTGTATAATATTGATAACAAATCATTGTCGGTCAATTGCCGGAAAGGAGGGACTCACCGATGGCTTTTCAGATTAGCGGTCCGATGCTCGAAATGTGTATTCTGGCGGCATTGGATCAGGAAGATTCCTATGGTTATAAGCTCACGCAATCAACTGCGATCCCTCTTGGATTGTCGGAATCCACTCTCTATCCAGTTTTACGGAGATTGAAAAAGCAGGGTTTTCTGGATGTTTATGATCTGAATCATGATGGACGCAACCGCCGCTATTATGCGATCACTCCTGAAGGAAAGAGATATTATATTGAGCTGCTTGCAGAGTGGGCGGATCTTGTCAAAAAGATCAGTGCAGTCATTCAGTCTGATAAAGACTCATGTCATGTGGCGGATGGGTCTGCATGAACATAAGCTCAATTCACGATAAATATAAGAAAGGAGTCGGGCAGCTTTCCTGCCGCTGCCCCATAGTTTATGAACGAAAAAGAGTATCTGCTTCAACTGGAGCAGCTTCTTACAGGTGTTCCTGATGTTGAAAAGCAGGAAGCCCTGGAGTATGTCAAGGAATACATTGAAGAAGCCAAAAGCAGTGGTGTCAGTGATTATATGGCTACACTTCCTTTGGCAGAAGAGTTCGCGAGATCTCTGAGGTCCGGACTCGACGAAGGGATCAGCAATCCTTTAGACAATTCCATACAGATGCCTGAGCTTCCAAAGTCTGGAGGATATGAATCTTCTCTGCCCAAAAGAGATCCATATCAATCCAATAATTGTTCGCTGTATAATCAGGAGCTCTATAAACAGGACCAATACAACCAGATACAAAGGAGTTCGCGCCCTCTTATTCACAGCATTCTGATTGGGTTAGGCCTTTTGATTCTGAGTCCGTTTGTTCTGGTTTTGCTGGCAATGATCCTTGTCGCAGTCATAATGGTTTTTCTGACACTTTTCATGGCCTTTTTGATGATTCTGCTTTTCGGAATGATGATTGGGGTGATGATTCTGGCTTTTGGGATTTCCATCCTGCCGCTTGTCTATAAAGCATTGCTTTTAGCTTCAACAGACTTTTTAGGGTCCATCTTTGACTTTGGTTTAGCACTTCTTTGCCTTTCAGCTGTCATACTCCTGTTTCATCTGGCCAGAATCTACTTTAAAAAGTTTATTCCGGCTTCCTGGAATGCACTTAAAAAAGGAGTTTTCTGGATGGATTCAAAAATCAAAGAACGCTTTTACAGAATAAGGAAAAGATTCATTAATTGAGATCTATATCTCATCTAGAAACTTTGAAGTGATAAGAAAAACGAAGAATCAATAAGGATTCTTCAAAAAAAGAAACAGAATATAGAATGGAGAAACTACCGTGAAAAAATGGATGATCACTGCTCTATCCTGCGCAGCCATAGGAAGTCTGTTTTGCGCAGGAACTGCTCTGGCTGTATCAAATGATCCTGAACGCTTACTCAGCTGGCCTACAGTGACGATTGGAATCAATAACAAAACGGCCCTGATGTCCATAGAACATGACTCAATGGATGAAGATAAGAATTCCAGACAGGAACAGGAAGCTGCTTCTGACTCTCAACATTTTGCAAACGACAAGGTTCATGATCTCTCCGATCATCACAACATCTCAAATATAGACATTGACTCTTCCATTGGAAATGTAGTGATCGAAAAATCGAATCGTTTTGAGATGGTGACCAACAATGGAGACTACTCTGATGACAACACGTCCCTGTATGATTTCAGCATAACCAACGACACATTAAGCGTTGATATGACTGCGGTTAACCTTCCTTTTGGAAATCCGTCTTCACCTGAACTGAAGATTTATGTTCCCTTTGATCTGAACACCATCGAGGTTGAAGTCAATGCTGGGAGCGTGATTCTGAAGGGATTTAAATCGAATCGTATCTCTGCAAGTGTTGATATGGGAAATATTCTTACTGATAATATCAAAGCTGAAAGCCTGAATGCAGACTGCAATGCCGGTGATATTGAAATTCAGAAATCTCATTTCAAAACAATGAGTCTCAATAATGATGCCGGAAACATCAATTTTGATGGAACAGTTTCCGATTCCCTGAATTCAGATTTAGCCATGGGGAATATAACAATTGACTTGCATCAGAGAATCGATCGTGAAAACTCATCAATAAACGCCCATTCTGACCTTGGCAATGTCTCAATCAGACCAAACAGCGTTTCTGATTTAAAACAGAAAATGCTTCCGCCTGTGCCATTGAATATTGATATTCAGGTTAGTCTGGGAGAAATCAAGCTGTCTTATCAGGATTAATTTCCTGATCCGGCTCTTTTTGGAATCTGTTTACAGTGACAGCCAACCAATAAAGCCTGAACAGCCTTTCTGCTTCTGATACAGAAAGGTTGTTCAGGCTTTCGTTTATATTGATCTGTCAGTCTGGCTTATTCATCGTCTTGCCTATTTCTTGATCTTTCGCGAATTCATATTCCGGACGACTTCGCTGACGCTAAGAGAAGTATTCTCTCTCAGAATCGCGTTACGGGTGTTTCCTCGATCCTTTTCAAAACGGGACCTGGAAATTTTATAATCCAGATTTTTCGAATAGTCTCTGGCAAAGAGGCAGCTGTAAAGAATATCCAGAATAAGATGAAAACTCATTGCCGAAGTATATCCAGCAATCTTCGAATATGACTTTTCACGGGTTGTAATATTTAAAACGGCTGAAGCATAATCTGAAACTGAATTACCGCCAATTGAAGTGATTGCTACGTAAGGAATATTCTGTTCATGTAAAATCTCTACAATTCCTCGAAGCTGTGAAGTTTCACCAGAATACGATAATATAATCGCTGCATCCTCTTTTTCCAACCGCATGGCATTATAGTAAACATCTCCATTCAGGCTAGGAGACAGGACCAGCTTATCAATCTTTTCCAGATAATAAACAAATTCCGAAGCGAAGTAGATCACATTTGATACAGCGAAAACGGCTATCCTTCTTGCATTGGATAAAATATCAACCGCCTTTTCCAACTCTTTTCGGTCCAGCAGTTCCATAGTATCTTCAACACTTTCTGTATATAAAGTCGCAATCCGTCCGGCAATCTCCATCATTGAATCTCCTTTATGAAAAGGGATATTTGGATCGACGTCCTGAAAATGACGATTAAGATAAACCGCTTCTTTATAAAATGCATCCCGAAATTCATTCCAGCCTGAAAAGCCCATCTTATGACAGAATCGTACAACTGCAGGTGAAGACGTATAAGTCGCCTGAGCAACATCTATTGCTTTTAGCTGCCCTACTCGTTCGGCTTCTTCGATCAGAAAATCAGCAATTCCTTGTTCTGCCGGAGACAGCCTGCTATTTTTGATTCGATCTTTTATCAGCATACAAATAATCTCTTTCTTTATTCTTCCTTCTTATTTTCTTTTTCTAAATTCTGATTTACTTTCTTTCGATTCTCATTTCAGTTCTTTTATTTAAATGGCTTCAAAACGCTTTTAGTCCCTGGATTTACTCTCTGTTCTGAGAAGACTGAATCTTTAAAGTATCCTGAAAATTCAGATTTTCCAAAGGAATAATCTATTCGAATTCCGGTTCAGAATCCGGGAGTTGGTCTGGATTTTGAACTTCTTCCTGGGATTCAGGTTGTATTACTGATGGGTTTTCTGATGATATTTCAGGCTGAATATCTGTTTGAGTATCTGATTCAGTCTGAGCATCGTCCTGAGTGGTCTGCTCAGCTAACTGTTCTGGCAAATCTTCAGAAGATTTTTCCGGTTGTTCCTGTAATAAGTCCTGTTCCGCGGGCGGCGATACAAACTGATTCTGATCTATTACAATGGCTTCATCAGCCATAGCTGCCAGAGAGTCGGGATGAAACAGTGTCTGTGAATTTTCAATACTCGAAGGATCGAGTAAAACAATCTGCTGATCTCTTGCTCCGGTTAATAAAACCCAATGATTGCTACCAACAAATGGTTCGCCATTGACTCTTAATAAGACCGGATGACCTGCATACAGAGCGTCAAGGATCGTTTCCTTATTCACATCCATTTTTGAAGCATATATACCTGCGCTTTCCAAAGCCTGAATCGCAGATGAAAGATCATCTGCTGCAATCGACTTTGAACTAGAATCCGAATTTTCCTGATCCAATTGGGATGTATGATCTGTCAGTTCGTTTTGCTCATCTGATACATTTTGTTCACCAGAATTCATCAACGGGTCTTGGCTTTCAACCTGGGATCTGTCTTTTGAATCAATCGGACTTGTCTGATCATTATTTGCTGGTAAAAGGACTGAAGCAAAATAAACCGGTGTATAGGCAGGATTATTAGTCAGATGACTGGCAGCCATGGAAAGAACAATGGCAAGACTTCCCTGATCTGCAATTCTTGAAGTTGAGTATGGTAAATAACCCCAGCGTTCATCCCAGCTTTTTAAATCCGGATAGTTTGTCAGCGCTTCTTCAAGGATTATTGATGAATCTGCCTGAGGATTTTTATTTACCTGATCTGGATAGTTTTTAGCAAAATCCACAGCCTCTTCCTGTCTTATTGCCATACTCACTACTTCTGCAGGAATTGAAGCAAGATTCATCATGATTTTCGAATAGTCATTGCCAGGATCAGGAAGTTCTTCCATCTGTTTTATCATCACGTCTGTAATCGTAAGATCATCTGGGATTGCTTTGAGCATTTCAATCGCTGACTGATCTGAGGCTTTTTCCTTAAGCTTCTGAAAATCTGATTCACTGATTCCATCCGGTCTGCTGATGGCATCAATACTTTTCTGATGGGCTTGCCAATTGGCCAGAATATCATCCACTTTTCGATGGAGTGCAGCCTGCTCAAGACGAAATCCTTCCTGATCTTTATACTGATAAAGTTTATAGCCGCCTAAAAGCAGACCAAATCCCAAACCCATCAGCAATAACGAAGATAATCCTTTTCGTAAATGTCTTTTCTTCTTTTTGGGTTTTTTCTTTGTGGTCCGGATAATACGGCTAGAAGCCTGGTGTTCAACCGGATCAGACTGATAGATCGTTCTGGAATAAAAAACTTCCTGGTTTTCTGAGATATTATCATCACGGACCTTATCAATAAAATATGGGTTAATAAACCCTGTGTACTCTTCACACTGACGACTGCGCTGGTGCAGCTTTGGAACATCAAGGGATTTAGATTGACTTTTTTTCTTTATTGTTTTGTGGGGAGCATTGTTTCTGTTTGAAGGTGTCATAGAAACAGTTTCCTTTCGGATGAACAATTATTTCATCCTGTTTTCTATATTTGTTCTAAACGACTGTTTCTTTCAGTATCTCATCAGACAAGCGTAAAAAAAAGACAGCACTCACCTGAATGCCGTCTTTGATTTACTCGATTATTTCCGAAATCTCACTTTCAGAATTTACAGCCATCCGCAGATTCTGAAGTATCTGTAACCTTGTTCAAATTATATTGAACGAACTGAACCGACAATGACAGAACTTACTGCATTGCTTTAATATAATTCAGCATTCCTCCAGCCTGCAAAACAGGAACATCCTTTTCATAGATCATGGCTTTGACTGGATAGGATTCACCTTTTGTCAGATTCTCCAGTACCAGATCGGTCGTTGACTCAAGAGATTTCAGATTTGGAATTCTCAACTCATCCATTTCATCGATTCGATCATAGTCATCAGAGTTAACAAAAGTCAGAGGCAGAATACCGAAGTTGATCAGATTGGCCAGATGAATACGAGCGAATGATTTCGCTAAAACCGCTTTAATTCCAAGATACATTGGAGCTAAAGCTGCGTGTTCACGGGAACTGCCCTGGCCATAATTTTCACCTGCAACGATGATTCCTCCGCCATTTGCTTTGCACACTTCATCAAAATGCTCTTTATTATTTCTAAAGACGAAAGTGGATAGCTTCTCAATGTTTGAACGATAAGGAAGAACTTCAGCACCGGCTGGAGCAATATGATCCGTTGTTATATTATCCGGAAGTTTGATCACTGCCTTACGGACAATTTCATCCTGCATTGGCTCATTGACCGGAAGAGGTTTAATATTCGGTCCGCGAATAATTTCAACTTCTTCTGGGTTTTCACTTGGAGCATAGATCATGGAATCATCAATGAATACCGGTTCTTTTTCCATTTCTTCATCCACAACTACATCCCGGGGATCGGTGATCACTCCTGCAACCGCACTGGCTGCAGCGGTTTCCGGAGAAACCAGATAGACTCCGGCAGAGTTTGTTCCAGAACGGCCATAGAAGTTTCGGTTGAATGTTCGTAAAGATACGGCATCTGATTTTGGAGACTGGCCCATACCAATGCAGGGACCGCATGTGCACTCAAGAATTCTCGCTCCTGCTTTTACAAAGGTCTGTAAAGCGCCTGTTTCCATCAATTTCATAAATACCTGGCGGCTGCCTGGTGAAATAACCAGAGAAACTCCTGGAGCGATCTTCTTATCTTTAAGAATTGCAGCCGCTTTCATCATATCTTCATAACCGGAGTTGGTGCAGCTGCCGATGGCAACCTGGTCGACTTTCTGACCCGCAATTTCTTCAATATCCCTGACTGCATCCGGTGAATTCGGGCAGGCTGCAGCTGGTTTGAGCGCTGAAAGATCAATGATCTCAACATCATCATACTCGGCGCCTTCGTCCGCTTTCAGTTCCATAAAATCTTCCAGGCGATTTTGTCTTTCAAAGAATTCACGCGTAATTTCATCACTTGGAAATACAGATGTAGTCGCTCCAAGTTCAGCACCCATATTGGTGATCGTTGCACGCTGATAAACGCTGAGGTCCTTAAGACCTTCACCGGTATATTCAAATACCTTTCCAACACCGCCCTTAACGGTTCTTCTTTTCAGAAGTTCAAGAATGACATCTTTGGCAGATACACCGGGTTGAAGATGGCCAGTCAGACGAACTTCAACGACTTGTGGATATGGAATTGAGTAACCAATACCAGCCATGGCTTTAGCTACATCCAGCCCGCCAGCTCCAATGGCAATGGCACCGACAGCGCTTGATGTTGGTGTATGTGAATCTGATCCAAGCAAAGTGCTTCCTGGCTTTGCAAACCGTTCAAGATGAACCTGATGGCAGATTCCATTTCCTGCTTTGGAATAGTGAATTCCGTGTTTGGCGGCAACCGACTGCAGATATGCATGGTCATCGGCATTCATGAATCCAGACTGTAATGTATTGTGGTCAACATAAGAAACAGACAGATCTGTCTTCACCTGATCAACACCCATAGCTTCAAGCTGCATATAGGCCATCGTTCCGGTGGCATCCTGAGTCAGAGTCTGGTCAATACGGATTACAACCGGCTCGCCAGCTTTGGCGGTTCCCTCTAAAATATGGCTGTCCAGAATCTTTTGAGTCAGATTTTTCTTCATCTTATTCATATCCTTCCTTGCTTAAGCGGGATTCCCCGCCAAAAAACTTTTTTCCATTCTATCACGCAATGTGTGAAAAACAGAAAATCTTTTCATAACACATGAAATACTTTTCAAACTTTTTGACTTCGAATCTACCTTTTAGATTATTTTTGCCACCGAATGAAAGTTTGCCAATACATCAGACGATTGATTCTGGAAAGAATGAACTTCAGATAATCTTTTGTTTGGGTGATCTGATTAAATATTCAATCCTCTGAAAGACAGAAAAAATGTAAATAAATGAAAATTGTGGAAGAAAGAATTTTCATGAATTCATTTCTTCATGCTATAATTTCATGCAGATTTGATCCAAAATGGATTTAATCTCAAAAGAATACGAAAGGGACCGGCGAAAGCCGTTTTTATTTCTGATATGAAAACTTTAAAAGAAATTTATCTGGAATGTGAAGATGGAAACTATATCGAGTCGAGCCTCTATTCTGCTTATCGGGTCAAACAGGGATTAAGAAACGATAACGGAACCGGTGTAAAAGTCGGACTTACTCGAATTTGCGATGTCGTTGGATACCGAATGGTTAAAAACCATAAAAAACCCATAGATGGTCAACTGATCTATCGAGGCTATCAGATCAGTGATCTGGTGCGTCTGGCAAAACAGGACGAAGCCATTCACGGTTATGAAATTACGGCTTTTTTACTGATTTTTGGAAGACTTCCAAAAGAAGATGAACTCAAATCCTTTCAGTTTACGATCAAACATGCATTCAATGTCGATTTGCTCTGGCAGAAATATCAGACCACCAATCTGCTCAATGCCCTTCAGATTGAAATCCTGAAACTATTTGGAACCGATGAAGATCCTGAAACGGATCGCCTTGATTTGCGAATGGAAAAAGGACTGTCCATTCTATCCAGCCTGCCATTATTTGTCTTCTCGGTTTACTCCAACCAGAAAATCACTGCCTATCCTCTTCCTGCCGGAGGTTTTGCAGAAAACATTCTCTGGATGGCGCGGAATCATAAACCCTACACTCAGCAGGAAGCCAGAGTTATGGATGTTTTATTGATGCTCCATGCTGATCATGGAGGAGGAAACAATTCCACATTTGCTAATGTTGTGATCTCATCCACTGGAACAGACATTTATTCCTGTATTTCCGCAGCGATTGGTTCGCTGAAAGGGCCTAAACATGGCGGAGCAGCTGGCAAAGTCGGGCTTCAGACAAAGCTTCTCCTTGAAACCATTACGGAAGAAACCTCTGATCAGGAACTCGAGGAACTTTGCGAAAAGATCCTCCGCCGGGAATGGGGGGATGGATCCGGGCTGATTTATGGTATCGGGCATGCGATTTATACCAAAAGCGATCCTCGATGCCAGCTGATTAAAGAAGAATGCCGTAAGCTGGCAAGTGAAAAAGGGATGAGTACAGTTTTCGAAACGATGAATCGCTTTGAAAAAGCAGCTGTGGCTACTATGAAGAAAGTAAAGAATGCTGACGTCTGTGCGAATGTCGATTTCTATTCTGGTTTTGCCTATGCCATGCTCGGAATTGATCAGTCCCTCTATGTCCCTTTATTTGCTATTTCAAGATGTGCGGGATGGGTTGCCCATCACCTTGAAAACAGGCAATCCAACCGAAAGCTGATTCGTCCGGCAAACATCTATGTCGGCGAACACCATGAAATTTTTGAAGATTCAACTCCTGATCCAATCCCTGGCGAAGTTGAAGAAGTTATTCTGATTGAAGCCTGAAATTTCAGCAGCTTTTGAATTGCAAATCAAAAGAAGGGGCTGTTAAATTTCGACTGATTTTTCATCAGCGAGATTTACAGCCCCTTTTTCTATGCTTTTTATCTGATTCAATCCTGTTTTATGATGTGTTTTTCCGCTCAAGTCAATTTTTGAACGCACTGAAAAGAGCCAAAACTCAAAAAGACTGTTTATAATCTTTTTCAGATTTCGCTTTTCTGCTCCTTTAATTTTCCATAACGTTCGAGTTCTGGGCAACTCATCCGATTTCTGTTGTTTAATTTTCTGATATTGTGTCCCATGGCCACAATAAGCACCTCAAATTTTACGTTTTCCAGTCCCCGGCGTCTCAATCGGCTGTATCTGTAGTTTTCTTTAAGATCTCCGAAGGTTCCTTCCGCCTGAATGCTCCGGCTGACCATAATCTCATGTCCTGCATCTGAAGACATGTTCTCCCG
>NZ_MPJW01000081.1 GCF_001945525.1 Ileibacterium valens
TCTCATTTTGCTTTCTGGTTCTAAGCTGGCTTTATTGAAAAATGGAAACAAAATTATGCGGCTGCTCCTATCGGCAGCTGCCAACTTTTTAATTGATATTTCGGCAACTTTTCAATTGACATATACACCAGAAGGAGTTGGAATAGATTATGTTATGTGTTCCATTACTGTTTGTAAGGTCATAGACTTTTTCAAACTTGGAAAGATTATTCGTTTGCGTATTGCCTACACCATCCAGAATGTATGTTCCCCCTGTTCGGTTGAACCGTAATGGAAATTCATTCTGAACAAAGTTGGTCTTTCCCCGAATGCTTTTATCTTTTCCAGAAATCGGATTTCCATCTGCATCCCGTGCATATGAAAAAATGGCTGGGGCAACCACTCCATCATTCCAGATCAGAGTCCCATTTTCGGTATCCAGACCTTTAACAAGACCAAAGGTTGTTCCTTTATTATTTCTCGAGTTATATCCGTTAATCTTATTGCTTAACTTATCTTTATTCCATAACTGACTTCCCCAGCCAGATCCGGTATTGACATTTCCAAATGCGAAATAAGCACCCTGCGCATTTTTTGGATAGTTGTCCGGGTGGTTAATTCCCTGTTTTCCAGTCTGAGAAAATCGTTTCTTATTTTTTAAGGACTTCTCCTGTTCAGAGGTTGGAAGAGGATTAGTTCCCGCTTTTGCATCAGCCTCGCTGGCATAAATGACACCATTTGAAATGTCATAGTCGAAGAAATTTACATTCTCCTTAACATAATCAGAAGACGTTGGATCAAACAGGAAACGGATGGTCATCCCCTCTTTGACATAAATAACGACATGTTCTTTATTACCCGTACCAAATTTTGTTGGCAGATAATCATCGCCCGATTTTTCAAGTCCCTGATTTGTTTCCTTGTCTTTATATTCCGGATTGTTGGTAAAGATAATCCGTGAAGGATCATGCCGGGTCTCATTGTTAATGACTTTCTTTGGTACATCGACGACATGAAAATCCTTTTCGTCTACGCTGCGGCTGTTTTCAAGATTATAGGCAATCCAGACCTGCGCCAACGTATAGTTTTCATTGTATGAGCCTTCGGAAACTTCATTGTATAAGCGGTTCATATATTTCATATTCGGCTTATTGAAGTATTCCACTTTTTCATCTTCAAACAGAACCTTTTTCGTTTTATGAGTTCTCAATGAGCCATCACTATTGATTGCTACTCCATAAAGCGGTGCTGTATTGGTTCCATTAACTGGAATCTGACCACGGGATTCGACATTGATTACATCTAAAATCGTTCCAGTGATCGTTTCGGTGCCCTCAGTACCTGGCTGAAGCTTTGCAGGATCCCAGGGATTACTTTCCCAGTCTGGAATATCTCTTAATGGATAAGTGATTCTATTGGATCCATGCTTTAACCCCATCGAGACGGCTTCAAAATTCAGGTAATGCTGGATTGTGAATTCCGGGTTAATCTCCGGGTTTCTTTTTTCTTCTCTGATGGGATCCTTCTTTGCCGCATGAACGGTGGTAAAGTTCTGATCCACCACACAGGTGAAAGCCATCGAAGCGGCAAGAAGTCCACTGAAGAGCTTTTTGGGAACCTTAATCAGTTTTTTCCAATTTAAGGTTTCTTTCATAGATTTCCTTTCTAATTTCAATTTGTCCAAGAAGCAGTTTGTCTTATGAAAAAGTCACTGCTTCGTTAGACAAAGCATTGAAAATTTCAGTATTCGCTAAAAACCAGATCAAAGTCATTCAGACTTCTCTGGTTTATTTCATATTGTCTTCGCGTTCTTTTTCTTCCCTGAAAGTCCTATCTATCGATTTCCTGATTGAGTTTTGGAAAGAGTGATGAGCGCTTTTCTTTTGAAAACAATGTATGAATTCTCAATTTTCTGCTCGACAGATTGTTTTAGGACCTCCCTTCTAAATAAAAAACCCACCTTAAAAAAGATGGATTTTTAATCGTTTTTCATGCAATCCTGCATGCCTGATAGATTATATAGTGATGTTTGTCTCTTTTTAAAGCTAATATTTAATACAGTTTTAATAAAAATTAAATCATTATTTTTGTTTAATATATTATTTTAAAAATATATAGTTAATTTGTTATTCGTGATTAAAAAACCTCATCGAATGACGATTTATTTTTGATGAATTGTTTGGCCGTTTCTGGTGTTTTTCTAATCACATCAAGATAACTTAATTACCCATATTAATCTAAAAATAACTTTATCCATAAAGTTGGTTTGTTTTATCTCTTATGTAACAATTTTCAAACTATTTCCGGATTATTCCATCAATTTACTATCTCATTTTTATAATTTGCGCTAATCAGCTTTTTGCATTTTATGAATAACATAAAAACTCCTCTGCAGCGAAAACTTCGTTACAGAGGAGTTATCTGGTTTCTTATTGAATCTGGTCTGCGGCAAACAGAGAATCAAAGTTCTTTTCAATCTGTTCTTTTAATTCTTCTTCATCCATTTCCTTAATTTCAGCAATTTTACCGACTGTGTACTGAACAAATGCTGGCTGATTTCTTTTTCCACGTTTTGGTACTGGAGCCAGGTATGGAGAATCCGTTTCGGACAGGATTCGATCTGCCGGACAGATCTTCACGTTTTCAGGACCCTGCTTATTATTTTTAAAGGTAATTGGACCGGCAAAGGAAATCAGTGAATTTAGTTTAAGCGCTTCCTTGAGTGTTTCAGCGGATCCTGAATAACAATGGAATATAATTCGGGTCTTTGGATCACTTTTTAGGATATCCATGCAGTCACCGCTTGCTTCTCTCATATGAATGGCGATCGGTAAATTGTATTTGTTTGCGATCGCAATCTGATCCTTAAAAAGCTGAATCTGCTTGTCCTTATATGATTTGTCATTGTGATAATCGAGACCGATTTCTCCAAGAACATCGATCTGATGATTCTTTGCCGCATTTTCAAGATACTCCATGTCTTCTTTTGTCACTTTCAGAGCATCCTCAGGATACCAGCCAAAAGCGATTTTAAATGTATCCGGATCTTTCTGGCGAATAGGCAAGGCCTTTTCAAATTCTTCGATGTTTGTACAGATGATCATCATCTTTGAAACATTGGCCGCTTTGGCCTGCTCAATGAGTTCATCTACGTTTTCATAACATTCATCACAGGTCAGATGACAATGTGAATCAATATAAGGTACCATGACTTTTCCTCCATTTAAAAAAGGGGAAAAAATCCCCTTTTTCATTTCCTGCTTTGTTTCTTCATTTACCACTTTTTTCCTGTGGGTGTTACCAAATTTTTTAAAATTTGATTCGGATTTGAATGCTGATCAGATCCTGATTTCGTATTTTTGTTCTTTTTTCGAATTTTAATTCTTTTTTAGTTCTGGATTGGAACGGATCTGATTTTCACTTTTTGCTTCATATGATCATTATGACTTTCAACATGATCATATGAATCTCTTCTGAAATCTGAAATCAAGTATTTTGACTTTATAAATGTTAGTTTAATTTATCCAGCGAACTATTCACTGACTTTTCTTGGCTCTTCTTTTTCCTTCTTGAATTCTGGATCTTTGACATAGCCTAAGTTTTCAATGATTTCTTCCATAGCTTGTCTGGTATCATCACGATTTAATGCAAATTCAACCTGAGCCTGAAGAAATCCCTTGCGGTCTCCAACGTCATAGCGGTTGCCTTCAAATTCATAAGCGTAAACTGGTTCATCCTGAGCCAGGCGGTCAATCGCATCAGTCAGCTGGATTTCATGTCCTTTACCTGCTGGCTGCGTTTCAAGTTTTTCGAAAATTTCCGGAGTCAGAACATAGCGTCCAAGAATGGCGAGCTGACTTGGAGCCTGGTCAATCGCTGGTTTTTCAATAAAGGTCGCAACCTTCATCAGTTTTTCATTGACCATATCGGCTGGATCGATAATTCCATATTTATTGACGTTTTCGAGGGCAACAGTCTGTACCCCAACCACGCTTTTTCCTGTCTTGTCGTAAACATCCATCAGTTGATGAATGGCTCCTTTTTTTGGATTAACGACAATGTCATCCCCAAGAAGAACCGCAAATGGTTCATCGCCGATAAAATCCTTGGCACAAAGAATAGCATGGCCTAATCCTTTTGGATTTTTCTGACGAACGGAAACAATGTTGACCATATCGGTGATATCTTCACACATGCGTAAGTGTTCCAGGTCGCCGCTGGCTTTCAGCTTTTCTTCAAGTTCGAAGGAACGGTCAAAATGGTTTTCAATACTCTGCTTGTAGGAATTGGTCACCAGGCAGATTTCTTCAATACCGGCTGCAACAGCTTCCTCAATAATATATTGGATCGTTGGAATATCGACGATTGGAAGCATTTCCTTTGGAATGGCTTTGGTTGCAGGCAAAAAGCGGGTTCCAAAACCAGCTGCTGGAATGACAGCTTTTTTTACTCTTTTCTTCATCTGATTTACCTCCTGAAGTATATGGGACTTCGATCTATGGAAATTTCATTTACCGTTTTGATTGATCTTCATAGTTGATACCGGATTGAATGGTTCAATGATTCAATAAATCATTGAACCGACGAATCAATCAATGAATCGATCAATCTGGTTTTCAAATTTTTGACTTCGTTCTTCAATTCATTTTTTTCAGATCATTTCTTAAAAGTTTCAATCCAATATCGTTTGATTGCTTTCCAGCTTCATTTGAAATTGGATTTCTTCTGTCTAGCTTTTTTTTGGTTCAATAGCTTTTGAACTTTTGCTTTTTATAAGCCAGCCCTGTATGCGAACTTTTTACTGAAATTCAAAAAGGCGGTTTGGATCAAGCCTTTTCTAATCTGTATTATACATGCGTTTGGCACGCTCACGAATGTTAGATTATGGACTGATTCTGTATTTACAGTCATATTTTCGTTTTTCTGCTCTGATTCCTTTATCCAACCGATTCATTTTCCAGTTTTTATTTTCATCTGATAATCCTGAATGATCTTTTGATCTTCATTGCCTTTATCGCTCAGGATAAAATCATATGAATTTTTAGGATGTTTGCGGTTTTTTTACGAATTGAAAAAGCAGATGCTGTAATGGATTGGCGCCTGTTTGCCAATATGCCATAATTAAAGTTACGAGAAAGGACAAACTCATGGCAAAAATGGAAGATCGTCTGGACAAGCTTGAAGCCAGACTTGATGAAATTAATAATCAGATGATGGATCCGGCAGTTCTTTCAGACCGCAGGACGATGGCTAAACTCGGAAGAGAAGCCAATGAACTGACTCCAATCGTCGATACGTATAACGAATATAAAAAGACTCGCGATTCCTTGGCAGAAGCCAAAGAGCTTTCGAAGGATCATGACAAGGAAATCCGCGAAATGGCAATGATGGAAATTGAAGAACTCGAGCCTCTTTTGCAGGAACAGATCGATAAGCTCGAACTGCTTCTCGTTCCAACCGATCCCAACGATTCACATAACGCCTTCATGGAAATTCGTGGAGCTGCCGGCGGAGATGAAGCGAACATCTTTGCAGGTGATCTTTTCCGTATGTATAACAAATACGCTGAAAGCAAGGGCTGGAAAGTGGAAGTCTCCGATGCTGAAGATTCTGAAGCGGGTGGATATTCCCTGATCTGCTTTAAAGTGACTGGTCAGCATGCCTATGGAACCCTGAAATTTGAAAGCGGCTCCCATCGTGTGCAGCGTGTACCAAAAACTGAATCTCAGGGGCGCATTCAGACCAGTACTGCAACCGTTCTCTGCTATCCGGAAATTGATGAAGAGGATTTCGATATCGATATGAACGATCTTGAAATCGAGACCATGCGTGCTTCGGGTGCTGGTGGTCAGCATGTCAACAAGACCGACTCCGCGGTACGTATTATTCATAAGCCAACAGGAATTATCGTTAAGTGTCAGGATGGACGCTCTCAGCATGAAAACAGAGCAACCGCCTTAGCTACGATTGCAGCCCGTGTGAAGGAAGAACATCAGCGTGAAATCGATGCGAAAAACGAAAGTGAACGCAAGATGAAAGTAGGAACCGGAGATCGTGCCGAAAAAATCCGTACCTACAACTATCCTCAAAACCGTGTTACGGATCATCGCATTGGTTATAACGTCAATCAGCTCGATCGAATTGTCGATGGCCGTCTTGAAGATCTGATGCAGGCTCTTTCCCTGGCTGACCAGAAAGCGAAGCTTGCTGGAGAGTCGATCTAAATGATCAGCAATCATCAGATTTACAACGAAGGCAAAAGACGACTGATGGATGCCGGACATTCCGATCAGACCGCTTTGCTTTTGATGAATGAAATCTGCTCCCATTACGGGATTAACCTGTATATGGAAATGGATGATCCCATTAACCCGGCCGTTCAGATCGACTTTCTAGAAGCCGTTCATGAAATGGAAAAAGGAACTCCTTTAGCCTATGTATTAGGGTATGAGAACTTTTATGGCTATGATTTTATCGTCAATGAAAATGTTCTGATCCCAAGACCCGAAACAGAGGAATTGGTCGGCCTGGTTTTACAGCTGTGCGATGAATATTTTGAAGATCAGGATCACGTGAGTGTATTTGATGTGGCGACTGGTTCAGGGGCCATTGGAGTCAGCCTGGCATTGGAAGAACCAAAGATGGATGTCATTGCTTCCGATATTTCAAAAGAAGCTTTGCAGGTGGCTTATCTCAATAATCAGAAGCTGAATTCTTCTGCGATCTTTGTTTGCGGTGATATGCTTGAACCCTTTATTGAACGAAACCTTCACTGCAATATTCTGGTCTGCAATCCCCCCTATATTCCTTCTGAAGAAGAAATGGAACATAGTGTCGTTGACTTTGAACCCCATGTCGCCTTGTTTGGCGGCAAAGATGGACTGAAATTTTATCGCTCCTTACTCAAGAACGCGCATAAAGTCCTGCTTCCAGGATCTATCATGGCTTTTGAAATGGGTTATGATCAGGCAAAACGTTTAAGCCAACTGGTCAGAGAATATTTTGCGGAGGCTAAAATTCAGGTTCATAAGGATATGTCAGGAAAAGACCGCATGTTATCGGCATGGATTAAAGATCCAAAATCCAATACTGATTCTGAGCCCTATTCAGAAAGCGAATAAACAATTAAGATAGATATCGATCGATACCATCGCATGAATGCGCTCCTTTTGGGATTTGCTCTCATGCAGATGGTTTTTCTGTATTATTTGTCATTGTGGAATTGGATTGCTGGTTATGTATTTTAGATTTGAAAATTTCTGGATTTCTCAGTTCTTTACGAATTTTGAAATTCAGGGTTGTATTTACTTGATTTTTATTTTTGGTTGACTATGTATTTTATGTTTTTGGAATAGAAAGAAGGAATAGTTTTTGAAACCACTAAAAAAATTCTCAGCTCCTGGAAATAATGAACCTTGCTGGTGCGGTTCCAATAAGAAATATAAACACTGCCATCAGGCTTTTGACCGCAAGATGGAAACATTAAAAAGGGAAAATAAAAAGGTCCCTCCTCGCTCCCTGATTAAGAACGAAGATGATATTCACTGGATTAAGGAAGCGGCCAAAATCAATAATGGCGTTCTTGATTTAGTCGGCGAAAAGATTCATGCCGGAATGACGACCAATGAAATCGACAAACTGGTTTATGACTATACGGTTGAACACGGTGGAATCCCGGCCCCTTTGGGATACAATGGCTTTCCTAAATCCTGCTGTACTTCAATCAATGATGCCATCTGTCATGGAATTCCTGACGATACTAAATTAAAAGATGGTGACATCGTCAATGTCGACTGCACAACGATCGTTAATGGCCACTATGCAGATGCTTCGAGAATGTTCTGCATTGGAGAAGTTTCAAAAGAAGCAAAACGTTTAGTGGATGTCACAAAAGAATGTCTTGAAGCAGGCGTCGCAGCAGTCAAACCCTGGGGACAGGTCGGTGATATTGGAGCAGCCATTCAGGAAATCGCTCACCGTAATGGTTACTCTGTTGTTCTTGATTTCTGTGGTCATGGCGTCGGAAACGCCTTTCATGAAGATCCAATGGTTGCACATGTCGGACGCAAAGACTGCGGTATGATTCTTGCCCCCGGTATGGTTTTTACAATTGAGCCAATGATCAATCAGGGTGTTTATTCCCTGTTTATTGATGCAGACAATAATTGGACGGCTTATACCGATGATGGAAAGCTGTCTGCTCAGTGGGAAAAGACGCTTCTTGTCACTGATGATGGCATTGAAGTTCTTGCCTGGTAGTTTTTGATCAATCAGATTCGCATCTGTATTTGGAAAGGAATTGAATTATGTCTAAAATTGTAATTTTGAATTCTTCACGTTTCGGACAGGGAAATCCTCGTTTAGGTGAAAAACTCATGAATGATTTCTTTGAATCTTTAGCTAATATGGAATCCCTTCCGGATGCCATTTTGTTCTATAACAGTGCGGTCAATTTAGCCTGCGTAGAACCAGGGATCTTAAATCCATTAAAATCCATTGAAAAACGCGGATGCAGACTTATGATTTCAGCCTCATCCTTAGACTTTTATAATCTGAATAAAGATCTCAAAGCTGGCAGTATTGCGAGCATGGAAGAAATGACTGAAATTATGATGAATGCAGAAAGCGTAATTAAGCCATAGCTTCCTGGCTGAACCTTAATTAAGCCAATCATCGATCTGAACAATAAGAATAAACAGCAAGAATAAGACAGGTTAGACAAAATTATCTTATAATTGATAAATCAAGTCAGAATCAGATTGTTTATCCGGATGCTTTTTTTGTACTGATCTTAGTCTAGCGAGTAAAGAAATTAAATGTACGGTAAGTTACCGGTACTTTTGTTTCTATACTCGTTTTTTTGTTTCCAAACAGAATTGAAGCTTTTTATATATTTCGAAAATTATTTCAGAAATCATTTACGCTTACATATCAGTAAAACTGGCAAAATTGACTTAGGGATTTCATTGTCTATGATGGATGAAGAAAGGACATGATTATGGAAAAATGGACACAGGAGAAGTATGAACATAAGCTTCAGGAGATGAAACAGGCTGCTCATGATAATCTGTGGCTTTATATTGAAGTAAATGCCAAAGACTTAATGGATGAATGCGAACCCAATACGAAAAATCTGGAAGCATGTTGCAATGCCATGCTTGAGAGTATGCTTGAAGGAGACAACTTTATCGTTGAGCCTAAAGTAAAAACCAAAATCGCAGGTAAACTGACTGTTCGCTATTATGTCGATAACCTTCATCCAGGCCGCAGAAAATATTCAGAAGTTAACGGTTAAATGAAACATATCCAGCTGAATTGATTATCCATCCAATATTGGTTAAGCATCGGATAAAGCAGCTAAGCTCAAGTTTTAAATACATATTTACAATCAACAATCCAGACCAGCACAGAATAAGCAGACAGGATTTCATGATTCAATGAACCTGATTTTCTTTGGACAGTCTGGATTTTTTTAATGATTTGAAGCAATTCAAACTTTAAGAATGGTAAAGGAATATCTAAAACTTATAGACTATATAACTAGGAAAATTCATGGAAGAATTGTATGAACAATAACATCAACACGAAATGATTTAACTTCTGTCGTCTGTTTTCCTATTTGTATCGAACGTGTCGGCCTTTTTTTGTTGACGAATTCGACGTTTGTCGAGTTGATATCGTCGTTATCTATCGAATTTAAGAAAATCATAGATAACAATTTGAGTGACATCCTTCCTTGCTTCTTTAAGCGGGAGGATGTTTCAAGTATGTTTTTCTCATATGGATCTGGTAAATTCCAAAGTATAGTCATCCGCTTCTTAAACAGAAATGCTCCATCCAATAACAAAAGCAGAATCAAATCCCTTTATAAAGAAAACAAAGTTTAGAAACCTCGATGACGATGAATTCGATATTTATTTCATCGATAGACTCGATATTTTTTTGTCGAGTCTATCGATATTTCTTCTATCGAGTGCTAAAAATTCATCGATACTGAAGAAGATTAAATACCTTGTAATCGATACAGGTAAGAAAATTAGGATGAAAGAAAAGTTTCTGAAAGTCATAAATGCACGATTCATTAATTAAAGGCAGATAGAAAAATTTTGATATCTGCAAATTCAAACTTGATTTTGCTGTATTCTGTTTGGTTTTGCTCTGGATTCAAAGGAAGCTAAATGTTATTTCATCTTTCTGTGGAAATCTTTCGTTCCATGATGAGTTCGATCACTTCTTCAAATACGGGCAGATCCTGTACAAATCAAAGTGTCAAAGTAGTTTCCATATCGCCTAAGTCACTGTCTGCTTCTACAAAATAAGTCCCTTGTCGATATGACCGACATTATAATATCGATAGACTCGATATTTTTTTCATCGAGTCTATCGACGTTTTTTTGTCGATCCATACAAGTTCATTTATAATGAAAGATAAGAAAGGGGGGAATATTCATGAACATTCCAATGAATATTGAAGAATTACTTAAAGGAAAAATAGTGGAGTCTTCCAGAATTGAATTGAAAGAAAATTTCAATCCAGACCCAATGGTTCATACAATTTGTGCCTTTGCAAATGATATTGATAATATCGGAGGCGGCTATATCTTCGTAGGGATCAAAGAGGTAAATGGTATTCCAGAACGTCCAATTACTGGGCTTCCTATAAATAAACTGGATGAAATCCAAAAAGAGGTGATCCGCTGCTGTCATTTCATCGAACCATTATATATCCCTGAAATTCAGACGGTAGAAATTGATGAAAAACCTGTTCTTCTGATTCGAGTTCAGGGGGGACATAGTCGGCCATACAAAGCTTGTATAAATGTTCCTAAGAAAAAGAAAGATCATCTGGATAAAAACGGCTTTGAAAACAGAGAAAAGAAATACTATATCCGCAAGGGATCCAGTACAATTGTGGCTTCCCCTCTTGACGAGAAAGAGCTTTATTATATTTCCAGTTCAATCCCTTATGATGATCGACCGAATCTGCTTGCCAGAGTAGAAGATCTCAGTCTGGAACGGATGAAGGAGCACTTGCGGCAAACAGGAAGTTCTCTGTTAGAATCTAATTCTGAACTTTCCCTGTATGAGCTGGCTGAAGATTTACGAATTATTGAAGGTCCTCCCGAAGAGCTCCGGCCACTGAATGTAGGCCTTTTGATGTTTGGAAAAGATCCTCAAAAGTTCTTTCGTTATGCAAGAACAGAATTAGTATGGATTCCTAATCCTGATGGAACTGGAATGGAGGAGCAGACCTTCAGTGGTCCTCTGCAAGTTCAGCTGAAAAATGCTCTTGATACAATTAAAGACAAATTTTTAAAAGAGAAAATCATCAAACTGCCAGATCGGCCTGAATCTATGCGAATCTGGAATTATCCATTTCAGGCCGTTCAGGAAATCCTGGCCAATGCGATTTATCATAAGTCTTACCAGATTCATGAACCGATTGTTCGTGGTTTTATAAAAGTACCCAAAACGGGTGATTTAATACTTAACACTTTTGGTTAAGTATTCGCTCGTTTCGGGTACTTTTTTGTCTCGTTATGGGCCCAGAATTATCGTCGACAATATTC
>NZ_MPJW01000230.1 GCF_001945525.1 Ileibacterium valens
TATAGTCTATTTACATAACTACTATACCATAAATAAGCCTATATATCGAGGGCCGACACCGCTAAATTGAACTTAAAAACAGGGGTTAGAGGCTTTACACAAGACCAATCTGCAGAAGAAATTAAAACCCAGGCACCCCATGCAGGTGCCCGGCTATAGATAAAGCCTGTTTATGGGCAAATCTTATAGTCTAATCGACTGGGAAAGTTGTATTTAATGTTAATCAAGTTCTAAAAAGAGGATACGGCTGCCGCCGTATCCTCTTTCGAAGTGACAGTGTGATCTACTATGCAGCAGTAGCTTCAGCTTCTTCTTTAACAAGCTGACTGTCATATTTTGTAAGGAATGGGAAGTAAATCAGGAATGCGACTGTGATACAGATCAATGCCAGTACAGCACCCATGAAGTTTCCACCGGTTCCAATAAAGGCTCCGAGCAGACCTGGAGTTGGCCATGGCACGTTAGCGATTACTGGTGGGAAAATTCCGCTGGCAATTCCGAAGTAAGCAATTTCAGCTGCTACGGTTGGAGCCAGAATATAAGGAATAATCAGGTTCGGGTTATAGATAATTGGTACACCGAAAATCAGTGGTTCGTTGATGTTGAAGATTCCAGATGGTAAGGAAGCAACACCAAGAGCTTTTAACTGTTCGGATTTAGCACAGAATGCCATCCAGATACACATACCTAATGTAGCACCGGAACCACCGCAGACAACATACATGTTCTGGAATTCACCAGCAAATACTGCATAATCGCCAGTAGCTTTTCCAGTGAAGATTTCTGCATTGGTCTGGAAGTTCTGCAGTGTAAATGGAGAGTAGAATGCAGAGATAATGTTAGCGCCGTGAATACCAACAGACCACAGAGCGTGGATCAGAAGGTTGATAATCAGAACACCATACCATGTATCGGCAATTGATCCTACGAATGAGAATGGGATAGCAATGATGTTGAACAGGTCATAGCCAGTCAGCATGATTAAACCATTCAGTACTAAAACAACAAATACGATAGCTGCGCAAGGAATTAATGCTGTAAAGGAGCGAGATACACCTAATGGTACAGCATCTGGCAGTTTGATGGTCCAGTTTCTCTGAACACAAGTTTTGTAAATCCATACAGCAAGAGTAGCCATCAGGATACCAGTAAAGATACCGGAAGTTCCTAAACGATTAGCAAAGCTTCCATAAGCGATACCGCTAATGTAGCCTTCGCCTTCAACGAAAACATAAGTTCCGTCAACGATAACCATTTCAGCAATAGTCATCAGGAATGCCATCATGGAAAGCATGGCTCCAGTAATTGGAGACAGATTTAAATCATATTCATTCGCTTTGATACTTGTTAATTCAAAGCCCATGATGATGTTGAAGTACAGAGCCAGAACACCCATTGTGAATGTGTTGGCAGTCATGTACAGATTAGTAATTTTGTCAAATGAGGCAGCCCATATTCCTTCAAGAGCTGGGAAAACCTGTGGTAATACGTTGAGGATCAGGAATGCAGAACCGATGATGGTAAATGGGATCGTACCCATACCAGCAGCCATGATCGCGCGGACAAACTGTTTCTGTGACAGTTTTCCCATCGGTCCCATCATGTATTTTTCAAGAAAATCAAATAGTTTTTGCATAATTCATCTTCCTTTAAAATGATGGTTTTAAAGATCAGATGTGAAGACCAAACTTCTGTTCATAAAACTGGATCTGCTGATAAACCCGATCGGTTTTTGTATCGATTTTCTTAAATCGAACATTCGATACGGACAGCAGGATCAGTCCAATTCCAACAAGAGCAGTAGCTACAGTTCGTGCCAGCGGGGTATCTGACAGAAACGGCATGACCTGCGCCATTGGCAGGGTCCAGATTATGATCAGAAGTCCGAAGTTGAACACCCATTGCAGCTGGCAGTACAGCTTCGACATCTGATACTTTACTTTCGATTTTCCAAATATGGAGCCAAGCTCCCAGGCTGGATAAATCGAAGCCAGAAGTAGAGCTAACGAAATATAAGAAATCCAGCTTCCCCATCCCAGATAAGTCAGAAAAGCATTTCCAAAAAAGCAGGAGGCAATCGCATATCGGACTACAAGAAATCTGTTGAAGTAGAGTGTTTTTAGAGACTGCAATCGTCTGCGAGTGATTTGGTCTTCACTCTGCTTAATCCCTTTTCTTCTTTTTCGGCTCATATTCCATTTTCTCCTTCCATTTCAATTCTTAATTCTTAGAGTGCTAAGTTTTGCAGCTTCTTAGCAGCCATGAAGTTTCTGATAGATTGGTTTGAGTTCTTCAGCAACTTCTTTGAGTGTCATGGTGGTCATCAGGTGATCCTGAGCGTGAACCATGATAATCTGGATTTCGATTTCAACACCATTGGCAAACTGGTGAAGAAGATCGGTCTGAGATTTGTGAGCTTCAACGAGCTGGTCTTCGGCTTCCTGCATCTTTGTAGCAGCCAGTTCGAAATCGCCTTCACGCATAGCGTCCATAGCTTCATGAACAAACGCTCTGGCCATTCCACTGAATGAAATGATGTTAAAAGCAACCAGTTGAGAAGTTTCGTTATCCATCTTGGTCATAAATGCAGCAATTTCCCTTCAGATATTTTTCTACTGGATCAGTGGTCGGAACATTGCTTCAAACTGTTCAAACGTCGGATTGTTGAGCATGTTTTCCTGCCGCTTATCCTCTTCGAGCAGGCGAACAATCGCCTGGGTTACTTCCTTGAGTCCTTCATTTTCTCTGTATGATGGAGACATCAGAATAATAAATCGAATGCTTGGGTGCTCTTTGTCCCAGTAAACTCCATCGGGTGCAATTCCTACCGCAAATCCTGCCGTTTCAGCAAGCGGCATGGCTGGGTGTGGAACAGCTACCGTATCCGAAAATGCGACATTGCCCATCTTGTTTCTTAATCGGATCTGATCCTTCATATGGGCGGTGAAGTTTTCCGCTTCGTCGTGAGCCATAAGAGAAACGAGTGTATCGACAATATCTTCAGCCGTATAGGAGTGATCGAAGATCAGAAATCTCTTTCGAGAGAAATACTGATGAAAGATCTGACTTTGTTTTTCACGACTGAGTCCAGAACAGGTTCCGATGGACTTAGGTCCCTTAAATCTCTTGTCAATGAACTTCTGAATTCTTGAGACATCGTCCTCAGTCAGGAATACAGAAACATGCAGAAAAGGAACTCCAAAAATCACAGATCCCATATTGACGCTGGAGATGATCAGATCGACCCCTTTGAGAATGTCATCATTGAGTGAAAAATAACCGGTTTCCGAAACAATATGAATACTGTTAGAGAAGTATTTCATAAGTCTCGAATGAAGCAGCTGACTGGACCCATATCCAGTGGCACAGATAACAAGGACCTGTAATTTACTGCTTTCGGCAATTCGTTCTGCCGCAGCCATGATGTGCAGGGCAAGATAAGCCCATTCATCATCTGAGATCGACAGTCCTTTTAAAGAAGGCATTTTTGAAAAATAAGTCTTCACAAGGTTGAATAATGCCGGTTCATCGTTCGTGATTGATTCTGTCAGCGGGTTGCTCTGCTTGATCCCCTGATGAAGTCTAGCGATCATTGGAGGTAGATGGTCTAAAAGAGACTGCTTGAGCAGTTCGTCCCTTTCGAAATCCCAATGTCCATCGTCATGAAACGACTGCAGGACATCCACCACTTCCCTTTCCAGATTTTCAGGCTTTTCTCTATTTCCCTTATCAGTAGTTTTCACTGCCATATGCAGTGTTAGATAAGCAATTTCTTCTTCGGGAAAAGCCATCCCGATTTCATCAGACAGTCTTTCGATCATCTTTGCAGCTGCCCGCCGTTCACTTGCCTGGTTAAATCCGGGTTTAAAAGAAAACTTTTCAAGTCTGAGTCCGCTTTTAATCCTTTTAATACTCAGTGCTAAATGAACCATGACATTCTGCATCATAATGTCTGAAAGAATGAGATTTTCCTTACGGGTTTCGTCCAGAATGATCATCAAAAGAGTTTCGGATGGAACATCATCAAAGTATCCAGAATGGTCAATGTACTCTCTGATCGAAGTAAACTTCGCATTGCGGAAGAAGTAATCCATAATCAGAGCACGTTTGTTTTCTTCATTGCCGGAAATTCTTAGTTTTCCATCACTGTCATTGATCAGGCTCAATGAGTAGGAATCCAGCAGGGGCCGCAAGATGCTGAAATCTTTTTTCAGAGTACTTTCAGAAATACAAAGCTGATCGGCAAGCGAATACTGGTCGATTGCTCTGTTTTCCAAAAGAAGCTTCTGTAAGATAAAATCCTTGCGCTCCTGCGCACTGTCCACACTATTTTTCTGATAAAGGTTCTCAAGCTTACTTGAATGAACCAGGTTTTCAAAGGCAGAAGCATTGTTGAGAATGAGTTGATACCCATTTCCCTGTTTTGCAATAATTTTTCCGCCATTGGCTTCGATTTCACCTGAAAGTCTTTTGATGTAAGTTCGGACCGTCCGTTCGGAAAGATCCAGATGCCACGCCATCTTCTGCGATGTCAGAAACTGATCTCGATTCTGATAAAGAAGTGTCAGAAGCTCTTTTTCCTTTGCCTTCACTGACGTTTAATGGTTTAGATCTCTTTATCTACGAGATCAGCCATTTTTTTGATTCCCATTGGAACAGGAATGTAAGCCTGTGGAGGAATAGCAACTACAGGTACATCAACTTCCTTACCAATGCTCTGGAACTGATTCAGGTACATTTTTGTCTGTGGGCTGACTAAGAATAAATCATAGTCTTTATTGCGGATGTGTTTTTCTCCTTCAATAACTCCAACTGCTTCTACAAGTACGTCTACACCCTTGTTTTTCAATTCTTCAGTTGTTTTTTTGGCGATAAGTGAACTGGACATACCACCAACACAGATAATCAGTGCTTTTTTCATAATTTCTTTTATTTATCCTTCCCATCCTGTACAACAGGAATCCATAAACTTACTGGCTTTGACCAGTTTACCGGTCGGCCATTGTGAAAGTGAGCCGGGGATTTGGCTGCGCCGCTTTCGTTATCTGCAATCTACACCTGATAATTTCACTTGTAAAATACAGATTTGCCGGATCATTCCGGCATTTGTTTCCGGTTTCATTTTATTTGATTTCTGATCAGTTTTAAAGACCCCCTTTTGGACTTTTATTCTTTTTTTCCGTCATTAAATAATTGCATTTGACAAAAAATACAAATTTTTGGCTTGAAATCATAAAATAATTCCAAATTCTATATATATTTTGAATTTTCTTCACGAATTTTCCCACTTTTGCCGTATTTAATCCGGAAAAAAATGATCTTTTGACTTTCTGGCAATTTACCGTTTCTTTTACAATTCAGGAAAGAGGATAGGTCAGGTTCCGGAATCTAAAATGAATACTTTCCGTTTCTATCCAGAAGCTTTAAGTGGTTAATAAATAAAGATATGCTGCCTTCATTGAACTGATTATAAATCGCTGAAAACTTCTCCAACCTGTGGATAATGAATCGTTTCATTGCAAATTTTATTTGTGATATCGAAGATTTTTCTTTTGATTCCTTTCGACAATCGAAACTTTCCGAAAGTACTTTAAAAATGCAAAAATATTCGAAACCTGCACACACGTCTTTTTATTGGTGTAACCCTTTATAATTCAGGAAATAAAAAAAGACGAGGCTTCGCGTTGGAAACTTCGTCTAGCAATCATCCTTTTCAGGACGAAAATTCATAGATTTTGCAGATCTTACCTGGTAAGTTTGGAAGCAGCTGCTTCGTCCAAAACAACTACTACATCTTTGTGATTCTGCAGGGCACTTGCCGGACATTCAATCGTCGGCTCGCCCTCGATCATTGCCTTGACAGCATCTGCTTTATCAGCACCAGAAGCAATTAACAGAATCTTATCTGCATCCATAATGGTCGCAATCCCCTGAGAGATAGCCTGTTTCGGAACCTTGTTTACATCGTTATCGAAGAAACGTTTGTTGGCTTCGATTGTAGAATCAGTTAAGTCAACGATATGAGTTCTCTCATCAAATGGAGTTCCCGGTTCGGAGAATCCGATATGACCATTACGGCCGATACCAAGCAGCTGAATACTTACGCTTTTGATCTGATCGTCATATTCTTTGGCTGCTTCATCAGTCGATCCGTATGGTACATGAGTATTCGCAGGATCAATATCAATATGTTTGAACAGATGGTCATTCATGAAAGTGTAGTATGACTGTGGATCGTTTCTGTCAATTCCTACATATTCATCAAGGTTAAATGTCACTACATCTTTATAGGAGTGATTTCCTTCCTTGTAATCTTCAACCATTCTTGCATAGAGCCCTTCTGGAGAACTTCCGGTAGCCAGTCCAAGAACTGGATGATCATTTTCATCAAGGACTTCCTTCATGACTTCAAATGCCTTATCAGACAATGCGTCATAATCTTTTTCGATAAATACTTTCATTATTTCTTCTCCTTCGATCTGTGTTCATAGATCAGTGACAGAAACCATTTGGGGATTACCTGTCATAAATGAAGATATCATCTTTCATTCATTCTATAAAGCGCTTCAAACAGAATCATTTTTACTCTTCTACAATAAAGCTGTACATGTCCATTGGACGAATTGATTCTAAAATCATGATTTCATCTGGATCGATGTACCCGACAAGATTTCTCTGTCCATCATTTTTCATATCTTTTAAAACCACCTGAACTTCCCCGGCATAATGTTTGCAGTTGTCATTAACGATCACTACATCTCCGCGTTCAAAATGGTCTTTCGAGCATGGCCTTGGAGTAAAGTCTCTTCCTCTAAACAGAATTCGTCCAAAACGGCAGCGCAGCATGTAATTCATGCAGTCACCCATATCCATATGGATGGGATATCGAAGCAGATCTTCTTTTTCTGTTTCTGTAATTCCATCATCGAGATGAAGCTTAAAAGGAATCGTTCGGATTTTTCCATCCGGAATCCATTCGTGAACCATGTTTCCAAAGAAAGGATCATCCGCATCTAACTCATTAATTTCCTGATACGTCTGCTCCATTGTCTTTTTAATCGCCTTGAATTCTTCTTCAGGAGCAAAGGCATTTCCAAAGATCGCTTCAGTGACATTATTCATGGCAATCATATGTTTTAGCTGACTTTCTACAGGAATATCCCGATGCTCCTCCACAGTTGGAAGACCATCAGAAACCGGCCATGGTCCATGTAAGCCTTCTTTTTGAGAACTTAAAAACATAGCTGTTGAAATCCCCTGTTTTGTCAGCATTTCATTGGCAGTTTTCACCGCTTCCATGGATGGGCACGTATATCTTTGCGGATAGAAATTATGACAGGTCAGAATATTATCTGGATTTCCGCCGTTGGCGATAATGTTTGCTGTCAGATCACTCATCGAAGCATTAAACTCAATTTTTAAGCCATCATTATTGTTTACAAGAATCACGTCACGCTCATCATTAAACGGACCATCCATCCGCAGAATATCCAGCCCCATTTCTTTAAAAACAGAAAGATCATCCGCTTTTGCTCCTAATCTTTCAAACAGAACTCCGTTGCAGTCACCTGATACGACCATTCCATACTTGTGAGCCAGATCAGTCAGTTCCTTAAAGTAGGCAACAAGTTCCTCTCTGCTTCCTTCTACAGAAAATAAAGAAGTAAACACTTTTTCGAAACCATATTCTGAAGCCATCTTCAGATAATCTTCAATCTCCTGCCGGCTTTCCTGCTCAGGATAAAGTGAAATTCCAAGTCTAATTTTTTCCATTTTTTCTCCTCTTTAATGAATCCCGCTGCCAGTCATTCTCAGTATGATTTTTTGATGACTTACAGGTTAATGAATTCATTACTCGACAACCAGTTTTATCGACTCTTTCAATGTCCATGATATCAATCCGATTCTGGTTATTCCACGAAGAACCGGCTTTAAGGAGAATTGTTATGGTTTTTAAGGCATGCTTCTTTCTTTGTCACGTCTATGAAACCTGTTGTAATTTGCTGAAATATTGAAATTGCCTGAACAACAATTAAGAACACAAAAAGCCGGGATTGCTCCCGGCTGTATGATTCTGATCGCTATTATCTAATCAGATATTTTCCAAATCTTTTTCCTGTTATTTTTTCAGATTCCAACCAATTGATATAAAGTCTATCGATGATTATCCATTGAATACTCAAATCAGATCATAAATCGAATGGATGGGTCCATTTTCATTTCGATAGGAGGAAGAGTGATCCCCAGTGTTTCTCTTAAAACGTCTTCTACAGTTCGAACTGGAATGATTTCCAAAGCATCCAGAACTTCTTCGGACACTTCCTTGAGATCGGCTTTGTTGGTCTCAGGAATTAGAACTTTTGTAATTCCAGCTCTCATCGCCCCAAAGAGCTTTTCCTTAAGTCCGCCAATGGGTTCAACATCGCCGCGTAAAGTCAGCTCCCCGGTCATGGCAATATGCGAATCAATCGGTTTATTCATTGCTAAAGAAGCCAGAGCACTGAATAAGGTAATTCCGGCAGAAGGACCATCCTTTGGCGTAGCGCCTGCAGGAACATGAATATGAATATCGCGTTCCTTAAACGGCAAAAAGTCAATCGGAAGTCTTGATTTCAGAAGGCTGAGGGCAATTTTAGCAGACTCCTGCATCACTTCTCCAAGCTGGCCAGTAATTAAAGTCGCTCCATTTCCAGGCATGCTCATTGTTTCAATGAATAAAACTTCTCCGCCCACCGGTGTCCAGGCAAGCCCTGTTACCACGCCAGCTGGATTTTCATCCTTTACTTTCTGGTGATGACGTTTCTGAGCTCCTAAAATCTCTTCAAGATCTTTTGATTCAATGATAATTGGTAAAACAGTGTTTTCGTCAAGCAACTCTTCAGATTTGCTTCGGGCAATCTGAGCAATTCTCTTTTTTAAGCCCCGGCATCCGGCTTCCATTGTATATTCTTCGACAATTGTAGTAATTGCTTCATCGCTGATCTGCAGCTGATCGTCTCTGATTCCAAATTCATCCAGAGTCAGAGGGATCAAATGATCTTTTGCAATATGAAATTTTTCCGATGCGGTATAGCTGGAAATTTCAATGACTTCCATACGGTCTAACAGCGGAGCTGGAATAGTATCCAGCGAATTTGCCGTAGCAATAAAGAAGACATCCGATAAATCATAAGGCTGATCCAGGTAATGGTCTGTAAATGAATTATTCTGTTCAGGATCAAGAACTTCCAGCATGGCAGCAGCTGGATCTCCGGCAAAGCCACCCTGCATCAGCTTATCAATTTCATCCAGAATCATGACTGGATTGGTCTTTCCAGCCTGTTTGATCGTCTGTAAAATTCTTCCAGCCATGGCTCCAACATAGGTTCGGCGATGACCTCTGATTTCAGATTCATCTCGAACTCCGCCCAGGGAAAGGCGTGTATATTCTCTGCCTAAAGCTTTAGCAATGGATTTACCAAGAGAAGTTTTACCAGTTCCAGGAGGTCCGACAAGCAGCAGTGCAGACCCCTTATTCGATCTTTTCAGCGCCATCACAGCAAGATGCTGAATGATTCTTTCCTTTACTTTTTCCATACCATAATGATCTGCTTCCAGAATTTCTCTGGCCTTTTTCAGATCACAGGGCTGAAGTTCTTCTTTTTTCCATGGCATTTCCAAAGCAAATTCGATGTAATTGCGCATGACATCCTGATCCACGCTTCCCTGAGAAGAAGAATCTTCAAGCTTTTTAGCTTCCCTGAGAATGGCTTTCTTTACCTGTTCAGGCATAGCGCTCATCTCAATCTGTTCTCTGTAGCTGAGTTCTTCTTCATCCTGATCATCATCCGAATTTCCTTCAGTTTTAGCGAGTTCCTTTTTAATGGCTTCAAGCTGGGCTTTCAACGCCTGTTTTCGATACCACTTGTTATTCTGTTCAGAAATTTTCTCATTCATCTCCAGAGTAAGAGCGATTTTTTCCTTCTGCAAAATAACCAGATCCATAAACATCAGGGCTCTTTCACGAAGGGAATCTGTTTTTAACAGTTCATATTTTTCTGTCGCAGAAAGATTCATATACTGCGAAAGGAAACTGATTAAGGAATTGATATCCTTGATGGATTCCAGTCGAGTAAGAACTGGGCGCATTCCTTTAAAGGAGGTACTGATCTGGTGAACAGATCGTTTGATATAGGCAAGCATTTCCTTTTCTCCTGCCTGATCAATGTCACGCTCTTCTTCAGCAATTTCATAGCGGCATTCAGGCAGAATTCCATTCCCCATTTCAATGACGTGAACGCGCGCTCCGGTACGAACATTCAAAAGGATGCCGTCCTTTCCATCGCTCACGCTGGTGATTACGCATTCCACCCCATATTTATACAGATCATCAGCCTCCCAGATGGAGCTGTTCTGATTTTCATTTTTTACTGGCACTGCGATGAACCTGGTTTGCTGAAGGCGAACAGCGCTCATACGATCCAGATTGGATAATTGTAAATTAATGTCAGGCAGCAGCAGGGTTCCGATTACAGGTAGAACGGCTGCACTGTACAGTTCTTTGTTGTTTTCCATTCTATTCCTCACTTTTCTAATCCAGGATTCTGGCACTTTAATAACACAAGTGCTACCCATTGAGAGCATTATAGTAGTTAATAAGAAAAATGTAAATACTTATAGTTTTCATACTTAGCATATTTTTTAAACTTAGTATTTAAAAGGCTAGAAAAATCCTGTATTCTTTTTGTGAGGATTGCCATATGAAGAAATTGATTGTATTTACCGATGAAGACTGTCCAATTCGTTATGCCTGCCATGCCATTCAGGGAAAATGGAAACTCCCTGTCATTTATGTCTTATGTGAAAACGGCACCCTTCGCTATAACGAACTAAAAAAGGCTCTGGGCGTAACGAATGTGATGTTATCGAATACGTTAAAAGAAATGGAAGAAGAAGGTCTTGTTATTCGCAGGCAGTACAATGAAATTCCGCCAAGAGTGGATTATTCACTGACCGAAATTTCTATGATGCTTTTACCTGTTATCAAGGAATTCAGCGTATGGGGTGAATTTTTAATGGAACATGAGCGAGCCAACTCAAATTCCAAATCAAATAATCATCAAGACGACGCTTCAACCTCTGCGAATGAAGAAACTGTAATAACCAAAGAATCAATCAGTTAATGAAATTAAACCAATTAAGATCTATCTCGTGATTCATTTAGATCATCTCTACTAAAAAAAAACCTTTCTTGAGAGTGTAATTTTATCTGTGTAAGTCGAGAGCGTACGGCTCGGCCTGCACAGATTTTTTTTGCGATTTGTGCTTTTATTAAGAAAAGAGGAAATGAAATCATGGCTAAAATCAAACGCAATCCTGC
>NZ_MPJW01000224.1 GCF_001945525.1 Ileibacterium valens
ACGGATCGTTCGGTCGCTGTCAGTGATTTCAATCACCGGCTTTGGACTCTCGTCTGATCCTTCCAAATCCAGGAAGACCGTCCTGTCAATTTCTACGAATTCAAGAGCCGCTGAAGCAGGCGATACGACGGCAGCTTTTCTGCGCCAGTACTGGAAGGTGGATAAAGCCAGGCCGTTTTGGACGCAGAAGCCAGCCTGAGTCAGACCTGACACCTGATATTGATCAACCAGGTTCATCCACTGTTCCTGATTCAGTTCACGGGATTTGGAAAACAGATAATTATGCATAAAATCCTCCAGTTCTAGTCGAATACAGAATATCGACTGGAACCGGAGGATCTAAGCCCATGCAAATTTCAAAAGGTTACATTTCATTTCGGGCAACCCGTCAAATATAAAGAACTTACCATAAGACCAAAAAGCAAAAAATAAGATGCCCAAAAGAAAAAGACCAGAAATCCTTAATCGCAAAATGAGAATGCCAAAATAAGCACTCATTGCAGTTGGATTTCTGGTCTTTATTTCATTCATTATCAGCCTGCTAAGACAACCGGCTTTCGATGATTGAACTAGATAGTCATCAGGTCTTTTTCTTTAGCGGCAGCCATTTCATCAATTTTTTTGATGTATTTGTCTGTCAGTTTCTGGCAGTCATCAAGCAGACTCTTTTGAACATCTTCAGGAATTTCTTTATCCTTTTTGATGTCTGCATTGGCATCGCGGCGGCAGTTGCGGATATTTACTTTCGCTTCATCTGCATACTTCTTAGCCTCTTTAGCCAGCTGTTTACGGCGATCCTGTGTTAATGGCGGCACATTGATCCGAATGCAGTCAGCTTCAGCCACTGGGGTGACTCCAAGGTTTGCTGCGCTGATTGCATGGTTAATGCCTTTAACCATGGTGCGGTCATACGGTTTAATAACGAGCTGTGTTCCTTCGAGAACGGAGATTTTTGCCATCTGATTAATAGGTGTCATTTCTCCATAATAGTCAACACGTACCCGATCAAGCATGGAAGCGGAGGCTCTCCCAGTACGGATCGTTTTCAGATTGCCATCGAGATTGTCGATGACATCCATCATATTCATCTCAGCTTCTTCGAGATAGATGTTTTCCATGATATTTACTCCTGTTCTTTGGATTATTTTTCTTTTGGAATCTTCGTGTATATGAGCAGTCGATTAACGAGTAATAACGGTTCCGTCCACTTCTCCTCTGACTGCTTTGGCGATATTGCCAGGCTCATTCATATTGAAGACAACCAGATCGATGTCGTTGTCCATACACATTGAAATGGCGGTTGAATCCATTACCTTAAGTTCCTTGTTTAATACATCTAGATAGGTCAGATGATCAAAGCGCTTTGCGTCTTCAAATTTCTTAGGATCCTTATCGTAGACCCCATCTACACCATTTTTAGCCATCAGGATGACATCAGCTCCAATTTCTGAAGCTCTTAAGGCAGCTGTTGTATCCGTTGAGAAATAAGGAGAACCCGTTCCAGCACCAAAAATAACCACTCGGCCTTTTTCAAGATGGCGCAAAGCTCTTCTTAAGATATAAGGTTCAGCCACTTTCTGCATTTCAACTGCAGTCTGTACGCGGGTATCCACGTCTTCAAGTTCCAGTGCATTCTGAACGGCCAATGCATTAATCACCGTTCCGAGCATTCCCATATAATCGGACTGAGCACGATTCATGCCCATTTCTTCCATTTCCCGGCCGCGGATAAAGTTTCCGCCGCCAACGACAATAGCCAGTTCAATTCCAGACTCAGAAATTTCCTTGAGTTCTTTCGCTAATGAAGCCAGGGTCGCAGGATCGAGGTTTTTACCGTCGGAAGAAAGAGCTTCCCCGCTCAATTTAAGCAATACTCTTTTATACATGATTACTTCCTCACATTCTCCATAATTATACAGACTTAAATGTTCGTTTAAAACCGGATTTTTCAAGATCAGTTCTTTGATTAATTTATCCCATTTTTTTACTTTAGTTGGATATCTAAAGTCAATTAGAGCTGATATTTTGCCTGATTCTCCTGTTTTCTTGTTATGACATTTTTAATATTTCTTCTGTTTTTAACTGCATCCACCATCTAAGGATTTTACAATCGTGAAAAATACGAGAAAAAAGAGCCTGATCAGGCTCAGATTATTTTCATGCAATTGAATATTGTAAATTGTGCTTTTGGTTTCTTGTTTGTTTATAGAGATCCTTCTTGATTTTCGACAATTCTTTGATTGTCCAGTTTTTAAGATCCTATCTGCGGTGATAAATGAACTAAATCTGCACAAAGCTTATCTTTTCAACTCAATTTATGTTGCATGATAATTATCTGTATCTAATTCAGACTCTTAAATTTCAATAGAACCTGGTTAATCCGTTTGACTGGTTATGGTCTTTATCTTTGGTATGGTTTCTTTTTCTTCAGGTCTGAATACTCCATATGAGTTTGACTCAGACCTTAAGCCATCAGGATCAACGCTTTTACAATTTTGCCTTAATCCAGGAAGACAGTTACAAACAAATCTTAGAGAAGAATCACCGCAGCTGTCGGTTGTTGTCATCAATCTTATCCTGTATTTTAGCAATCTTGCGGACCTTCCGATCGATGACTTTCTTGTTATGCCGGATCTGAGATTCATGCATAGATTTCATCGAGCTGGCCTGATTTCGTTGGATTTGGTTATTGTGATCTTCAATTTTTCTTTCCTGCTGCGTAATCCGGTCGTTAGCTTTGTCAATCTTTCGCGAAAGTTTGACATTTTTCCTGCGAAGCTTCGCATTCGCATTTTCGTCTTCAGAGATTAGATCAACCACTTCCATGTTATCCATATAAAGTTCTGGATTTTGTTCAGGAGTGCATCGATAAGCCGTTTGTCTGTTTTTCTGAAGTCCCATAACGAGCAGATCAGGATCTTCCCGATCCCAGGAATCCGTCAATAACGATTCGTTTTCAAAGGATTCATCGATTTTTCCATCCGAACTTTTAACCATTGATCCTTGATCTGGATCAATAAAGGAATTGTCATTTCTAAGTTTTAATCCTTCTGAAACGAAATTCTCACTTTCATTTAAATCATCAGAATTCATTTGAACCTGGCTGAAATCTTCCTCTTCATCAAAAAACTTGTCTGGACTTCTGGAATCCTGAAGCATTTTTTCTTTTGCATCCATCTGCTCCTGAACACTTCTTTCATCTGTTCCTAATGCATAGTTGATCTCTTTAGCCGCAGATGAAGTTTGGTTTAATCCTGGTTCTGAGTTTTCGATGGTCTGAGAATAATCGTTGTAATCATCAAGAGCCATCTGGCGCTCATCAAATTCCCCTTCTTCCCGTTCAAGAGCCAGAGCGATGGATTCTCTTTCTGATTCGAACTGACTCAAATGCTGATCATTTGAAATCTGATCTTCCTCATCACGAGCTTCATCTTTTCGATTTATTTCGTTATGGTCTTTTACATCCTGATCGATTGAGATATTGGATTCAAGAAGCTGCAAAGGATCAGCTTCTTCAATGGGAGATACCTGATTCTTTTGGGCATCCTCCATTCCTTTGATATAGGATTGTTCAGTATCAAAATCCTCGGCAAATGCGGCATAAGCCATATTTCTTATTGTCTGATCTTCTTCATCATCCATCTGATCGATCCCATCAAATCCATCCAGATCATTCAGATCCTGGTTTGCCATTCTGGCATCCATTCCATAGATCTTTTCGCTCTTTAAAGCTGCTGATTCTAACGCTGTTTCCGGATCCTGAATTTCTGATCCAAACCAGTCTCCAGTTGCTCTGGATGTAATCTGTCCTGATTCGTCAATCAGACGATCCGAAGCTGATCTGTTTTCTGCCTGGGTCTCTTCTGCTGCAAAGTCTGGTCCAGGAATTTGTTCAATTGAACTTTCCATCAGGTATTCTTCTTCCATTGGATCCTGAGGATTCATCTGATCCTGATCAAACATATCCATCAGATTTGATTCTGAAGTTTTACCTAAAGATTCTGGCTGCTTGGTACTCATGCTTTCTTCTTCGATCAGGGTCATCTGATCTTCTGGAGTCAATTCAAAAGAAGTTTCTCCAACCAGAGATTCCTTTAACACTTCGGATGGCTTTTGTCCGTCCTGTTTAAAATCGGAATCGTTCATCCATGCTGGATTTTCTGAATTGATTCTATTCATATATTCTGGCTTTGTGTCTTCAGACTTTGCCTCTTCAGCTCTTTGAGAAAATTGATCTGAATCAGATGAAAACGAATTAGCTGAATCATAGCCGGACAGATCGAAAGCTGATTTCGAATCATCTGGATGATCTTCTGGTTCACAGGAATACTGACCTGTCCAGGCATCATAGGAGCAGCTACCTTTTGTCCGATTGACGAACCCGCTGGATTCGCTATCTGCAATCTGATTAAAGCGGGGATCATTATATTGATCCTGAGTGCAAAAATCATCATTTGAAACAGATGATGATTCATGAATGTCTTCCGGGATAAATCCATGGCCATCCGCACTTCTTGTATTGGGATATGAATCCCTTAAGGAGGAACCTGCATTGAAAATGCTGCTTTCATCCTGGACTTCTTTTTGCGTATAAATTTCCTGATCAGGGATAGAATTAGGAGAAACCCGGTTTTTTGATTCATTTCTGCTTTGCAATGGCTGTCTTAACGCATCGCATGTTTCATCACTTGCGGTGAGCTGAACTTCTTCTTTTCCAGAGGTTCTGAAAATGCACATGATCTTTCCGTCTTGTGGATCGCAAATCGAAGATTCTGAAGTATAGGCATTTAAAACCCGGTCAATATCTTCTGGATCTGCATCGAATGAAATCATGTTGGGAATCTGTTTTTTCGCGATGAGTACATTCAATTTTCGATCATTATTCATTGCCAAAGTAATTAGAGCACTAAGGACTTCCTGTCCCTGTAAAGATTGAATTTTTATAGTCATATACTGCCTCTCTGTCTGATCGCATCGATCAGCGCATGGGCATGGACCTGTTTCAATCTGCAAAACACGATGAGCTAAAAAGTTGGAAACAGCCTGAAATCTCTGATGAACTCAATTCATGCTCTTTCATTCTGATCATCAGGCTTTGTTGAATTATTTCCATTCTTTTTTAGCCTTATTTCGGTTTTTAACTACTGTTTCAAGCTTTTCCTTTATTCTTTCATTTGTTTTATTCGTTTCATTCAAATCATTCAATATTTTTTCGTCTGTTTCATTGATCTTTTTTAAAGACAAATTCCTGACTCTTCATCTTCAAATCAGAACAAAAATAGAACAGATTCTGTTTTTTTATGGGCCCAGAAAAGAGAGAACTTATTTTTATACTCACTTTTCAAAATAATTATCCAAAACTCGTTTTTTCAAATCCAACCCCCTGACCACCAGGCCCATTAGAAAATTTCATCCTTATCTGATTTTGAATCGCAGTACCTTTCTTATTCATTTGTTTCTGGATCTGAGCCAAAGCAGATTGTTTCTGTTGATTTTAAAAAAGCAAAAAATGAAAAAAGGACAGATAATCAACCGTTCAGTTGATCTCTGTCCTTCAAAATCATATGGTTATGTGCCATAGATTCAAATTCACTATTTGTTTATATTTTTTTGTTGAGAATTTATGAATCCTGTTCTTCTGATTCGACTTTGTAGATATAGCGAACACTTGTTGAAGCGCCTTTAGGAGCTCCGGCAAAGCTTTCAAAGCTTTCGGTATACGTCTTAATTTCCTTAGCGACTTTTTCGAAGCTTTCGAGATCGGCACTGGCCACATCCACTGCATCCTTTAATGGAACAATTCCTTCTGACTTAAACTTTTCTGTTCCCTCATGTAAAGTTTTTGCTCCATCATCCAACTGGCTGACTGCTGAAGAAAGTTCACTCAATCCTACCTGCATGGCACTTAAGGATACAGAAGTATCGTTGAGCTGGGCTGTGCCAGATTTAAGCTGTGCAGCTCCATTTTTCAGATCTTCTGATTTCGCATTCAGCGTGGCAGATCCTTCCTGCAGCTGTTTAATTCCGGCATCGGATTGTTCAAGAAGCTGCTTGCTTGCCGGTTCAAGTTTTTCACTGACAGAAGCATCCAGCGCTTTTGCTCCAGCTGCTGCTTTAGAAATACCCTCTTTGAGTGCAGATACCTGAGGCATCAGACCCTGGAAAATTTCTGAATTCTTTAAGGCATTGATCTGTTCAGAGAACTGAGTTAAAGCGCCTTTGGCCGTATCCAGATCATTCTGTAAAGAAGCCATGGCCGCTTTGGCCTGATCAATTCCCTGCTGCATCTGAGCCAGGTTATTCTGTAAAGCTTCTGCGGCTGCATTGAGATCACCAGGATTAAGCATCGAATACGAAGCAAATTCTGAAGTGATCGATACAGAAGGCATGGATGCTAATGCATTCTGAAGCTGAGCTTTGCTCGCAGCTAAAGATCCATCCGTATCCTTGCCTGCAGCAATGGCTGTATCAATTGAAGCGATAGCATTATTGATTGTTGCTCTTGATGAATCTAAGGAAGCATTCGCAGTGGCAGCCTGTTCTTTTAAGCCGGCAGCGATCTGATTATTCTGTTCTGTTACGGCATTATTTTCAGCAATGGTCTGATTCAGGGAAGTTACGATATTTCCAAGCTGTTCAGAAAATTGTTTTGAAGACTGATCGAGCAGAGTGCTCATCTGTGAGAGTGAACCGCCAAGCGTATCAACCGTCTGCATATCCGAGGCAACCATCTGATCCAGTGAATCAAGCTGAGTCTTATATCCAGCCAGCTGCTTGTCGAGTCCTTCAATGGCTGAAGGATCCATTGAATTCAGTTTTTCTTCAATCTGAGACAGACCAGCTGCCAGTGAAGAAGTTCCCTGTTTAAGCTCAGAATCAGACGTAAAGGCTTCATGCAGCTGCGAAATGCCGTTTGATACCTGATCAAGTGACTGCATTCCTTCATCCAGTTGTGCCACGCCATCGGTATATTGCGTAATTCCATCACGCAGCTTGCCAGAACCATCATCCAGCTGTTTTAAAGCCTGTTTGAGCAGTTCGATCTGATCGGTTGAAGAAGTTAATGGCTCGATTCCTGTCTTTAATTGAGAGGTTCCATCGGCAAGCTGTCCAGCGCCGTTTTCTAACTGGTCAGCAGCATCTGATAGTTCAGAAACCCCATTGGTCAGTTCAGAAATCTGAGAAATTTCCTCGATATCATCGACTTCAAAATCGTCAGTTAAGGCTACATAGATATCCGGTGCTGAATAGTTCTTCACATCCGCTTCAATGATCACATCATCAGCCAGCGAAATTTTGTCGATGATGGACTGCAGCCCTGCTGTCTTTAAGGTATCTTCAAGTCCTGGAACCGCCGTAAACATCATCATTTCCTTATTGCCGTCGTTGATCAGGTTTCCCTGTGAACATTTGACGTCGCTGAAGACTTCATTATCAAAATTCATCAGTCCGCCAGCCAGAAATGCTGGATGAATCGTCACATTTTTACCCTGTACATTGACATTTTTGGATTCATTATTCTTAAAGGAAACAATCGTTTTAAGATGACCAGATTTTCCAGCCAGATCTTTGGCAGAAATCTTTTTTCCATCCAGTTCATATGTAATATCTACTGTCACTGGAAGTTCCTTATCAGTAACGCCCTGATAATAAACATCCTTACCCTCGACACTCCAGGTGTATTCGTCGCCTTTAACGACTGGTTCTTCTTCAGTCTTGACGTTTTCAACCTCTTTTAAATCCAGGTTTTCCTTAATGTTTTTAATTCCATTTTCGTTATGGATCCAGGAAGAAACGAGCGTTTTCTTAATATCGCCATCTTCATTGATGAAGGTATAGACGGTTTCGGTTTTCTCTGTTCCATTTTCTGGATTGGTTTTAGAGTTCTCTTTTTCTTCGGCAAAGACGCTTGCAGGCATGCAGGTAAAGCTTAATGCGGCAGCCAGAAGTCCGGCCGAAAGATTTTGCATGTTTTTATTCATAGATGAGATCTCCTTGAGCAGTTTTGCCTGCATCTGAATATTCTTTCTTATCAAAATGCTTCATAAATCCTGAAATCATTTCTGAACTGAATGAGTTATTTTCATTCTGTCTGTGGACAGGTTCGTATTTGATCGTTGTGATCTTAGCCTGTTCAACTGCTGAAACAGAATCTGTTTCGTTTTTGTTTTCTTCTTTATTTGTTTCTTTGTTTTCTTTATCTCTGCTTTGATCAAGGTTTGATTTTGGCCAGCCTTTTGTGGTTTTTGAAATCAGGCCATTAAACATCAATAACATCGAAGGCAGGATCGTCAGGATCACAACCACGCTGATTAAGGCTCCGCGGCCAAGCAGAATACATAATGACTTGATCATATCCATCTTTGCGACCAGAGAGACACCCGAGCAGGCTGCAAAGAAGCTCAGACCGGAGGTGATAATCGAAGGAGATGTCATTGTGATAGCCATTCGAATCGCATCTTTTGGCTTAAGTCCCTGTTCAAGTTCTTCCTTATAACGGGTAGTCATCAAGATCGCATAGTCAATGCATGCTCCTAACTGAATGGTTCCAATGACAACTCCAGCAATAAACGGAAGAGTTGAACCCGTGAAATAAGGGATACCCATATTCACGAAAATCGCAAGTTCAATACAAAGCACCAGAATGACTGGCAGAATCAGAGATTTAAAGGTGATCGCGATGATGATAAAGATCAGAGCAATACTTACGGTGTTTACCATCTGGAAGTCAATTTTTGTCGTCTGAATCAGATCCTCATCCAAAGCTCCTTCACCTGCAATCAAACCATTTTCATCATAGCGGTGAACGATTTCATACAGATTGCTTAACTGTTTAGTCATATCATCGGTAGCAGCCCGATAGTCTGTATTGACCAGAATCAGTTCCCTGTTTCCAGCCTGAAGAACATCACGAACAGCTTCCGGTTCCATATCCAGTGGAATGGCCGGTCCGACGATGGAGTGATAGGAAAGCACACTGGTTACACCATCTGTATTTTCTAATTCCTTTAACATCTGTTCCTTTTTGGCTGCCGGGATATCCTTGTTCACCATCAGGAAATGAGATGTATTCATATCAAATTTTTCTTTCAGATCGTTAGTTCCGATCGTGCTTGAAAGATCCGCTGGTAATGAAGCAGTCAGATCATAATACTGATTGACATTGTTCTGCGCAAACCAGGCCGGAACAATGAGTAAAGCTAACGCAAGACAGAATGCCTTGTAATGATTGGAAACAAATACAGCTGTTTTTCTTAAAGGACGAATGAGTACGGGGTGCTGCCATTTTTCGATCCATGGATCAAAGAACATTAATAAGGAAGGCAGAATCAGGATGGTTGACATCACAACCAGCAAGACACCCTTGGCCATAACCAGACCGATATCCCGTCCTAATGTCAGCTGCATAACAACTAAAGCCATAAAACCGGCGATGGTTGTGATCGAAGAGCTGGTAATTGAAACCCAGGTCGCATGGATGGCTTTGGCCATCGCTTCTTCCTTGGTTTTCGATTTTGATTTTTCTTCCTGATATCGATGCAGCAGGAAGATGGAGTAGTCCATTGAAACAGCCAGCAGCAAAATCATTGATAACGCATTGGTCAGATAGGAGATTTCTCCAAAGATAATGTTGCTTCCAGCGTTATAAACAATTGGATAGATCATTCCAAGCAGGAAGATAAATGGAGCAAGCCAGGATTTTAATCCAAGCGAAAGCACAATCAGGCAAAGCAATACGGCAACGATTGTGTAGATCGGCGTCTCCTGATTGACAACCGTTCGTGTATCAGCGGTAATCGCGGAGAATCCAGCGATATGAGCATTGTCATCACACAATGCTTCAATCGCATTGACGGCATCCATTGTTTCATCGGATCCGGATGGGTTTGTGAAGGTTACGATAATCATCGTCGATCCATCCTGATAAAGAGTATCCCGAAGAAGGGATGGAAGAGCCTCTGTCGGAACATCTAAGTCCGCAAGATCCGTTCTCCATAATGTTTTGTCGACGCCAGGTATTGCGTCGATCTGTTCTTTTAGAGCCTGAACTTCCTGATCTGGGGTATCGTTTAAGACCACCATGGCGGTTCCTCCCAGATTGAAGTCATCATTGAGTACATCCTGAGCCTTCATGCTGATCTTATCGGCTGGAAGGTAGGAAAGAATATCGTAATTGATTCGGGTATTGAAGTAACCGATTGCTGAAGGGATCAGCAGAAGAGTTGCTATAAGAAGAATCCAATTTCGATATTTGACAATCACTTTTGAAATTTTATCCATACGAGTTGGTTTCATTCCTTTCACGCTCATCACTTTATGCCAAAAATGACCGATGGTCAATTTTATAACCTAATAAATTGATGGTCATGAATAGGTTAATGTCTAATAAATGACTGCCGGTCATTTTTGTGCTTATTTGACTCCCTGATGCTACAATACGGATATGCCAAGCAAAGTTATCCAAAACAAGGAACAGAAAAAAGAAAAACTTCTGGAAGCCGCATTCTTCTTATTTACGCGAAAAGATATTAATGAAGTGTCTATTTCCGAAATTGCCAGGGAAGCTGGTATTGCGAAGGGTACCTTTTATCTATATTTCAAGGATAAATATGATTTAAGGGACTTTTTGATCTTTACTCACTCCAAAAAAATTCTGGAAAAAGCGATTGAAGCTCTGGATCAATCACAGATCCTTTCATTTGAAGACAGTGTGATCTTTATTATTTCTGATATTGAACGACAGCTTCAGCAGCAGCCCCTACTGCTAACTTTTATCAAGTACAATCTGCCCCTGGCGCTGTTTTCAAGTCATCTTTCATCTTCGATCAAGGACGATCGGTATTCCTTAAAACATCTGTTTGTCGAAAGAGCCAATCAGTCAGGTTACCGCTTTGAAAACCCCGAAGCCGTCTTATTCATGATTTTAGAACTGACGACCAGTGTCTTTTATCAGACCATGATTCACCAGATCCCCTGCTCTTTTGCTGAAATCAGACCCAGTTTCTATCAGGCAATACGCGCGATCTTGTCTATAGGTCATCCGGAAAAAGCATAACCAGAGTGATTTCTTCAACGTTTTTCAGTAGTTTCAATGGTTTCAATAGTTTTTGTAAATGTCAATCAGAAAATGTACAAATTGGGTAATTAAAAGATGTACAATTTTGAGCATATTAAAAGAGAGCTGGGGGCGGTGAAACGCAGGTGATGTCGGTAAAATATCGGCCATTAGACAT
>NZ_MPJW01000193.1 GCF_001945525.1 Ileibacterium valens
TGGCAACAGTATGCCGATCTACGCTATACTTTTTGGCCAGCTGTGTAAAGTTGGGTTTTATTCCTTGAATCTTTGCCATGTTCAACTCGAGATTAAGCTGGGTGGTTTGATTTCGTTTCATTTTGTCTTCCTTTTATAAGAAGGATATCAAAATAAAACCAACCAAAATTGGCGCATTTCTCGCTGCAATTATTGGTTGGTTTTACGTTAGCATTAACAGAAGGTGGATAAAGCCAGGCCGTTTTGGACGCAGAAGCCAGCCTGAGTCAGACCTGACACCTGATATTGATCAACCAGGTTCATCCACTGTTCCTGATTCAGTTCACGGGATTTGGAAAACAGATAATTATGCATAAAATCCTCCAGTTCTAGTCGAATACAGAATATCGACTGGAACCGGAGGATCTAAGCCCGTGCAAATTTCAAAAGGTTACCATCGATTTTGAATAACTTATTCAGATAATTTCTGATTTCATACAGATAATACAAAAAACAGCTCGGGGAACTATTTGTTCTGGCCGGGCTGTTTTTGTATACCAATGTTGAATTTAACGTTGCCGCTTTTCGTACGGCTGTTTCATCTGATCATCCAAACTTCTTAATTCAATGAGTCCAGGAAGACTAAGAATTCTTTGAAGCGAAACGATCTGGAGCGGCCATTCTTCGAGCTTTGCGGCTGAGAACAACTCGTTCCTTAGGTTCATGAACAGGTTTTTGTTCAATGCCCGTCTGAACTTGGATTTGCTCTGGAGCATTTGCTGGACTAACATCAATCTTTGTTTCCTGTTCAGAGGAGTTTGCTTCTTTTGGGATGCCTGGATTTTGAAGCGGTTTAGCTGGCAGAGAATTCATTTCTGTTTTTATTGGGTCAAGATCCTGAACATTGAATTCAGTGGTCTCGATTGAAGAAGATAAAATTTCTTCCTGAGTTTCCTGCGGCTCAATGATCAGAGGTTCTAATGGCTGCGGCGTTTCTCCCATGATATGAACTTCAGGGTTATCCTTTTCCCAGACCGCGCTTAATACTCTTTCTCCCATACTGCCTTTCATCAGTGAACGAAGAATGCGTCCACGGCGATCTTTCCATCCCTTGAATATGAATCCTGGTTTTACGGGTTTGTCCAAAAAACAGGTTGGCGTATCATAGCAGAATTCTTCAATTGGATGATCAGCAAAATAACCTCCATTGAGATTGTAAGTAATCGAATAGACTGATTTTTTCCATCCGGCATAAAGCACTGTATCCTGTTTAAAGATCTGATTTTCACTGACAGGGTGCATCAGGGATTCATCAAAGTACCAACCGGTAAAATCATAGCCAAGACGCATTGGTGGACGAAAAGCATCCAGTTTTCCAGCATCATTGGTCTGGCGGTCTGCAATCCGGGCTCCTTCAAAGGTTTCAAACGAAATCAAAGGTCTTTTGCCATATACGGCTTCCAGATGAATATCCTCATGAATACCTTCCGGAAGATACTCGACAAGTTTTCCGTTCCAGCGCCAGCCCGCAAAGACCATTCCGTCCTTATGGGATGGGTAGAGCTTTTTTAATCCGGATTCGATGGTAATGAATTGAGGATTTTTTTCTGAGTTCTGTCCTCCTCCAAGATCATAGGTCACCGAATAGGTGATTGGAATCCACTTATCATAAAGTGTGACTGAACCAGGAAGTTTTCCTCCCGGATTAATTCTTTTGGTTCTTGCTTCATCGACAAACCAGCCGTCGAATCGATATCCTGTTCTTTCTAAATTTTCCATGTTTTCCCCTTGTTCTGATATGTTTCGTATGGTATAGTTCTTTTGCTGTCCTGGTAGCTCAGTTGGATAGAGCATGCGCCTTCTAAGCGCAGGGTCGGGTGTTCGAATCATCTCCAGGACGCCATTTTTTTTTGCTTATTTTGTCCTTTGTATATCAAATCGATTGTGCAGTCGAGTAATATATGAAGGACTTTTTCATTTGTGATTGGATTGAATGAATTGTCAGCTTCTGGTTTACATTAATCCTTGGTTTTATCGTTTCTTCTGATGGATACAGATCATCAATAAGCAAGGTAAAACCAGGATCTATAGAGGACAGTAAAGTTCAATCCAATCACTCTGCCCTTAGTATACAATGAATGACGCAACGAAAAACGCCGCTTTCTGGCTAAAATTTAAAAATTTTCAGGACCTTGATGATCTTCCAAAACAGCGCACAAAAAAACGGACTTTCATGACTGAAAGCCCGTTTTTTTTTGGGGGTTTTATATTTTGTTTGAAATTTCAATTATTTGGCTAGGTTCTGATCTTTCAGGAAATCCATCGTCTTTCTCTGAACTAACTGAGTAGCAACTGTTCCGTAAGGAATAATGGCCTTAAGCTGTTCGGCAGGGAAGGAATACATCTGAGAAAGCAGAGCATATTCGTCTTCGATTTCCTTGTCTTCGGCAATAATGGCTTCCTTTTCAGCGATTGCTTCAAGAACCAGAGCCTGACGAAGGGTCAGGATAGCCTGAGGTCTTAACTGCTGCTTGAACGCGTCAAGAGTCTGACCAGAGAACTGCAAATACTGATCAAGAGTCATTCCATACTGCTTCATGTTGTTTTCATATTCATTGACGTACTGTTCAACCTGGTTGTCGATCATTGCGTCAGGAATATCCACTTCACTGCCATCAGCGACTTTTTCAAGAATGGTAGAGATTGCCTTGTTTTCAGCTTCCTGTTCCTTTAAAGCTTTTAAGTCGATAGCCAGACGATTTTTGAAGTCATCTACAGAGTGAATACCTTCAAGTTTCATTTTTGCGAGGAACTCATTGGTCAGTTCTGGCTTGATCTCCTTTTGTACATCCTTGACAGTGCACATGAAGACTACAGGCTGACCTGCAAGAGATGGTTCAAAATAGTTTTCTGGGAAGGTGACATCCACTTTAACTTTTTCGCCGGCTGTTGATCCGATAAGCTGTTCTTCAAATCCAGGAATGAACGAATGGCTTCCAAGGATCAGAGGATAGTTTTCACCGGATCCGCCGTCAAATGGAACACCATCTTTTTCGCCAACAAAGTCAATGATGACCTGATCGCCTTCTTCAGCTTTTGTTCCTTCAGGAAGAGTTTCCCAGAGTTTCTGAGCGCTGATCTGACGATTCATTTCAGCGATTACTTCTTCTTCTGGAACATCAACTGCATCTTTAGTTACATTCAGTCCTTTATACTGACCGAGTTTTACTTCCGGAAGCAGTGGGCAGTTAATTGTAATGGTTACGTTACCATCTGCATCGTCAGTTCCCATTAATGCCGGAGTATAAGCGAGCTTCAGCTTGTTGGTATCAACTGCTTCGGTTAATACCTTGCTTGCAAAACTCGAAATTGCGAATTCTCTTAAAACGGCTGGATCTTCTGATTTTGTCGTTTCTTTAGCTTCTTCCAAGGCCTTTTCAAAATCTGCTTTACTTACCGTAAAGGTAATTTCAGCCATATTCAGTTCAGGATAATTAATTTCATAGTCCATCGCATTCATCTTCTTTCTATACATTCTTATTTTAACATTTACAGATTGGGCTAATTCTAACGGTGACCAAAAGAACAGTTCATGATGCTCCATCAGAAAGTGGATTGTCACCAGCTCAGCAGCATTTATGCATTCTAAAGCATATAATTTCAGAATAAAAAAGTTTTTTAATAATGATCCGTCCCAGAAAATGGATATTGTAATCGGAAAACAAGCTGTTAAATCCTCCTGATATTTAAAATAAACTTAATAGGATAATTACATCATCATGTTCATCGAAGAAGATTCTGATGTTCTGCAATCTGGTCTAAAAATAACAGAAAAATGAAGATTCATAACATTGAGGGATTTTGCATAATTGATCTATTTTACAAATATTTTAGAGGACTCATTATAAGTACTTCTCTGAAATGATCATTTCCTGGTATTTCAATATTTCATTCAGGAACTGCAAAGTCACTGAAAGGATATGTGCGAATACCTTTCGTTTAGAAAACCGACTGAATAATGGGAATAAATTGGAAAAATTCTGCTAAAAATGAAAATTTTCAGAAAATATAAATATCGGTTTACATTGATGATCGCTTCGAGTAACATGTTTTAGGTTTTGCCAGAAGGCAATGAAAAAAAGGGAAATTATGAAATGAAAAACTATGATGCAGTGATAATCGGAGCCGGGCCGGGAGGCATTTTTTCGGCTTATGAATTAATCAAAAATAAACCTGAACTGAAAATTGCAGTTCTCGAAAAAGGATATCCATTGAATAAAAGACATTGTCCAATTGATGGAGAAAAAGTCAAAAGCTGTATCTCCTGTAAAGTCTGTTCGATTATGAACGGCTTTGGAGGAGCCGGAGCATTTTCGGATGGAAAATACAACATCACCAACGAATTTGGCGGTAATCTTCATGAATATATTGGAAAAAAAGAAGCAGAAGATCTGATGGAATATGTCGATGCGATTAACTGCGAAATGGGTGGAGCAGATGCCAGACTTTATGCCAGTGAAGATCCAGCGATTTTTAAGGAATGTCTGCAGAATGACCTTCATCTACTGAAAGCCAAAGTCCGTCATTTAGGGACTGATCTGAACTATATTGTTCTGGAAAATCTTTATGCTCTTTTAAAAGATCAGGTGGATTTCTACTTTGAGACTTCTGCAGAGCGTGTTTTCAAGGAAGATGGAAAGACAGTTGTTGAAACTTCGACTGGTGAATTGTTTGCAGGAGATTACTGTATCCTGTCATCAGGCCGTTCTGGAAGTAAATGGATGGAGAGTGTTTGTGAAGGACTGGGGATTCCGACTCAGAGTTCGCGAATTGATATCGGAGTTCGGGTAGAAGTCCCATTTGAGACTTTCTCGCATCTGACGGATAAGCTTTATGAATCCAAGATCGTTTATCGTTCGAAAAAATATCAGGACCGCATCCGAACTTTCTGTATGAATCCACATGGAGTGGTCGTTAACGAAAATACAAATGGAATTATTACAGTGAATGGTCATTCGTATGAAGATCCATCAATGTATACCGATAATACAAATTTTGCTTTGTTAGTGAGCAGTCATTTTACCGAACCATTCCATGAATCCAATCAATATGGAGAATCGATTGCCAGACTTTCCAATATGCTTGGCGGAGGAGTGATTGTTCAGCGTTTTGGCGATCTGATCCGGGGACAGCGGTCAACAGAAGATCGAATTCAATCCGGATTTGTTAAACCGACTTTACAGGCGACTCCAGGAGATCTCTCACTGGTCATTCCGAAAAGACAGCTTGACGATATCATTGAAATGATTTACGCCCTGGATAAAGTCTGCCCTTCGACTGCAAGTGATGACACGCTTTTATATGGTGTCGAAGTCAAATTCTACAATATGGAAGTGGAAGTCGATGGTTCATTAGAGACCAAAAGCGAAGGGGTCTACGTTATTGGTGACTGTTCGGGAGTGACCCATTCTTTATCACATGCCTCTGCTTCAGGAGTTCATGCAGCCAGATCCATTCTTCAAAAACTTGCGTTATAGTAGTGAAGTCGGATATCGTATCCGGTTTTTTTGCGAAGAAGTTCTGCAAGAAAACAGAAGAATCCAGGAATTAGAATCTTTTGATTCATTATATATTTCATCAATCAATATCAATCGATATATGATAAGGCAGCGTTTGATAAACAATACGATTTAAGTTGTGTGAATTTGGACTTTGTTTTCAAAGTGAACCAAATGGAATGCAATCAAAGAAACAGTTTTGAAAAAGAGAGTAAAGAACCTTTTCTTTCTGTTACAATATCAATTGGTTTGGCCGCATTCTGTTTACGGATGCTTTTACGATTTCTAACCTGATCTTCATAAAAATGGATAAAAGCTGAAGACAATTTAATCGATGGTGAATGTTATTTTCGTTTTTATGGGTTTTATTCGTATTTTTTTATGTATAAAAAAGCGACAACTGAATAGGTTCAGGACGAATCAAGAAGCACAAGCTGATATAATGCGGTGATCAGACGGTTTTGAATGATGATCTCTTATCCGATGAAATGAGCAATTCAAAAAGAAATTTTTTATTGAGATCGATGTTTTTTTCTATTTGCAGAGATTCATGGATTAAATAGACTTCATAATCGTTCTGAAAATCTTAAGAATGCCGAAATCCTGCTTTTATTAATAAAGGCGGGTTAGGGAGTATAGGGATCCAACAGCCCGAATTAACGCCTGCGGAGATGAACGGTCGATGAAACAGGAAGTGCCTGCCTCTGGCTTTTGCACAGTTTAGGACCCTTTATATATTATTTATATATTATTGAAAGGCGAGGAGAATAAGATTTATGGCTAGTAAAGTTGTAAAAAACGACGATCAAACAGTGACTCTTGAAGTTGTAGTCGATGGTGATGAATGGAAAAAGGCTAAAGACAATGAATTTCAGAAGCTGAGAAAATCACTTAATATTAATGGATTCAGAAAAGGACATGTTCCTGCAGCGATGGCTAAGAAACTGATCGACAAGCAGGCTCTGAACTACAATACGGCCTATGATATGGCAAATAAGGCTCTGCTTGTCGGACTTAATGAAACTGAAGTCAAATTTGTTGAATCTCCAACACTGGATATCAAAAAAGCAGATGATGATGAAGCTGTTTTCGCCTTCACTGCTGAAGTCTGGCCAGAAGCTGAACTGGGTGAATACAAAGGCTTCGGACTCAAAAAAGACGAAGTTGCTGTAACGGATGAAGAAGTTGATGCAGCCATCAATGATCAGGCAAAAAGAAAAGCTGATTTTGAAGCTGTGGAAGACGGAACTGGTGCAGAAGATGGAAACCTTGTAAAAGTTGACCAGGCCATTACCCTTGATGGTGATGAAGAACCATTTCATAAGGAAGAAGACACTGAAATTACATTAGGTACTACTCCTCTGAATAAAGCCGTTTATGATGCTTTAAAAGGAGCCAAAGTCGGCGATGTTCTTGATGTTGACTATAAATTAGAAGATGATGAAGACAGCAAACCTTTCCATGCTCATATCACAGTAAAATCGATCGAAAAGGAAGTCATTCCAGCGATCGATGATGAATTTGCAGCATCTTTAAAATTTGAAGGTGTAAACACTGTTGAAGAACTCAAAAAGTTCGTCAGAGAAAGAATCGAAGCTTCCAAAGACGAAGAAGCAAATGATAAATTCTCTGAAGCTGTACTGGATAAGGCAGTGGAAAACGCTAAAATTGAAATTCCTTCTGTTTTAATCGACAGAGAAATCGATAACATGTACAAGCAGTTAGCTTCTCAGATTCAGTCTTCTGGCCTTGATGTAGAAAAATACTTAAGCCTGATTAATTCTTCTCCAGAAGGTGTGAAGGAAAGAATGCGTCCAGAAGCTGAAAAGCGTCTGAAAAATACTTTCGTTCTTGATGCAGTCGCTAAAGCAGAAAATCTTCAGGTTTCCAATGATGAAGTTCTTAACGAAATCAAACTGCTTGCTCAGCAGTATGGAATTGACGAAAAGAAAATTGCTCAGCTGGTAAGATCTGAGGATATCAAGGAAGATCTTCTCAGAGAAGCAGCTATGAATTTCCTTTGCGACAATCAGTAATCGAGCAAACAAAAGAATCGAATTGAAAAAAGACGCATCCGCGTCTTTTTTCCGCTTTTAGCACTCCTGGCTGGTAAAAGCGTTGAACCTTCCGGTTCAAACAGGATATAAATATAATTAACGGTAAGGAGGGATATGATGAATACTAACTCGTATCCATTAATCTGTACCCGGGGAGTCATTTGCTTTCCAGGACAGGAAATTGTCATTGACGTAGGGCGCGAATCATCTTTACGCGCGATCGAAAACGCTCAGGATAATTTTAATGACAAAATTGTCATGTTCTCTCAGATTCACCTGGATGTAGAAAATCCAGGGATGAAAGATCTGCATTCAATGGGCACGCTTTGCGAGATTCGTCACGTGCGCCGTTTTGATAAATTTCTGCGTGTAAAATTCAGAGGCATTGAACGTGTCCGTATGAAAGACATTACTGAGGGAGACCTCTCTCAGCTGGCCTCTGTTGAAATGGTTCCGTCTGTTAAGCAGGATGAAACCGAGGAAGCTGTATTGCTTCGAATGCTCTCGAATGCTTTCGAAAACATGAACCCAGGAGAAAAGTTCATGTCGAAAGATCTGATGATCGAAATTTCAAGAGGAGCCGGAGCGGATTATCTTTCAGATAAGGCTGTTCAGACTTTTCCTTTAACGCCTGAACGCAAACAGGAATATCTCAATACCCCAGGAATCAATGATCGACTGACCATGCTTGTTTCCGATATGGAAAAAGAAAAACGAATGAATGAAGTTGAAAAGAAAATCAACGAAGCGGTTCGTGAACGGATTGATCAGTCACAAAAGGATTACTATCTGCGTGAAAAAATTACTGCCTTGCAGGAGCAGCTCGGCGAAGGCGGAGGAGTCGGAAAAGAAGCGGAAGATATCCGCAAAAAACTCGAAGCAAATCCATATCCGGAAAACATCAAGGCAAAAGTCTTAGAAGAACTCAGCCGTTATGAAATGCTTCCTATGGCTTCTGGTGAAGTGGGCACGATCAAAACCTATATTGACTGGCTTATGGATCTTCCGTGGTGGCAGGAAACCGAAGACAATGAAGACCTGAATGCGGTTCATGATGTTCTTGATGCTGACCATTATGGACTTGAGAAAGTCAAAGAAAGAATTATGGAGTATCTTGCTGTGAAGCAGAATACCAATTCACTCAAAGCGCCGATTATCTGTCTTGCAGGTCCTCCCGGAGTCGGTAAGACTTCTTTGGCTAAATCCATTGCCAGAGCACTGAACCGTCACTTTGTCAAAATGTCACTTGGCGGCGTGCGTGATGAAGCTGAAATCCGTGGCCACCGCCGAACTTATCTTGGCGCACTTCCTGGACGTCTGATTCAGGGAATGAAAAAGGCTCAGGTCATCAATCCAGTATTCCTGATTGATGAAATTGACAAGATGGCTTCCGATTATAAGGGAGATCCATCAAGCGCCATGCTTGAAGTTCTTGATCCTGAACAGAACTCTTTCTTCTCGGATCATTACATTGAAGAACCATATGATCTTTCCAAGGTTCTGTTTATCGCTACCGCAAACTATCTTGAAAATGTACCTCCAGCTTTGCGTGACCGCCTGGAGATTATTGAACTTTCAAGCTATACCGATGTAGAAAAAACAAATATTGCCCGTATGCACCTGATTCCAAAGCAGCTCAAGGAAAATGGACTGACTGAGGATCAGTTGATTATCGATGACGATATGATCTTATATCTGATTCGCTACTACACCAGAGAAGCCGGTGTTCGTCAGTTGGAAAGAACAATTGCCTCAATTGCCCGTAAGACGGTTCTGGCTATTCTCAAAGACCATGAAACTTCAATCAAACTGGATAAGGATCTGGTTAAAAAATGGCTGGGGAATGAAAAAGTTGACTACGGCAAGAAGGAAACGGAAGATCAGGTAGGTACTGTGACAGGCCTTGCTTATACTTCTTTTGGCGGAGATATCCTTCAGATTGAAGCCAATCGCTTTGAAGGGAAGGGAAATCTGAATCTGACCGGTCAGCTTGGTGATGTCATGAAAGAATCAGCTTCGATTGCTCTTGATTTCATCCACGCCAATGCTCTTAAATACGGTATTGAACCAGAAGAATTTGATAAGACAACCATTCACCTTCATGTTCCCGAAGGTGCAGTCCCTAAGGATGGACCTTCTGCTGGTATCACCATGACTACAGCTCTGGCTTCCTTAATGACAGGAATTCCTGTAAAGTCAAATCTGGCCATGACTGGAGAAGTGACCTTGCGTGGAAACGTGCTTCCGATCGGCGGTCTGAAGGAAAAATCTCTGGCTGCCTATCGTTCAGGAATCACAACCATCCTGATTCCAAAGGGCAACGTAAAGGATCTCGACGATATTCCTGAAGAAGTAAAGGAATCTGTGAAATTTATTCCAGTTTCTGTGGTCGATGAAGTTCTTGAAAATGCTCTGGTCAGACCTGTAACACCAATTGATCCGGAAGAATATAAGAAGAAAAAGGCTGAAGCACAAAAAAAGAAAAAAGAAGAAGTAGATCATTCTTTGACAGGTCAGAATAAATGAAACAGCTTAACGCATCATTTATTACTTCTGCAAGCGGTAAGGACAGCTGGCCGGAGCTGACTTTGCCGGAAGTCGTTGTCGTAGGACGTTCAAATGTTGGGAAAAGCAGTTTTATCAATGCTTTAACCAACCGCAAGAAACTCGCCTACGTTGGAAACACACCAGGCAAAACTCAGCTGCTGAATTTCTTTGATATCGATGGCCAGTGGACTCTTCTGGATGTTCCTGGCTATGGTTATGCCAAACTCTCCAAAAGCCAGCTTGAGAAGATGGGAAAGATGATGGATGAGTATTTTGAAGGACGAGAACAGATCTCTGGGATTGTTTCTTTAATCGACTCAAGACATGGTCCGACCAAAGATGACCTGGATATGATCGAATACTTCCGTCATTTTGATTTTCCTGTAATTATTGTAGCTACAAAGATCGATAAGGTTCCAAAAACCAAGCGTCTGAAAGCTTTGAAGGATATTTCTCAGAAGCTGCATCTGCCGCTTAAAAAGATTTATCCGGTATCAGCTGTTGAAAAGAGTGGTCTTGAAGAAGTCTACCATGCCATTCTTGATCAGATCGGTCTATCTAAACCAGAACCAAAAGAAGAAGATTCTGCAGCAGCAGAAACAGTAGAGTAGCTCTTGATACAATATTTTTAACAAATCCTGCCCCAAAAGGAATTCTCCTTTTGGGTTTTTTTTCAAAAATAATAATCATCGGATTGTTAAAAGAGTCGTAAGTTCTTTATATTTGACGGGGTTAAACCCTCCGGTGACCGTTGTTAGATTATCTACAACGAAACTGGAGGATTTTTCATTATGCCGAATTATCACTATGCGTCAACCAGAAAAGGAAACCGGGAATTCTGGACCAGACAGGTTCAGGCTTATCACCTGTCCGGACTTTCTCAGAAGGAGTTCTGCCAGAAGAATGGCTTGATCTATACCTCTTTTGGCTACTGGAAACGCAGATTGGAAAGGTCTGCGAAAGCTGAAGGAATAGAGTTTGTAGAGATTGATGTCGCTGCTGTCGCAGAAAACTCTGCCGCTATTACTCTGTCTGTCG
>NZ_MPJW01000166.1 GCF_001945525.1 Ileibacterium valens
AGGCAAATTCTCCAGCTGTTGCAAAGCGATTAAAATCTCCAATTTCAGTAATGATCCGCATAGCGATGGGCCTGGTTACTCCTTTGAAGCACGAAAGGGAACTAGCCAGTTCATTGTAATTTTCCTGTTTGGACATTTCGGTGATTCGCTCATCATTTCGAGCAATTTTGGTCTCAAGCTCCTCAAGAGTAATGAGATACTCGTCGAGCACCTCGCGATTCATTGGAGACAGCTCCAGGGATTTAAGCCAATCTCTGTGTTTTATAGTCCACTTGGTCTTTCCCTCATCAAAGGTGTAGCCAAGTTTCAACATAAAGGCATTAATCCGCTGTTTGAACTTCTTAATGGTTTCCTGAGTATCTTCACGAAGACGAATAAATGAGCGAACTTCCTGATCTTCCTGAGTAGGAACATAAACAGATCTATAGGTGTCATAGGCTAATGCTTCAGCCAGAGATTTTGCATCTCTGCGATCCGTTTTGCGAACGCGGTCTGTCTGAGCCAGACGGATTGTCGTTGGCGCCATAATCCGGCATTCAAAGCCCATTTTCGTAATTCTTTCATGGAAAGAAAATCCAAGACACCCAGCTTCGTAACCGAAAACGAGTTGAGTTCCAGGTTCAACTTCAGATTCGATTTTCTTGGCATACTTCCAGATCAATCGTGGATCATTATTAATTTTTGTCTGGTGACTATGTGTATTAGAATCTCGATCGAAAGTATCTAAACTGATTGTTTTACTGTGGACATCGCATCCGATAAAAAGTAAGCTTGCCATATAGGTCCTCCTAAGTCATGTGGTAATGACGTTTACTTTTGAATACACCCTAAGTATCCATCTAAATCCACGAATTGGCTTCTGGGGGGCCTTTCATATTATCTAAAATTATTAAAAGCCAGATTGAACTTTTTCAATCGGGCTTTCTTCTCGGCTTGCCGAGATGGGATAAATCAAGAACTGGAGATGTTTTTTTTCTTCCATCACCATCGCTCGCAACAATTGAATCGCTCTGAGTCCAGGAGGAAGCAACAGATCCCGCAGGAGCAAAGCGACGAGGACAGCTGTTACTTCAGAGTGGATGAAGTGCGATGATTGAGCGCGAGCGAGGGAGAGGAAGAAAAAAATCTTCTTGATCCTGAGTGAGCGAATTTATCGTAGCTCGCTGCGATTTGTTTCCCCCGCTTTAGCGGGTTCGTTTTTCTGCTTTTCATTCTTTTTCTTTCGATAACTTTCACCTAAAAATTCAAGTCTATGGGCTCCACCGGTCAGTCGATCCAGACAAGCATCTGCGAAGGTGTTATCTTTAAACAATTCATACCAATCACAAACTGGAAACTGAGAAATGAATAATAAAGAAAGGGCTAAGCCAACATTGTATTGGATTAGGCCTTTTATCTTGACTAAAAAGTCGAATGGTTTATGGTCATTTAGTCCGGAAAAGTGTTGTCTCAAATTCTGGAAAGTGTCGCTAATCAAATTGGAAACTGTTGTCGCCAGCTCCGGAATACTGTTGCTCCAAAAATTGGAAAGGTGATGCTCGATGTCCAGAATAGTGTTTTTTCAAGTCCGGAATTTCCAATGGTAACCTCCGTGGATAAAACTTCACGGTTATCATGTCAGTTCTTCAGACTGGTTTCAAAAGGCTCGGTTTGACGCTCTCATTCGCCTTTTGTAAAGCGCATCTCATAAAAAAATGGTACGAAACTTACGCAAAAAATTGCGTGAAGTTTCGTACAGCCTTAATCATCGTGGGTAAAGTTTATTTTATTTTTAAGCTGGTTCATTTTATTAAATGGAATTTCGTTATCAAATTGCAAACGCCCAACGAGTATTCCGGGAGTTATACCAAGCTTATTTGCAAAGTCGAGAATATAATTTTCGTTCATAGAGGCTGGATTTTCCAGAAACATCTTGTATTCTTCTGGCTTAATCAGGCAATTACGTGCAAATTGATTAGCTGCTTGCTCTAACTCCTCAGAAAAACAAGCAGAATCTCTCCATACATCACCATTCAGAATATGTCCAATTTCATGGAACAGACTGAACCAGAATCTATCAGCATCTTTATTTCGATCTGATAAAGCAATTACTATTTTGTTTTTCCATACAAAACTGGCTCCATGTATGCCGGAACCGGGAAAGGACGGAAGAAGCACAAGAATAATACCGTAATTAGCAAGAAATTCTTTTAGTTGTTCCGGAAGACTCTTTGATGATTTCATACTAAACTTTCTGATTTCATTCAAGGCTGAACGTAGGCCATGTAAATCCATATCGGCTATTGTTTGAACCTTGGTTTGCTCATAAGCTATATCTTTAGCCTTTTGAAGCCAGCATAGTGCACAGATATCACTTTTATCAGTTGCGAGCAGTTTGCGAAAAGCAATACAAGGTGCAATAGAATCTTTATCAATCAGTGTTAGTTGTGCGACATGAAAAAACTTTCTTAGTACTCTCACTTTTTCAACTAAATTCTTTTCTTTTGGAATCCAGCCTAATTTTTGCAGATCACTGACAGGAAACTTGCTGAGTAGTTTTAAATCTTCATCCATTTCGTTTTCCTCTCGGACCAGCTCTAATGTTTTTCGATAGTTTTCTTCAAGATTTATCCAGAAGTCAGAGGACACACCCAAAACACTTTCTAATTTTAATGCTATTTTTTCGGTGAGCCCTACTTTTCCGTTAATTAATTCACTAACGTGTTTAGGGGATACGTCGAGTCTATCGGCAAGCTCCTTTTGAGTCATTCCTCTGTCTTCAATTAGTTCCTTCAAAGTTTCTCCTGGAGGAACAGCCAGGTAGGTTTTACTATTCTCCATGGAACCACGGCCTTTCTTTTATTAGTGGTAATCGACAATCTCGATTATTATAGCTGAATCGGGAGGTGAATCAGTAAATATAAGTCTATAAGGATGAACCAAATCCATTGCATACTGTCCAGTCCGGTTGTTACTTAAGGAGTGGCATCTTCCAATTCTGTTGTCCAATAAGAATTGAAGAGAGGAGGCAGCTCTAATTTCCGATAAACGTTGACTTAATTTATTTGCTGTTTTTTCTCCAAATTCTTTTTTCAGATTTGAATAGGATGAACAGATCTTCTCCAACTTCTTAGTCTTAAATTTAATATCTATTTAGCCGATTACCTCTTACGTAATTATAATATCGTAAAAATTAATCCATGTATATAGATATGTTGGTTTGATTATTCAATATGATAAGATTTGCTCAAAAAAGAGCAGACAGTTTTATCTGTCTGCTCTTTTCGAACCAGATCATCTGTAAGTAGAACGAAATAGAACTTGGATCAGGATTAAATTTCTTCTTTTGTTCGTTTCTTTCGAATCATTCTCGTTATAGCAATTCGAATCGTCATGATAAATGTCAGTGAAGAAACTCCACTCAGAAACCAGATATACCAGGTATGATTGGTGGTAAAGAGTGCCAGGGGATTGATCTCTTCAATGATGTTGTCCCAGATGGCTTCGGTAAACATATTTAAAATCATATCTCTTGAAAACCAGCAATGAATCAGGATGCCCAGAGCAAAGGTGAATAACCATCCAAATGCATAGGGACTTCCTCGTTTGATTTTTATTTCTTCAACGATCTTATCTTTCTTTTTCGAATTTTCTTTTTTCAGTTCGACTCCTTTAGTTTCCAGATAACCGGTGACCAAAGCAACCGGAAGCAGTATAAGAAATATTGTTACGTTTGTCGTATCCCATTTCATTGTGACCAAAAACAAAACGATTGAGTAAATGGGGACAAAATAATCATGCCAGTTGTTAAATGAAACAAATTTTTTCGCCTTAATGAAATTATGTATTACAAACCAGATCAGGACGATCATCAGCAACAAATTAATAACCATAAAAACTCCTCCAAAATGATAATAGTGCAAATCAAACAGTCGAGAAATTTATTGAAATTGTAAGCTTGAATAAGTTGCACACTGCTTTTTATGACTGAATCCAATCTGGGACGAGAGGCTGGTGATGGACTGATACCAAAAACCAGAAGAAATACATCTGAAGCAGATGTATATAACTGCACCACAAGGAGGTAGAGATTAAACTTAATATATTGTAATAATGGATTATTACAAAATAAAATAAGGACTTTCTGTTGACGAATGCTGAAAGCGGTTTTATACTCTGATTATAAGTTTCATTAAGATTATTGTAATAATCAATAATCACAAAAGAAAGGAGAAATATTTTGTTATTAGTAGAAAGTGGAACCATGCAGGCGAGGATTACTGAAGATTCTTCCCCAAAAGCAAAAAGGTATTTTTACTATTCCAGAGAAGATCTTGATCGAGATCTCGCGAGAATGCATGACGACAAGACCGATACCAAGAGTGTGGTGACAAGCTTTGAGGTAAAAACCCTCAACGAAGGAGATGTGGTCTTTTCATTGACGTCCAATACGGCAGCTATTGTTCAGAAAGAAAGGGATGGATATATCCTTACGCAAAATTTTGTCAGAATTAAACCCGATTCTGGTGACCTGGATCCCGGCTATCTTGTCTATTTACTGAATGAAGATTCAAAAGTCAGAAAGCAGATCATGAGTGAAGCTGGAATCTCAGTGAATCGAATAAATGTATCTTTGCTGGAAAGGTTAAAACTTCCACCACTTCCATCAATCAAAAGACAGAAGCTGATTGGAGATCTCTACTTTTCGGTAAAGAAGAGAAGATACCTGCAGGAAAGAAAAGCCGATTTGGAACAGTTTGCTTTACTTCAAGTGTTAAAGGAGGCGAATATGAATGATCAAGTCAAAAAGTGAGCTGGAATTTGAAAATGAGTTCATTGAAAAACTGACTACAGGAACGATTTCTTTGCCTGAAGATCAGAGTGGAAGAGTAATCAAAACCCGTCTATGGAAATATGAACCATCGATTAAAACAACCGAGCAGCTCTGGCAAAACTTCAAAAGTATTCTCGAGCAGCACAACAGTAAATCCCTTGATGGACCTTTGTCACCTGCTGAATTTGCACAGGTCAAAAAACAGATTACTGATTTGAATACCCCATTTCAGGCAGGACAGTTTCTTTATGGAATGAATGGTGTTTCTCAGATAGAAGTCGACATGGATGATGGCAGGCATGTCTATTTAACAGTATTTGATCAGTCTCAGATTGGGGCCGGAGATACAGTCTATCAGGTAGTTAACCAGATCCAAAAACCAGCCATACTTCCTGGAAAGCCAAACCGAAGATTTGATGTGACTCTTCTGATAAATGGACTGCCTATCATTCAGATCGAGTTGAAAAAAGACACCCATGATGCCAATGAAGCACTCAATCAAATGCATCAGTATATTACAGAAGCTCAATACGGAGACATTTTCTCTACACTGCAGATTCTGGTTGGAATGACTCCTCACAACACAAAATATATGGCAAATACAACTGCAGATCGATTTAATAAGGAGTTTTCCTTCCATTGGCAAAGAAAGAATGACTCTACCATTGTCCGAAACTGGGAAGAATTCACTGATACAGTCCTTTCAATTCCTGCAGCTCATAATCTGGCGACCAATTATATGATTCTTGATGGAACACCCAACAAGGAAATGCTTAAAGTAATGAGGCCTTACCAGGTATATGCCACCGAAAATGCAATTCAGGCGATTAAGAACAGAGATCCGGATCTGCTCTTAAATAAGCTTGGTTTCATCTGGCATATAACGGGTTCTGGAAAAACTATCACCAGTTTCAAGACGGCTTGGCAGGCCAGTAACCTTCCTACAGTCGACAAGGTTGTATTTGTCGTAGACCGAAAAAATCTGACCAGACAGACTCTTGAAAACTACAGAGCTTATGATCCTGAATATTCTAATGGTGACCAAGACTTTTCCAGTATTGCAGATACTGCAAATACCCGTGAACTGATTAAGAATCTGAAATCGAATTCAAACGACATTGTGATTACGTCTGTTCAGAAGCTTCAACGGCTAGTAAGAAAGAAAAATTTTACAGCTCCTGACAAAAGAATTCTATTTATTGTGGATGAAGCTCATCGATCGACTGGCGGAGAAGTATTCCGAGAGATTCAGAAAAAATTCAAGCGCTCTTCCTGGCTAGGTTATACAGGAACACCGCTATTTGATGATTCCAAAGGAAAACTCAAAACTGCAGACATCTTTGGTAAATGCATTCATGATTATACGATTCGAAATGCGATTGCTGATCACAATGTTCTCGGTTTTAATGTCGATTTTAAAACAACCATTGAAGAAGAAACTGTTCGGAATAAATATCTTCCTGATTTCTATCGCCGACAGAATCCTGACTGGACTGAAGAGCAGATCGAAGAAAAGATCAATAACATTACGGAAGATGACATTGACGATAATCTTAATGCCAGCTTCTACGACAATAATCCAGCCCATGTAAAAGCGGTAGTTGCCGATATCTTCAAAAACTGGAGAAATCGGTCAGTGGATGGAAAATACAATGCCATACTTACAACTCATGTCGGAGGAAATAGGCCAAGTATTCCGATGGCTATGATGTATTATGATGAGTTTCAAAGAGTAAACGAAGAAAATCGAAAACTTGGAAAACCAACTTTGAAGGTGACAGTATCCTTTTCCATGGATTCAACCAATGGTGAAAACATGTTAAAGACCAACCAGGCTCTATCCAGAGTGATCGATCACTATAACAAAGAGTTCGGAACAAGTTTTGGTCTGGATTCAGTAGAAGAGTACAAAAATGATGTTGAAGACAGACTGAAAAAGATTAACCGAGAAGGGGAACCTCTTGATCTGTTAATTGTAGTCGATCAGTTTCTGACGGGAACTGATGCTCCTGAGCTGAATACTCTGTATGTCGATCGTACTTTAAAAGGAGCCAGCCTGGTCCAGGCGTATTCAAGAACAAACCGAATTCACGATAAGTTTGATAAGCCCTTTGGACATATCATTAATTACCGCTGGCCTAAACAGAATGAAAAACTGATGAATGAAGCTCTGGCTATTTATACAGACAGTTCATTCAAGAATTTAACTCCATCAGAACAGGAAGAAGCGAATGTTGGCAATAAGGTTATTGCCAAAAAATTTGATGACGTTGTCAGGGATGTCCAGGAAATCGTGGGTGAGATGAGAGAACTGACCGCAAACTTCAATCACCTTCCTTATTCAGAGAATGAAAAATACAGATTTGCAGATTTATTAACAGACTATAACAAGGGAATTGCTATGCTTAAGCAATATCCGGAAGATTCAGAGAGTAAATATGGAGGATATAATCCGGATTTTCCAGAACGGATGATTGCTGCATTAGGGATGAATCTGGATGAACAGGAGCAACTGGAAACAGTTCTAACTCATGAAATAAAAGAATTTATTGGTAAGAAAACTGGAATTCCTGTATCTGATCTGGATCTTCGAGTCATTCATATCAAAGATGTCATCGTAAATTACGACTATCTGACAGAACAGCTGGAAAACTTGCTGAATCAGATCCATGAAAACGAAATGGAAAATGCAAAAACAACAGAAACCAATATCAGAAAGTTTGCCAACTCTCTGGATGACAGAAGATATGCCAGAAGTATTCATTCAACAGCCGACGCGATTGTAAGTAGACAGTTTCCAAGAGTTGGATCTAAATTCCATTACCCATATAAGTTAAAAAGCAGCGAGGAAGTCATCAAACAGGCTGAGCAGACAGTAAGAGAAAACATCTTTGAAAAATTTATTCAGGAATGGGGTCTACAGGACATTATTTCAGCTGCTTCACTAAATCGAATGACTGCTAATCACGTCTTTGGAGAACAGGATCTTGATGAAGCCAACCGACTGACAAATCTGTTAAGAGAAGGACAGCAACAATATAAGGAAAAAGCAGTAAGTGACAAAGTAAGAGCCTTAACTCGAATCAAATACAGAAACGAACTCAGACGATCATTAACCGATCTTGCTGACAAAATGGTTTCTGAGTAAGGAGCAAGAATGGAAAAAGATAAACTAGAACCAAAACTAAGATTTCCTGGTTTTACTGAACCTTGGGAACATCGTAAGTTGGGAAATATATCGAAGAAGTGTATTGTGAAGAATACCAATAAAGCTATTACAGAAACTTTCACCAATTCTGCTGAACATGGAATAGTCAGCCAACGAGATTTTTTTGATAAAGATATTGCTAATCAAGAGAACATTTCTAGTTATTACGTTGTAAATATTGATGATTTTGTCTACAACCCTAGAATTTCTAGTAGTGCTCCATGCGGACCAATTAGTAGAAATAAACTAGGTAGGCAAGGCATTATGTCTCCTTTATATACGGTGTTTTCACCTTCAGGAGTTGATCTAGCATTCCTTGAACAATACTTTAAAACTAGTCGATGGTATTCGTATATGTATTTGAATGGTGATACCGGAGCCAGAGCGGATCGATTTGCAATTAAAGACAAGAGTTTTTTTGATATGCCAATAGCTACTCCATCTTCATTAAATGAACAAGAAATAATCAGTACCTTTTTAGACCAAACTGATTATCGTATAACCCTTCATCAGCGAAAGGAAGAAGAACTCCAAAAATTAAAAAAAGGACTACTGCAAAAAATGTTCCCGAAAGATGGAGAATCTGTTCCAGAAGTCAGATTCCCGAATTTTACTAACACTTGGGAACAGCGTGAACTCACTTGTCTGATTAGACTCGAACGTGGTCTAACCTACAAACCAGAAGATATTCGTGAAGACGGGATTAGAGTCCTTAGATCATCGAATATAGTTGGAGACAGCTTTATCCTCGCATATGATGATGTATTTGTTGATCCTCGGGTGGTTAATATACCCTTTTCTGAAGACGGTGATATTTTGATTACTGCCGCCAATGGCTCATCTAAGTTAGTTGGTAAACATGCTTTAATTAAAGGGGTTAAGCCAGAAACTACTGTCCCAGGAGGATTCATGTTTGTCGGTAAGACAGAATATCCAGACTTCGTTAATGCTCTGTTGAGCGCTCCCTGGTATTCAAGGTTTATTGCAAAATCGACAGCAGGAGGAAATGGAGCTATTGGAAATCTAAATAAGAACAGTCTGATGAAGACATTGATATTTAAACCATCTTTATCTGAGATGGATTGTATAGGCTACATGTTTTCAATGATAGATTCTCTCATTACCCTTCATCATCGTAAGACTGAAGAACTTAAAAAGCTGAAGAAAGCCTTACTGCAACAGATGTTTGTTTAATCGGACTAAATATCAAATTAAAAAAGACTAATTAAATCGTTGAAGTAGATGTTATTGCGACTAAATCAGCGTTTCTAATATGCATAATCAAATGCAGATTGTTTTGCCAAATAAACAAGACTAAATTTATCTGGCAATTTAAAGAAAGGAATTTAAGAATAATAATCAAATATGGAAAAAATTACAAATATTGAATCGACACTTTGGGAAATGGCAAATAAGCTTCGCGGAGCTATGGATGCTTCGGAATATAAAAACTATATTTTAGGTTTTATGTTCTACATGTTTTTGTCAGATAAACAGGAGAAATACTTAACTTCTCAGGATCTGATCGAAATTGAACCTGGACAAACTTTTACAGAAGCTTTTTTAGAGATCATGGATGATCCAGAAAACTATAAAGAATACGAAGAGGATATTACAGCAGCCTTAGGCTACATGATCAAGCCTGACTATACTTGGCCAGTACTGATTCAAAAGATCCAGGAAGGTAAGATTATTCCTTCAGACTATCAGGATATTTTTGACAGCTTCAATGAAAGCACAAAAATGAATAAGGATGCAGAGCAGGATTTTCGTGGAATCTTTGCGGATATGAATCTGGGGGATTCAAGACTTGGAAATTCAACGATAGAACGTGCTAAATCCCTTGGAAGAATTGTAGAGCTTGTTAATACAATCAACTTTGAAGAGAAATCTGATAAAGATGTTCTGGGACATATCTATGAATATCTGATCGGACAATTTGCGGCGAATGCTGGAAAAAAGGGAGGAGAATTCTATACTCCTCATGAGGTTTCTCAAATTATGGCAAGGATCGTTACAAATGGAGTGAAGAAAGAAGCAGATCAGGACTTTTCTGTTTTTGACCCTGCCTGTGGATCTGGATCATTATTGCTGACAGTAGGTCATGCTCTAAATGGAGATCAGAATCCTGGAGTTATTAAGTACTATGGTCAGGAACTCAACACGACTACATACAACCTAGCCAGAATGAATCTGATTATGCATGATGTGGACTATAAAGACATGACTCTGAGAAATAATGATACCCTCAAAGGGGATTGGCCTGACGGCCCGGATGCTTTTGGCATCGATCGTCCAAGAAGCTTTGATGCAGTTGTAGCCAATCCTCCTTATTCGGCTCATTGGGATGCAGAAGAATCCATGATGAAAGATCCTCGTTTTAAGGATTATGGAAAACTTGCTCCTAAGACAAAAGCTGATATGGCGTTCTTATTGGATGGGTTATATCACTTGAACAGTGATGGAGTAATGGCGATTGTATTGCCTCATGGGGTTCTGTTCAGAGGAGCAGCTGAAGGAGTAATCAGAAAAACTCTGATTGAAAAGAATCATATTGATACAGTAATCGGGTTACCAGCCAACCTTTTCTACGGAACAAGCATTCCAACAATTATAATGATTCTCAAAAAGAATAAACCATCAAAAGACATTCTTTTCATTGATGCAAGCCAATACTTTAAAAAAGCTAAAAACAAGAATGTTTTGACTGAGGAAGATATCGATCGTATTGTTAAAGCTTATGAAGAACGAAAAGATATTGAGAAATACGCCCATGTAGTATCTCTTAAAGAAGTTCAGGAAAACGATTATAATCTAAATATTCCTAGATACGTAGATACTTCTGAAGAGGAGGAAGAGATTGATATCCAGGAAGTATTGAAGTCTCTTCATGAAATTGATAAGGAAATTGAAGAACTGAATGAGGTTATTAATGAAGACCTCATTAGCCTTGGGATCATTGGATCTGTCAACTAAACTGTGTAAGTAGTTTTACAGCCGTTAGTTTACTGGACCAGTTCACTGCCTGATTCAAACACTACATGCCTGGTCTGTTCTGTCCAGGGTCCACAGGACCCCGAAGGGGCTT
>NZ_MPJW01000108.1 GCF_001945525.1 Ileibacterium valens
TATCGTATTCGTGAGGCTTGAAGCCGAAAAATGGCTGATTCCAGATAAAAATTTCTGGTAGATTCTGAACACCACGATGAAGTGCGGAGCAATTCGCGCTTCTATCTGCTTAACTTAATGACATTGGTTTCTTTATTAATCTTTGTACTCAAATCGTAAATATAAACAGAAAACCGATTTGATCATTCTCTTTGTAAAATCTATTTTTCAAGGTTGACATTCGAAGCTGGATCGGCCATAATCATGTTTGCCTGATCCATCAAGTAAACACATCGCGGAGTAGAGCAGTCTGGTTAGCTCGTCGGGCTCATAACCCGGAGGTCGTTGGTTCAAATCCTTCCTCCGCAACCATGTGGTCTCTTAGCTCAGTTGGTAGAGCAAAGGACTGAAAATCCTTGTGTCGTTGGTTCGATTCCGACAGAGACCACCACTTTGAACAATCCACCTGCTAAGCAGGTGTTTTTTTTACTTTGTCCATTCCGAAAAAAAAGCTGATTTTGTTTCATGTAATTTGATAAACAAGTTTCTGGGAAATACAGAGACAAATCAAACGGTTAAAAATGATTTCGAACCTGTAAAATACTCTTTAAATTTTGTAGCTTGCTTTCAAAAGTGCTAAATTTGATTTAGACATAGTAAACTAAGAACAGCAGAAAGTAAGAGACAGGTGATCGAACTTTCTTTTAGACATGAAAGATTTGGTGACAGCAATGAATACAAAATACAATCAGCGATTTATAGAGACAGAAAACCGAATTCTCAACGTAACTGAAAAACTGGTTGCGACTCTTGGGGTTCCCAATACTAGTGTTTCAGAGATCTGTCGTCAGGCTGGTATTAATCGGAAGAGTTTTTATCTTCACTATCCGGATGTTGAATCTGTTCTGATAAAAATTGAATCAATAAAAGGACAATGGATCCAGGAACAGCTTTTTGCCCAGGAAGTGACAGATCTTAAAACCATGCTTTCCCGGTTGTTTGAACTGTTTGAAAAACACAAGGCGTTTTACAGACCATATCTCTGTAATCGTTGTCCCCAGCTGTTTTTGATCCCGGTTATCGAAGAAATCTGGATATCGAAAAACGGTTGTCTGCTGCCAAAATGCAAATACTACGAAGAGACAGACAGAAGTTATCATGAGCTGTTCTTCAAAAGTGGATTCACTGCCATTCTTACCCATTGGATGGAGCGGGATTGTGCTGAACCGGCTGACTTGTTAGCTGATGTTGTAATTAGGGAATATCAGGCAAATTTCTAAGACCGTTGTTGTTCCTTTGATATTGTGAAATTATTGAGGTGTATAACATGTCCAAGAAAATCCCTGATCGCTTTCTGATTGACCAGTTTCTGGATAATCCGGAAATTCGTAAACTGATGCTAAAAGCGCAAAATCCTGAAGAGATGATGAAAATATTTGAATCAAGGAATATCTCATTTTCCGTTCCTGATGAAGATGAAGTTTTTGAATATGTAAAGGATATTCTGAATGATCCTGAAGTGCAGAATCATCCAGACGACAGACTTCATATTTGAGCTTTTATCTAAATTTCATAACAAACTATTCATAATGAAGAGACCATCGGATGATTCTGATGGTTTTTTTGTCTTTTCAGAAATCAGTCTCTGCAATCAATCTGGTTCAAATGGTTCAGACAAAATCATTGACATTCATGCCACAGGTAGCTATTTTGTGTTTTATGAAAACTTTGAAATATTTTATCAGCTACTATCGGCCATATCGAAGCATGTTCTTTATGGATCTGTTCTGTGCTTCGATTATCTCTCTGGTTGATATAGCCTATCCCCTGATATTTAACTTTTGTGTAAGCGGACTTCTGGTTACGCTGCAGCCGGATACGATGCAAAAAGTGCTGCTGATTTCGGCAGGAATGATTCTTCTCTATATTATTCGTTCAGCCTGTCGATGGTATGTGACTGGGCAGGGACATATCATGGGCGCGTTAATGGAAAGTGATATGCGGCAGGATCTTTTTGACAAGTTTCAACAGCTTTCCTTTTCCTGGTTTGATACTCATAACACGGGAGAGCTGATGAGCAGGATGGTGTCAGATCTCTTTGATATATCCGAACTGGCCCATCATGGTCCTGAAAATCTATTCATCTCCCTGATCAAGATTATCGGATCCTTTTCGATCATGATGGTAATCAACTGGAAGCTGGGCCTTGTTCTGCTTCTTATAACGATTATCATGCTTCTGTTTTCATGGAAGCAGAATGCAAGAATGGAAGAAACCTTTACAGATAACCGAAAGAAGATTGCTGGCATTAACGCTTCGCTGCAAAATTCTTTAGGCGGAATTCGAGTCGTTCAGTCATTTGCTAATGAAGATCTTGAAGCCAGAAAATTTGATTCTTCCAACCAGGCTTATCTGCGTTCAAAAAAGAACAACTATCATGCGATGGCTGCATACTATACTGGGAACCATTTCTTTCAGGGAATGCTTTATGCTGCGATTTTGCTGGCGGGTGGATATCTGGCAGTAAAAGGCGAAATTGAGCCGGCTGTCCTCGCTACATTTGCTTTATATGTCAATGTGTATGTTTCGCCGCTAGAAATCCTGATTGAATTCACTGAAATGTTCCAGAAAGGGTTCTCTGGATTCAGGCGTTTTGAAGCCATCATGGAGCAGAGTGTAGAGATCAAGGATGAACCAGATGCTAAAGATATTGAGAATGTTAAAGGTGATGTTGAATTCGAGAATGTGTCATTTTCATACGGAGAAAATGATCAGAACGTTCTGCAGAATGTTTCCTTTAAAATTCCTGCTGGCCAGTCACTCGCTTTAGTGGGACCTTCAGGTGGAGGCAAAACAACATTATGTTCTTTAATTCCAAGGTTCTATGATCCGGATCAGGGAAAAATTCTGATCGATGGCAAGAACGTCAAAGATCTTACTCTTCGCTCCTTAAGAAAGAATGTCGGCATTGTTCAACAGGATGTCTATCTGTTCGATGGAACCATTGCAGACAACATTCGCTATGGAAGACCGGAAGCCACTGAAGAGGAAATACTGGAAGCCTGCAGGAAAGCAAATCTTCTGGAATTCATTGAAAGTCTTCCTGATGGAATTTACACCGAAATTGGTGAAAGGGGAGCCAGACTTTCAGGCGGACAAAAGCAGCGGATTTCAATCGCCAGAATCTTCCTGAAAGATCCAAGAATTCTGATTCTGGATGAAGCAACTTCTGCTCTTGATAATGAAAGTGAACGGATTGTTCAGGAATCCCTGGATGAATTATCAAAAGGCAGGACCTGCATCAGCATTGCGCATCGTCTTTCAACAATCAAAAATGCGGATGAGATCGCAGTTGTTTCTGAAAATGGTATTCAGGAAAGAGGAACTCATGAAGAGTTGATGAAAAATAATGGCTTGTATGCCAATTACTATCGACTCCAGTTTCGAACCGACTCAAATGATGAATTTTAAGTAGTAAGAAAGGCAGTCTCTGAACTAATTTGATCAGAGACTGCCTTTTGAATATCCTAAATAATTGTACCAAAACAAAGGGAAATGAAATAGAAGCCATAATGGCTTCTTTAAGCGTTTGAATGTTCAAAATATTGAGATCATCCTTCTTCGATTTCTTTATCCTTCCGGATCTTTGTCAGACCGAGCAGTGCAATACAGGCAGAACCGGATAAAAGAATTAGAAATGTCCCGGATTCACTGGATAAACCAGTTTTTGAGCTTTCGGACTTTTTTGGAAGATTATGGTTTCTTTCACCCCGGACAAGGAGCCGATGATCGTTGACGCCTATAGGAGTGCAGGTATAAAGAGTGACGTAATCCTTATCATCAACAATAAAGAGATCTTCATTCTCTTCAGGAAGAGTCACTTTTACAGAGACTACAGTATATTCAAATTCCTTATCAAGAACTCTGATTGTGAACTTATCTCCAACTTCCAGTTTTTCCAGATCGGTAAAAAGTTTGGCTTTAACCAGACCGGAATGAGCGGTGATGATTGCATGAGAACCAGGAGTTCCAGTTGGAAGACTGCTGCCATACCACCATCCTGCCCCGGACTGCAGCTGTGTTTCTTCGGTTCCTTTATAAATAGGGATATTTACGTTGATCTTATCGATTTCAACTGAACCCATCATGTCGGTCCCTTTGGGAGAAAGAAGACTCTTGATCCACTCTTTTTCTTCATCATCAACTTTGAATTGTGAATCCTTGGTCCGTAGATAGTCATTATAAGCTTCGGCGGCTTTCCAGTAGGCGCTGAGATCCTCCTGCTCGGCAGCCAGAGCTGTATAATCCTTTACCTTTCCCTCTAATTGATGACGAATCCAGAGATCGCTAATTGTAGGATAGAGCATGATTCCTAAACCTGTGATCAGCAGAGAAGCGATAATTATATTCGATAGAAGGTTCTTTTTCGTTTTCTTCTTTTTCATCGGTTTACCTAGATCAAATCAAAAATGGAAGACAAGCTTTTGCCTGTCTTCCATCAAACAGACTATTCAGTCCGTCTTCTGCGGCTGATGAAGTAAATAAGTCCAGCAGCAGCAATCACGCCTGCACCTGTCATGTACAGAGTATCAGTACCGGTTCCACCGGTTTCAGGAACGCTTACGTTAGGTACTTCGGTTCCCTTGTAGAAATAAAGTTCTGATTTTTCATCAGTTTCAACTGTCAAATCATTTTCGGTAATTTCAATTTTAATAAAGTCAGAAGAAGCTACATAGCCTTCAGGAGACTTTGTTTCTTTAACATAGTACGTACCAGCTTTAAGAGATACGTCAAACTTAGCGATTCCGTTTTCACCCGAAACAGCGCTTCCTAGTTTAGTAATCTTGTCAGCGGCATATAACTCGAATTCTGCACCAGCTAACACTTTATCAGGATTATCCTGGTCAACCTTCTTCAGGTAAATGCCATAAACGTCTACATCTGGATCATCTGGTTCAGAAGTTCCGTCACCGGTATAAGTTACCCATGCAGTATTGTGATAGCTGCCAGGTTTGATTTCTTCGCTTACAGTTGCAGAATAAGTTACAACAATTTTTTCAGCATTTCTAATATCTTCCAGGTCGATAATTCCAGCTTCATATAGTTTTACTAAATCCATTGAAATATGGAAATCGCATATCTTTTCGTCTTTGCATTCTACATTCTGTTCAATGGTGTAATACTGGTTTGGAACGTCGTTGTTCTTGATTGTAACTTTTACTGAATCATGATTAACCGTTAATCCGTTATCGATATCATCATGAATAACCAGTTTAAATTCTCCGGCTGGTCTAAGAACGTTATCTTCTTTATCTTTAACAGGAAGGTGCTTTCCAAGATAGTCAGGAACGTTTGAAGTTAGGGTGTAGTTAATCGTTTCGCCTGGATTTACGGATTGAACATTGCCATCAATTTTCTTTTCGATGGTTGGGTGGTTCGTTTTTTCACCTGGCTTAGGATCTTCAGGTTGTTCTGGATCTACAACTGGATCGTTTTTTGTCCATGTTGCAGTATAAGTGACGTCTTTGGTTACTCTGTCGGCAACTTCTGGATCCCAACCAGCAAAGGTATAACCTTCACGAACTGGAGCTTCTCCAAACGATGGAGTCTGGTCGTTTTCAGAAACTGTGAAAGTCTTGTCTTCAAAAATTCCTTCATCGGCTACGCCGTCAGTATAGGTAACGGTGAAATTTTCTGGGTTTTTTTGCCAAGTTGCAGTGTAGATAATTTCTCCGTTTTCATTAGCATCATCTGCACTAACTGTTGTGTTTTTAGCAGGATACCATCCCATGAATGTATAGCCATCTCGATCAGTTGAACCTTCAAAGTCTGGGGTCCTTTCTCCTGCTTTAAGACCTTCAGAAGTTTCATCGGGGAAGATGGTTTTTCCAGTTACTCCGTCTGTATAAGTAACGGTGTAAGTTTTAGCTTCTTCTTCTACTGTGACGTTGAATGTATCTTGGTAATGATAAAAGCCCTGCATATCAGGTATTGTTGATGTCCGTCCACAAGTTGGACAATTTACGGATCCTCCATCAGCGTAATAAGAAATTTCATAGTCTAAGGTAACAGTGGTTGTGCCACTTCCGACAGCACTAAAATTATATTCCAGGCATCCTGCATCCTTATATTCTCCACTTTCTGTCCATGTCCCTACAGTAGGTTCTAGGCTTTCAATTACATTCGGATTAGAGAAGGTTGCTCTAACATTTGTATAAGTTTGAGCGTTTATCTTTTCGATAGTATGTTGACATTCCTGTCCGACGTTGGTAACAACAGGCATTGTTCGGTAACTGCCGGACTCCCCAACCTTTACGGAAATTGGATTTCCGCTTTTTTTCACTGGATTGCCCGTGTTGTATAGTTTGTTTTGTGGGGATTCAAAATCCGTATAATTGTTATTTGGGAATAAATAGATCTGGTTTGGAGTTCGTTTGTGAACGGTGTAGGAAGCGGCTAAAGCGCTGCTGCCAACATTGCTCATAATCATCGCACCGGCAAAAAGCACAGCAGTGAACTTATTTGATAATTTCATAAATTTTCCTCTCTAGAAATATCAATAATTTTGAAGATAGAAAAAAATAGGTGATCTATTTGCTGATAAGTTTTGATTTTTTACCTTAATAGTGACTTTTTGTATCAAAAATCAAATAAGTATCAACAATTAGATTCTTTCTTGCTTGAACACTGCTATGATGTAAAAAGCAGTGTTTAAGCTGCCGATCAGCTTCAAGAATTCATCTGTTCAATTTGAAATAAAAACTTGAAGAAGATCGTTACGACGTTGTCTGCATTCCTTTCATAGGAACAGGATTCAAAGTTTATATCGTTCAGTTTTTCTTCTCGGCCAAAAGTAGAATGGATTGAATGATATGTCTTTGATTCCTAATGCAGACTTTTTTGTTTTTAAGGTTTAGTGAGTATCCTCTCCTTTCGCATGAATTCGAAAAAATCAGTATTTATTTTTTTGACTGGGAAGTCTAAGCAGCAGATAGAGAATTTCAATTTCAAGTGGTTATTGCTTCCTGATGAAAATGCATTATTCTTTGTTTTCTGTAAGATACTGTGTTTATCGAATTCTATTCGATTCATCTGATGGTTCGTGATCCAGATGATGAATCAAATTCGGAAATTTTAATGCACCTGGATTCGCAATCTATATAAGAGAAGAGTGTGAATACTATTCATTAAAATTATTCCGTGCTGTTGTGATCAAGATATCACTACCTATTTGACATATTCAATATATTTTTGATGCTAACGCTAAATTACTTTGGTAAATTTCGTTTTTGTATGAAATATGTTCAAAATTTGGTATAGGAATGACTTTTAAAATTAAATAGTGGTAACAAATTCGATACAATTTCAGAAAATGTAAGTAACAATCGCTTACATAAAACTTATTAGTTGTATCTTTGTGTAAAACGTTATAGTTCTCTTTGGAGATTGTGAAAACGATCAAAGAGCGAGTTTAAGAATCTGTAGATATCGATATATGTTCGATACTGGCTGCGGTTTAGTTGGATTAGAAATTGTAAACAACAGGAAGCTGCTGAGAAGATTTATTAGATCAAAAGAGCGGATAAGAATTTCAGGATATTCTTAAAGTATCTGAAATGTGAAATGGTTGTGAACCGCAAAACATAGAATTATTTCAAAACCTGGAAAGCCGGAAGAAAGAGTTGGATGAAAGACAGGAAAGAGCAAACTGACCTGATTGGTCGAATTGTGGGAGGAAATAAGGAAAAGAGTAATAAGGAATTAATTGAACCTATACTTAATGATGAAACTGAATCTTAATGGAATTATTCAGACGTTCAAAAAAGTGAATCGAACTTTTGAGAAATGAGTTGGAGATGCTTCTATTTGTCTTCTCAAATCTGTCTTTTTAAAATGATCTTTAAGTCCATAACCTTCAACGTCTATTTTTGACAGGCTGCATTCTACTGAATAGCCTGAATTCAGAAATAAAAAAACAGGCAAATTTTAATAATGAATATCAACTGAAGGTTAGAATAAGTCTTGTCGAAATGAATTCCAGGACTTCAAAGATTGGGTTTTGACGAGTCGAAAAATTTTCAAGAAATATTTAAAAAAAATGAATAAAAGACTTGCAGATCGGCTTTGTAACATGGTATATTCATTGAGCAATGAGATGCGCCATTAGCTCAACTGGATAGAGCGTCTGACTACGGATCAGAAGGTTGTGGGTTCGACTCCTGCATGGCGCGCCATTATTTATTAAAATTTATATATTTTTGTCGGGACGTAGCACAGCTTGGTAGTGTACTTGATTTGGGATCAAGGGGTCGCAGGTTCAAATCCTGTCGTCCCGACCATTATTTTTTGGCTAGGTAGCTTAGTTGGCTAGAGCATCCGGTTCATACCCGGAAGGTCGTGAGTTCGAGTCTCACCCTAGCCACCATTTATATTGGACCCTTAGCTCAGTTGGTCAGAGCATCCGGCTCATAACCGGCGGGTCGTAGGTTCGAGCCCTACAGGGTCCACCAATTTTATGGTGATTCTGAGTGTTCAGTTAAACCTATAAATATCGCGGAGTAGAGCAGTCTGGTTAGCTCGTCGGGCTCATAACCCGGAGGTCGTTGGTTCAAATCCTTCCTCCGCAACCATTTTTATTTATTTTATATCGCGGGATAGAGCAGTCTGGTTAGCTCGTCGGGCTCATAACCCGGAGGTCGTTGGTTCAAATCCTTCTCCCGCAACCATTGTGGTCTCTTAGCTCAGTTGGTAGAGCAAAGGACTGAAAATCCTTGTGTCGTTGGTTCGATTCCGACAGAGACCACCACTTTACAAATAACCCTTACAGTCGATGACTGTGAGGTTTTTTTGCGTTTTAGAACTCATTGCATAGTTACTGGCCTTGGCATCACACACAATCTCGGATTTTGATGTCGTTGTAAGTGCTATACTGAAAGATATTGAGGTGAAATAATGCTGAAGAAAAACCAACTGGAAAACCTTCTTTCATATGCTATGAAATCAGAAGCTGATTTTGCAGAAATCTTTGAAGAAGATACCGATCATGAAGGAATTTCCATGCTGAATGAAGATGCAGAAGATATTAACCGTTCTGTTGTTGCAGGAGCGGGAATTCGTTTATACAAAAACCAGGAATCTGTCTACGCCTATACAAACGATTTAAGTGAAGACTCACTATATGCTCTTATTGATGATTTAAGAGAAGCACTGGGCGCTAAATCAGATGGACCAGCTGTTCATCTTGAGGAAGTTGTGATTGAAAATGCTCATCCAATCGAAATTGATCCATTTTCAACTCCTCTTGAAGAAAAGGTCGATCTGATTGTCCGGGCTTCAAAATCCGCAAAAGAAGTGGATGAGAAAATCGTTAAGACCCAGGGTTCGCTCGCAAGTACCAGACAGTATGTTCAGATTGCCAATTCGAATGGACGTCTTGTCAGGGATGTTAGACGCCGCAGCCGTCTGGTTTTACATGCGTTTGCCAGTGATGGAACCCGCATGAAAAACGGTCAGGATTCTCCGGGCGCTTCCAAAGGTCTTGAATACTTTATGAAAGAGCGCACTCCCGAAAGTATCGGTAAAGAAGCCGCTCGACTCGCTTTGGTTTTACTTGATGCCAAGCCTGCACCAAGTGGAAGCATGCCAGTCATTATCGATAATGGTTTTGGAGGAGTCATTTTCCATGAAGCGTGTGGCCATTCTTTAGAGGCAACAGGAGTTGCTAAAAACCAGTCTGTTTTCGCAGGGAAAAAAGGCCAGAAGATCGCCAACGAAAAAGTCTCGGCGGTAGACGATGGAACAATTGCCAACGCCTGGGGAAGTCAGAATGTCGATGATGAGGGAAATCCGCAAAGATTACGTGTTCTGATTAAAGATGGAATATTAAATGAATATATGGTTGACCAGCTTAATGGACGCCGTATGAAGGAAGCTTCAAGCGGATCGGGACGGCGTCAGTCCTATAAATATGAGCCAACCAGCCGTATGAGCAATACTTTCATTTTACCTGGTAAGGATAAAAAGGAAGATATGTTCAAGGATATTAAAAGAGGTCTTTATGCCAAACGAATGGGCGGAGGAAGCGTCAATCCAAATACCGGTGAGTTCAACTTTGGTGTTTTGGAAGGCTATCTGATTGAAGATGGTAAGATCACGGATCCAGTTGAAGGAGCCATGCTGATTGGAAGCGGAGCTGAAATTCTCCAGAAAATTGATATGGTGGCTGATAATCTTGAAAGAGCCCAGGGAATGTGCGGATCGATTTCCGGATCCATTCCAACTGATGTCGGTCAGCCTACGATTCGAGTATCCAGCATTACTGTAGGAGGTACTGCCAATGAATAGAAAACTCTGGTTTGATCAGGCCAAGGAACTTGGCTTTGAAGGATTTGAAATCACTGAGTCTGTTCGTTCAAGCCGTGAAATGGCCTGGTTTGAGTCGAAAATGGACGCTTTTACCACCAGTCGAATGCTTGGAGTCTCCATGCGTGGCCTTGTAAACGGAAAGATCGTTTCAATTTCTCTTGAGAAAGCAGACGATGAAAAGGCCGAAGAAGTTTTATCCTCCATGAAAATGCAGGCTGAGCTTGTATCGGATTCTGAAAAAGATGAACTGATTCCAGTTATTGAAACATCAGAAGAAGCGTCCGGCCGTCAATGGGTAAAGCCCAACATGACTCAGGTTCGGGACCTGCTTTCTTCTCTTGAAAAAAAGCTTGCAAATGCGGATCCAAGAGTGATTCAGGTGAATGCAGTTGAATGGAGCGATACTGAATCGGAAAGTTCACTTCGCAATACACTGGGTGTCAATGTTGGTGATCGGTCCAAATCTCAGCTGGTTTTTGCCCAGGTGACCATGAAAGAAGGGGACGATCTTCGTGATGGTTATAAGGGAGCAATTGTAGAAAATATTGAAACCTTTGATCAGGATGCGTATGTAAAAGATCTGATTGAACAGGTGGCTGGAACCTTAAATGCCCGTTCAATGAAAAGCAAAACCTGCCCGGTTATTTTTGAAAAAGACGCTATGACGACTCTGTTTTCATGCTTTCAGGGTGCATTCTATGGTTCTTCGATCGCCAAGGGCATTTCTCCTTTAACTGGAAAGCTTGGAGAAAAAATCTTCTCTGATCAAATTACGGTGATTGATGACCCAAGAAATCAGGATGCTTTATATCTTTCGAATTATGATGATGAAGGTCATCCAACCTTCACCAAGGTTGTGGTTGATCATGGCGTGTTTGAAATGATTCTTCATAACTCAAGATCTGCTTTGAAAATGAATTCGACAAGCACAGGAAACGGTTTTAAATCCGCTGGCGGTTCGACGGATGTTTCAGCGATGAATCTTTACATTGTTCCTGGTGAGAAATCTCTAAAAAAACTTGAAGAAGAGATGCAGGACGGAGTTGTGATTACAGAACTTGCAGGAATGCATGCTGGAGTAGAATTTGTCAGTGGAAACTTCTCACTGCAGGCCAGGGGCTATCTGGTGGTGAATGGAAAGAAGGTTCGCCCTCTGACTCTGATCACCGTTGCAGGCAATTTCTTTGAACTGATGAATGACGTCGTTGCCGTTGGAAACGATCTGGATTGGTCGTATAAGATGGTCGTTTGTCCTTCGATTCTGTTTGGCTCTGCTGCAATTGCAGGCAGTGAAGAATAAGGATCGGACAGTACAGGACAAAAGAAAATACCCCATCAACCAGATAGGGGACATAAATAAAATGAAATTCAGATTCCAATCAAAAATCGAATGCCGTTGACCTGATCCAAATTCCCTGGATTAAAGCAGCTTCAATGGATTTCAGAATCGGATCAGTGAAAATATGAGAATTATCATATGCTGTTTCTGGTTTAAATTGGATTTGAATTTAATATCGATTTTCATGACATGGATCTGCTTTTGATCTGCTTTTTTGTACCTGATCCATGAACATAGAGGAGATGTTGCTTATGAATAATGAATTTAAAAATACTTCAATGCAGCAGGCAATGAGTCTTCTTCGTGAAGAACAGACTCAGGAAAATATGCTTGCGGCAGCGGAAGCCTTACTGAATACGAAAGTCATGATTCCAGCGCGCTGGGATAAGGAACCACAGACAGATGAAAACGGGCAGCTTAACTTTGCACCGGATACAAAAATTTCTCTGATGGTGATCTCTTCCGATAATGGAATGCGCTTTTTCCCAGCTTTTACTGAAATGGAAGAAGTCAAGAAGTTCTATAAAGACAATCAGGTCACCTGCCTGATTCTGTCTTTGGATCAGTATCTGCCATTCTTAACTTCGGCAAAAGATACCATGACAGGAATTGTGATCGATCCAAAAGGAATCAATATGCCTTTCAAAACAGATTTCCTTGAAGGAATCAGAAAGGCGAATAAACAGCGGCTGGATCAGAACACAATCCACAAAGGTCAGAAGATTCATCTGAAAAACGTTGGAAAAGAAGCTCAGAATCTTGAAGCGGCATTAATTTCGACCGGATTTCATGAACCGGCTATTCGTGCGATCTATTTAAAGGAACGTGTGGATGATCCGATGCATCCAGAAAAAAGTCACTGGTTTATTGTCGTCGATTCTGATCGCCTGGATACGGGTATCTTCAATCGGATTGGTCAGACCTGCCGACCAGCAGCCAATGGCAAGGACATGGAATTCATGTTTGCCGATCAAAAACTTGGTCATGACATCGCTTCTACGTCAACAGCAATTTATACAAGACCATAAACTGATTTTGGATTTGCAGCTTATTTCGGTGCCTGATTACTCTTTGTCAGTTGAGGGAATTAAAGAACTGAAATATAGGACTGGAATACAGAAATGGAATATTCAGGGATTTTACTTTTAAGGATGAAAGTAAAATCCCTTTTTCCTTTTCGGATACCTTATTCTGCCTATTTGAAATCAAAATATATCTTTTGACTTGACTGGACTGCCTGGATATCTGATGTTTACAGGTTTTGTTTAGCCCAGCAAGCTTTTGTATGGATTGAATTCACAAAGAACAAGGATGGATTCGTTGCTAAAATCAGAATTCAAAAAAGGTAGAATAGGATAAGAGGATGACCAAGTCATTCCCGCTCATTCCTGTTAAGGAAAACAGATGGTGCAGGCTGAAGTGATATGAAAGAATTATTTTGAAAATATAAGTAAAAAATATATCCCAAATGGTAAAGAGGTATAAGAAAACAGCTTGTAACCAAAGAAAATATTGAAATATGATTCGTGAATAAGATGGACAGGAAAGGAGGAATTGGATGAAAGAGTTTCAAAAACCAGAATTCAGGATTCCAGAACCAATCATCAAGGTCATGAAAACTCTCGAACAGGCCGGCTATCAGGTCTATCTGGTGGGCGGCTGTGTTCGAGATCTGCTCATGCAAAAAACGCCTCATGATTATGATTTAGCGACTGATGCCAGACCTGAAGAGATTTTAAAACTGTTTGAGCATCATTCAGGGTTTGGTATGAAACATGGAACAATCCTGGTCGTCGAACAGGGAATGCCTGTTGAAATCACAACCTTTCGTAAGGAAGGAAAATATACGGATGGACGGCATCCAGACGAGGTCATTTTTGTAGATCGTATCGAAGAAGATTTAGGCCGCCGGGATTTCACGATCAATGCGATGGCTTATCATCCGGATCAGGGACTGATTGATCCATATGGCGGAAGAAATGATTTAGAAAAGAAATTGATTCGGGCAGTAGGAGATCCGGATCAGCGTTTTCAGGAAGATGCGCTGCGAATGTTAAGAGCATGGCGTTTTGCTTCAACATATGGGTTTGATATTGAACCCGAAACAAGAAAAGCGCTCGATCGAAAAGAAAATATTGCACAGGCAGCTACGATTTCTGCAGAAAGAGTCATGGAAGAATTTACCAAAATTCTTTTGTCTGATCATCCTGAAGTGATCGCCAATATGACATTGCTGATGGAGCCATGGATTCCAGAGCTGAAGATCATGATCGAAACAAAGCAGAATAATGTTCATCATTATACCGATGTTCTTCATCATACCCTGGATGCCCTTAAATATTCCGGAACAAAAGATCCAATGGTCGCTTGGGCTTTGCTTTTGCATGATACTGGAAAGCCAGCCTGTAAAACGAGTGATGAAACAGGAGACCATTTTAAAAAGCATCCAGCTGTTTCACAAAAAATCGCACAAAGAGTTTTGAGAAAACTGCATGCGCCAAAGAAATGGATGCAGGTAATCCCGGCTTTGGTCCTTCGTCATGATGCTTTTTATGCGCCGAATTTAAAGAATATCGTGAAACTGAGAATTACATTAGGCTGGAGTGATGAACAGCTTCATCAGCTTTTTGAAGTCCAGAAAGGAGATATTCTGGCTCATACAACCACAGAAAGAATGGAAATCCTGAATACCTTCATAGAATTCTATGATCAGGAAAAAAATAAGCGGCCATTAAAAGTTTCACAGCTTGAAATCAATGGCAATGGTATTAAGGAACATACCAGCCTGAAGGCAGAACAGATTGGCAGGGCGCTGCATGAATTGTTAATCTATGCGTTCTATCATCCTGAATTCAATCATAAGGAGGATCTGCTTAAAAAACTTCCGGCCATTGAAAAGCAGATCCTGGAAGATGGCACAAAACTGCGAAAGGATGATATTCGATGAGCAGTGCGATGAATACTCTGCTTTTGATCGTAATTTTATTGTTACTGGTGGGTTGTCTGTTTCTTGCTCTAGTTGTATTTCGAATGTCCAACTCAATGAACCGGATGCGGCTGGAAATGCAGGATCAGAAGACTTCGCTTGAGACGATGACTCAGAATCAGTCGCAAAACTCCAAAGCGATGTTTGAAGAGATCAGTTCGCATCTTTCGAGAATGTACGCGCAGCTTGGCTCTGAACACTCTTTGTTATATGGGCTGCAAAATTCAATGAAGGATATCAATTCCGTGATGAGCAATGCCAAAAGGCGCGGCAGTTGGGGAGAATATCAGATGGAAACTCTGATCCGGGTCTATGCCGGTCAGACCCCTTCTTTGTATGAAGCTCAGTTTCGCCTTGACAATGGCAAGATTGCGGATGGAGCTTTTCATCTGCCTCAAAGCGATAAAGTCTTATGCATTGACTCCAAGTTTCCTATGGAAAACTATCTGAACATGGTTCAGGAACCGGAAGATGAAGCATACTACGCCAGAGAACTGCGAAAGAACATCAAAAAGCATATTGAAGATGTCGCATCCAAATACATCAATGATCAGACACTCAACGAAGCCATTCTTTTTATTCCTTCTGAAGCGATCTATCAATACATTTTAGCCGAGCAGCAGGATCTTTTTGAACTGGCTTTATCGAAACATGTTCTGCTTTGTTCACCAACAACTTTATCTGGAATCGTGTTTATTCTGGTTTCGGCAATGAAGGATTACTATCGCTCAAAGAATGCCTCACGTATTGAAAAGGAACTGATTTTGCTGCGTTCTCAGATGGGCAGACTGGAAGATAAGGTAACTAAAGCAAGCCGAAATGCAGCCCTGGTCAGTTCACAGGTTGAAGCCATTGAACAGGGGTGTCATCAGATTTCTGAAGTGTTAAGTCAGCTTGAATCAGCGGGAGACCTTTCATGATTTATGTAATGAAAGGGGACATTACCGGTCTTGATTTTGATCTGATCGTAGATCCGACCAGGCCCAACCTTCTGCCGGGTACTGGAGTCAACCAGGAGATTCATCAAAAAGCCGGCAGAAGACTGCTCAATGAACTGATTGAATATGCTCCGCTTGAAGAAGGAAAGGCGGTCATAACGGACAGCTATGATCTGCCCTGCAAACAAGTCATTCATACCGCCTGTCCGTTATACAGCTTTCATGAAGAGGATGAACAGGAAATCCTGGCTGCGTGTTACTGGAATACAATGGCCATTGCCTATGAAGTGCTCCGTCATCAAAGCAAGCCAAGATTAAATATTGCCTTTCCTGAAATCTCTACAGGCGCTTATGGCTTTCCCAGAGAAGAAGCCTGTCAGATCGCCATCCGAACGATTAAGGAGCTGTTTTCGAAGTATCCAGAAGCTGAAGCCATCGATGTCTGGTTTGTACTTCGGGATGAAGCATCCTACATGCTCTACAAAAAGGAACTCAGGACCGGATCACCAAGACTGAAAGGTATTGCAGGAATTCGAAAACATCTAAGAATGACGGCTATGGCTTCGCAAAGTTCAAAAAAGAAAGATGAAAAAGAAGAACTTGATGAAAACGAAGGACTTAAGGATTTGCTGATTTCTGGACTTCCTTTTTCACCAAAAGACGATCCATCGAATCAGACGAAAAATACCCAAAGGTCAAAGCAGATGAGCAATCCTGTAAAGCCATCTGAATCTTCAGCTTCGAGTAACAAAAGAAGCAATCTGGCTGAGGATAAAGGTGATCCATCCGGAAATGATTTGAATTTGCAGGGAATAAGGCGTTTTGATAATCCTTGTCAATCCATCCTTGCTTTACAGTCACCATTTTTGGATGAAGAAAAAAATTTCAGAGAAAGCCTGGAACAGCTGTTTGCTTCAAGCCGGCCAGATACCGGATTAAAGCAGGACGGTTCTGGCTCATGATACAGATAAAAATAAAACGATAAGAATCAATTGATCACTCAAAAGAAAGCAAGAGGTTTGATTATGAAAAGGATGACAGAGATCGCTCATGACTTTCTAAAGCCTGTTCTGAAAAAAGGTGCAGTTTGCATTGATGCCACCCTTGGGCAGGGAAGCGATACCCGTTTTTTGCTGGAATATCCGGTAGCAAGAGTCTTTGCCTTTGATATTCAACAGGATCTGATTAAAAAGGCAAAAGAGACGATTGATGATCCGAGGTTAATTCTCTGTCCAATTTCTCATGAATATCTCGATCAGGTGAACGATTTAAGCCGGAATCGGCAAAACGTTTCAGCGATCCTCTTTAACTTTGGTTATGATCCTGCAAAAAAAGAAGGAATTATGACGGAGTCTGAATCTTCATTAACGGCTGTGATTAAAGCCGTTTCGATGCTTCGGCTCAAAGGACGGATGGCCGTGGTTTTCTATCCGCATGAAGAAGGAAAAATCGAAAAAGAGAGAATTACAGAGGAGTTATTAAAAGCTGCCAAGGAAGATATTCTGGGTTGTGAAATGATGGAAGTGAGTCGTCCGGATCACGATTCTCCAAGTCTGCTATTGCTCGAGAAAAGACATTCCAGTCTTCTTGATACTTTAAGCAATCCCAACGGGTCATAACAACACCGCTTAGGCCATGATTTCTGCTAACATTGATTCTTCAAAATGATTCAAAATAGAGCAGAACCATTTTTCTGAGAAAAAAGGCAAATTGCAGTAAATGTTTGCTTTCAACAAAGATTTGCCTGTTTTTGAAGGCTTCATTCGATTTTCTGATTATCACTGTTGCACGTTCAATTGAATTGGAATAAAAAAGACAAGAACCGAAATCAAAGCAGGAAGGATGGAAAAATATGAAGCAGGCAGAGCATAAAATTCCAGTAACCAAGGCGCAGCTGCATCAACATTGGCAGCAGCGTATGGAGGGAGATAATCTCACAAATAAAATTGTCCGGATCAAGGATGCAGATTATTTTGATACGACAGATCCCAATTTAGATCCCGAGCAGATCATTTATGAAGTTACATTGAAGGAAAGTTCTCCTGAAACCGGACATCTTCATTGGGGTCACATTATATTAAATCCCGGAAAGATTAATGATGAATATTTCATGACACGCGGTCACTATCATGTCAATGATCATACTGAAGAATATATACTGTGCATGGGCGGATATGGCTTTTTAATGTATCTTGATAAGGATGGCAATTGCTGGTGTGAAGAAATGGAAGAAGGCAGCCTGCACCATATTCCTGCAGGGGTAGGACGTCGAATCATTAATCTGGATGATCAGCCTTTGCATCTTTCATTTTGCGTTCCTGCTGATTCAGGAACCCAGGAATTTGATTTTGAAGGCGGAGTTTTTCCCTGCCGGATCTTTGATGATAATGGTGAGCCAGCGATTCGTGTAGATCTTCCGCCTGTCAATGATGGGGAAGATGAATCCGCTGCAGAAATTGAAGCTTTATTAAAAATGTAATCTCAAAATCCAGATTTGAATGAATATTACCGAAAAAAACTTCAGCCAGAACAGCTGAGGTTTTTTTGAATTGGAGATCGTTTCAGAGAAAAATAAAAAACATGAGAGAATAAAGGTACTGAAATGTATTAACACCGATATAAATTTCGATAAAAAATGTCTGATTCTGCTGTAAACAACGATTAATAAACAGGCAGACGATCGAATAGAGCGGTATATCAAGGAGACAGAATGAATAAAACAATTTATCTTGTCCGTCATGGACAGACAAGATTTAACCTGGAAGGCAGACTGCAGGGGCAGGCGGATTCAGAACTTACCCCAGAAGGGTTAAGACAGACAGAAAAGCTGAAGGAGATGCTTAAAGAAAAGGGACTTCGTTTCAATCAGGCCTATACGAGTGATTTAGGCCGGGCAGTGGAAACGCTCAAAAGAATTACCGATGATTCGGTCAAAAAATATACGGTTCCGGGACTTCGGGAAGTCAGCTTTGGCGACCTGGATGGTCAGTTGAAAACTCAGTTTCCATCGGATCAGGACTGGGAAGAAGTTTATGCGGATTATCATGCGGAAAGTTTTGATGGCGCAGTCGATCGAATGATTGAAGCTTTGGTATCTTTAGCAATCAATGATCCGGATGATCAGATTCTTGCGGTTTCTCATTCGGGAGTGATCGCCGGAATGCTTGAAAAGATGGGCCTGGAGCTGACAGGTCCGATTCCAAACGGTTCAGTGTGGGTGCTTGAACTCAATGATCAGGGACTTCGTTTAAAAGATTATTTCTGTATATAGGGTTTAAAAATACAACAGCCTGATTTATCCTTGCTTGAAAGGACGATTCAGGCTGTTTTCTATTGAATTCAGATTATTTTCTAAGGTAAGCAGAGGCAGTAAAACTTCGAGTCATAAATAAATGATTAACGATTTTTACAAGATTTCATAAAAAAAGTGATCGCAGAAAGTTCTGCAATCACTTTGGGATTCTGAATGTTGATGTCGCTGATCAGGAAGTTTTGGCTTTTTCGATATACTCATCGATGTTTTCTTCAACAATGGAGAACCGAAGATTTCCATCTTTTAGCAGAGCCTGATTGAATTCAACTTCATTGAATTTGTCCTTGAGTTCTTCCTGGGCTTCGGCACGTTTTTGCGTAATCAGATAATAGCCAAAGTAATAGGAGAAGAAGACTCCTGGTTCCTGAGCCAGACGATCATAGATGTCTGCAACCTGCTCGCCATAAATCTGGACGAATTCATCTTTGGATACGCCAGCTCCATTGATTAACAGATCCGCCTGCAGAATGGAGTAGTTGTTTAACCAGGTATTGAGCTTGTAGCCTTCAAGAACCTGCTCATCTAGACCAAGCCAACTCTGTGCGACTTCACCAGCATAGGTGGCGTATCCTTCCTGCATAGCCATATCGGACATGGAGTACTGAGCATTTGAAACGAAGTGTTCTTTGTTGAACTGAGCCTGATACATATGACCTGGAATGCCTTCATGCGCCATCGTGTCAAAGAAGCTCAGACTTGAGAAATCCTGCCCAAAATCACGGGCATTGTAGCGCATCTGATAAGGTCTGGTTGAATCAATCGGAGGATTGACAAAATAGGCAGTAACACCAGACTGAGACTGCTCATCAGGCAAAGCCTTAATTTCATATTCCATCTCATTGACAACTGGGAAGGACTTGGCATAGTTTTCTTCAAGATAACCTAAAATTTCTTCAGGAGATTTCAGCCCGGTGTCGATCGACATAATCGAGTTCATGTCAAAGCCGCTTTCAATCAGCTGCTGTCCCTGGATTGACAGCTGCATTAATGCGCTGGAGACTTCCTGATTGATTTCATCAAGAGAGCTGTCCGTACCTGTAGCACTCTGAAGAACTTTTTCATAATACTCCCGGCCATTTTCATACTGTGCCAGACCTACGACTTCCCCGATTTCATCCTTCATGGAACTGAGTTCATCGATCAGATACTGATAGGATGGGAAGAAGGAGCGGTTGAGTGCATCATGAATCTGCTGCTTGTATTCGTTGGCTTTCGCTTCATCAAGCATCAAAGTATCGACCTCAAGATCCAGTTCTTCAAAGACCGGAGAGCTGGCCTGATTGTCGAGGGTATCCTGACAATAGGTAAGAACGGAGTCTAAATTAAAGGCAAGCAGATCACGTTTTGCCTGTTCCTTTGAAAAGGAAATGGCTTCTTCAAAGTACTGAGGAACATTGTCGATCACTTTCACCAGAGCATCGACATCATTTTCGTTGTACAGTTCAAATTCTGCAAAGTAAGTATAAACCTCACTCTGGGTTCCGAAGTTTTCGCTCCAGATCGAACCCAGATAGAGATATTTTTCCTGATCACTCTCTTTGGAGAATTCATAGGACCAGGTCATCTGATCATAGATCGCCTGATAGGTGCCAGTCAGTTTTTCACGATCAAAGCCTTTGAGCTTTTCTAATACGGCGTTGGTAAAATCGCGGTCTTCCTGAGTCGGAACAAAATTTCCGAGTGAATAAGCATCCTCTTTCAGGGTAATGCCTTCTTTCTGGTAATCGGTGAAGTAGCGATGAGCCAGCAGATAGCTGCGGGAGCAGTATTCCTTGAAATATTCATCAAGATATTCATCAAAGGCCGTATCTTCGGAAGACTGATTGGTCTGTTCGACCTGATCTTCTCCTTTTTGCGCAGCATGACCAGAATCTGTGGTATGGCTGGTTGGAGCACTGCTGCATCCAGCCATAGCCAGGGCAAGCAAAAGAGCTGTCCATTTTTTAAACATGATAGGTATTCCTTTCTTTCATTCTAAATCCAAAATCAGAATCAAAATCTATTATTCAGTTTATGGAAAAGCAACCTCATTGAAAAGGAAAAAGAAATTCGCAGGTTCGCAAGTAATAAACGATAAGTCAATTTTCATATTTGTTTTACTCATAACAAAAAATACGCAGCCATATACGCAATAAATAAGGCGAAAAGATGCGGCTAAATCCAGGAAGACTTATCGAAAAACAAAGGGCATCCCTGAAATGGCAGTTTCGAAAAAAAGCATTCAAAAACAGGGATCCATGATCAATATTCATGGATCCCTGTTTCTTTATTTGGCTTGCTTTTGATTTTTTAACTTCTGGTGCTTCAGCTTTTTTTGTGATCCGAATTCCTGGCTGCTTTTGATGTTTTTTCACCTGAATCTTTAGATATGCCATCATCCTTTTTACGGACAAGGGTCTGACGAATTCGATGATTTTTGATATTGGTGATCTGAATCAGTAAATTACCGATTTCAGCTTCGAGCTGTGTCCCATCTTCAGGAATATAGCCCAGGGTACCAAGGATATATCCTGAGAACGTTTCGAAATCATCCAGTTCAAGTTTTTCACCCAATGCAGAAGAGACTTCTTCAAGATCGGCTGAACCCGAAATGCGCCACATTCCCCTGGGCAGCTTAACGATATCGGCTGGCCGTATCGCATCTTCGGCTTCTGTAATTTCTCCGAGTAATTCTTCAAGGATATCATGCAGGGTGACAATTCCAGTCATCCCTCCATATTCATCGAGCACAACCGCAAAATAGGTTTTTTTCTTTTTCATCTGATGAAGCAGTTCATCGGCGGTTGTATTTTCGGCCACGAAGAAAGGCTGATCAAGAGTGTGATCCAGAATGCTCTTTTTTGAATGGCCATCCTTGAGTCTGAAGTAATCGCGGGTATCAAGAATACCGACGATATCTTCTTCGCCTTCGTTATAGACTGGATAGAAGGTATGACGGTTTTCCATGATTGTCTTGCGCCACTGTTCAGGATCTTCATTGACATCAATGCTGATTACATCGGAACGGTGGGTGCAGATTTCATCCAGAGTTTTTTCATACAGATCAAGCGCATTTTCAGCCACATCGATCGTATTTTCTTCTTCCTTTAACGCTTCTGATAACTCCTCCTGACGTTCATTTTTCACATCTTCAATGCGAAGCGGAATCCAGCTAAACAACCATCCAGAAATCTTCATGAAGGTGATTGAGCAGGAAGTCAGCCAGTCTTTTTTATTGGCGCTGTTGCTCGCTTTGGACATGATCAAAAATACCGCAAAGCTGTTGAGAATAAGCAAAGCGAAAACGCATAAAAACAGATAAAGGGATGAAGCCATAAAAGACAGTTTTAATGAATCAAGAAATAACAGGAAGAATCCGATTCCAAAAAATCCGCCAAGAGACATCCAGAACAGCAGATTTCTTCGACGTTTTAGATGCAGCATTCCATCACTTTGGTCGGTGTAGGCCGCTGCAGCCAGAAACTCAAGACCTAAAAAGATCAGGGCAATACAGATTGATGAAACAGAATCCATGAGTTGTTCTCCTTAAAGCAAAGTTTATTTTATTTTTTTAGCTTATTTTAAAGTATTTCAATTCAATTATACGTCATTGACTGTTGCCGTTGGTAAGGCACACGAAAGTCAAAGATCACTGGCAGACCTGCGAAGCGAAAAACTGGCAGCTGCAGAACTACAGCAATCAGTATATTAAGGATTCCACTGCATTGAAGAGATCAAAAAGAATAAAAGAACTCAAAACGCCAGAAGGCGGCGTTTTGAGTTCTGAATGGTTCAAACATGCAGTGATTTGGCAGCAAGTGATTTTTCATAGCGTTCGAGCTCAATCATCTTTGGAGAAAGAGAAAGCGATCGTCTTGATTCCAGAAAATAATTCAGAATCGCCTGTCGGGTCACAATTCCAATAAAAATATTGCGGTCATCGACAATAGGAACATAGTTCTGGTTCAGAGAGATGGCAAGCAGATCTTCAAAACTGATTGTATTGGGAGCAGCAGGCATAAAACCTTCTCGAATTAATTCAGAGATGGTGTGGTTTTCCAATGCTTTTTCATCGTTTCCATGTTCGAGCAAAAACCAGAGAAAATCCCCTTCAGAAACGCTGCCTAAATAAACACCGGAACGGCTGACTACAGGAACTGCAGAATACCCATGCTTTTTCATCAGCTTTAGCGCCTGTGATAAAGGGAGGCTATCATAGAAAAAGCGGACATCATTCTTAAATTTTAGAAAGAAAAAAACGTTGTCATTAATCATTTCTTTATCCCCTGACTGACTTCAGTATACGCAATAAACGGCTTTAATTTGTCATATCATTATGGGAAATGGTTAAGAATATATTAAGAATTCTAAACTATGAAAGCGATTAACCTATCGGGATTGTTTTGTAATCGTTTAGAAAGGCGGTCTGCTGGTCATGATCAAATCCTTCAAAACAAAATTCTGCACAAGAACCGGTAAAAAGCGGAAAATGAATGGAATGCCTGAATCCTGAATAAATGGAAGAAAAAAGAAAATCTTCTGAAAACATAAAAAGGATAAAAACTTATCTGTATTGATGACTTAAAAGACCGGATTAAAATGACCCGTTCATGGAATTTGACATTTTGAAAATGGATCTTGAAATGCAATTGGACAATGATACAATAATGCAGATATCAAAACAGACGCAATCGATCATTGGAGGGATTTTGATGAACAAGAATTCTCTTTTAACCATGAAGGATTTATCCGTAGACGATATTCTGAACATTCTCAATGATGCGAGAGCTTTTTATATTTCCACTAAAGATTGGCAATTACCAATGCGTAAGGCGTTGGTTGCTAATCTTTTTTTTGAGCCCTCGACCCGGACTCACTATTCTTTTGAGTCCGCAGAATATCAATTAGGAGCCCAGCCTGTAGATTTCACAGCCGATCAGTCAAGCATTACCAAAGGCGAATCGCTTTATGACACCGTAAAGACCTTTGAAGCCATTGGTTATGATGCGGTGGTCATTCGCCATCCACAGGATGAATATTTTACAGAGCTTGAAGATATACAGATCCCGATTATTAATGCCGGAGATGGAAAAGGAAACCACCCGACGCAGTGTCTGCTTGACCTGCTGACCATTTACAATGAGTTTGGAAAATTTGACGGAATCAAGGTTCTGATCTGCGGCGACGTGGCCCATTCGCGCGTAGCTGCCAGCAACCGGGAAGCGCTTGAGCGCCTGGGCGCAACGGTTCGCTTTGCCGGACCAAAAGAATGGGAGCGCGAAGGGTATCCATTTGTCGATATGGATGAAAATATCGGCTGGGCGGATGTTGTCATGCTTTTAAGAATTCAGCGTGAACGCGGAGCGACCCTTTCAGAGGGGGAAGAAGACTATCTGAACCAGTATGGTCTGAATAAGGAACGCTATAACCGAATGCAGGATCATGCGATCATCATGCATCCGGCTCCGGTAAACCGTGGAGTTGAAATCGACTCCGATCTGGTTGAATCAGAGAAAAGCCGAATTTTTGAACAGATGAGCAATGGCGTTTTAGTGCGCAAAGCGGTTTTAAAACGGGCTTTTGGGTTGAAGCCATTCGAAAAGCTGACTTCTCAGGAACCGTTTGAAAAACTCGATCTCAAGGATGAGCTTGATAAGCTGCATAAACTAGAACAAGAACAAGAACTGGAAGCGGAAAAAGAAAAGGCAGGCAAGAAAGTCAAAACCCTGTGATGACAATTCAAAAACAGCTTCCTGCTTAAAGAAATAGACAATCAAAATAAAACGAAATAAAGGGATTTGCAATGCTTTCTGATTCAGTTTATTAGATTCAGCAGATTGAAATGATCTGACCATGATCCAGATTTAATCAGAAAAAAGCAGATGGTCAGAATAAATAGCAAACCAAAATAACGAATCAGCTTTAAAATCAGAAGTTAGGAAACAGGAGTAATACAGAGCAAGGAAAGGAGGACTTTCATTGAAAGCAATTCTTAAAAATGGAAAAATCCTGCAAAATGACACTTTACAGAAAGCGGATATTCTTTTTGATGAAGAACAGATCCTGAAAATTGACGAAAACATCATAGCTGAAGATGAAAATACAAAAGTGATTGACGCAAGTGGACTTGGCATTCTGCCAGGACTTGTCGATACCCATGTTCATTTGCGTGATCCTGGATATACCCATAAGGAAACGCTGGCTACAGGCAGTGCGGCAGCAGCTCATGGCGGCTTTACTACGATCTTTGCCATGCCAAATACTAAGCCATTTCCTTCCACACCAGAGGCTGTAAAAACAATGCTTGAGCGCGTGGATCAGGAAGCTTTGGTACGTGTGATTCCTTTTGCGACGATTACTGTCAATGAAGCGGGGCAGAAGCCAACGGATTATGCAGCGATTAAGGAACTGGGGATTTCCTGGTTTTCAGATGATGGAGTTGGTGTAGCGAGCAGTGATGTCATGGAAGAAGCGATGAAGCAGGCGAAGGCTGCAGATGTGATGTTCAGCTGTCATACCGAAGATATGAACTTTCGCAGACCTGCCGCCTCGGTTCATACCTCAAAGTGGGCTGATCAGAATGGATGGATCGGAATTCCATCACAGACTGAAAGTGAGCAGCTCATTCGGGATCTGAAGCTGGCTAGGGAAATTGGTCTGAAATATCATGCAGATCATATATCGGCTAAGGAAAGCGTTGAAGCATTGCATCAGGCCAAACAGGAAGGGGCTGATGTTTCAGCCGAAGTCACTGTTCATCACCTGCTGCTCGAAGATCACGATGTCAGAGGTCCAAACTGGAAAATGAATCCGCCTTTGCGCTCTCATGAAGACCGCATGGCTCTGATTGAAGGCCTTGAAAATGGAGATCTGGATTTTATTGCCAACGACCATGCGCCTCATGCCAAAGAAGAAAAGGAAAGAGGAATGGAAAAAGCGCCTTTTGGAATTGTCGCTTTAGAAACCGCTTTTCCTTTGTTATATACCGAATTTGTATCCCGTCAGAAAAGATGGAGTTTAGGACAGCTGGTCAACTGGATGTCAGCCGCTCCGGCCAGGCGCTTTGGGCTTGAAAGGACGGGAGAAATCAAGGAAGGATATAGACCGGATTTTGTTCTGGTCAATTTTGATAAGCAGGAAGTCATTGATCCGGATCAGTTTTTATCGAAAGGCAAAAATACGCCCTTTGGCGGATGGATTACGGATTGCGTGATTGAAGAAACACTCTGCAATGGAAAAACTGTGTATCAATCCAAAGAAAGGAAAGCCAAACATGAATAAAGAAAGAATTTTAGTTCTTGAAGATGGGAGTGTTTATCCCGGAAAGGCCATCGGTTCGGACAACTTCCAGGTTGGAGAACTCGTTTTCAATACATCGATGACCGGATATCAGGAAATTCTAACCGATAACTCCTATTGCGGACAGATCGTTATGATGACCTATCCTCTGATTGGAAACTATGGAATTAACCGGGATGATTCTGAAAGCATTGAACCGGCAGTATTTGGCTTTGTCATTAAGGATTACTGCGAACATCCCTCCAACTGGAGAAGTCAGGAAAGCCTGGATGAATTTCTGGCAAAAGAAAACATCCCCGGCATTTACGATGTCGATACCCGCGCTTTAACTCGTAAAATCCGTGATAAAGGGACCATGCGGGCGAAACTGGCGGATGCCGATGCAAATGTTGAAGAAATCGTAAAGGAAATCAATGAAACTCCAGTTATTCATGATCAGGTAGAACGCGTATCGACTCACAAGCTTTATTCCGTACCAAGCCGTGGACTTAAAGTCGTATTAATGGACTTCGGAGCCAAGCTCGGAATTGTTCGCGAACTTTCTTCAAGAGGCTGTGATATTGTCGTTGTTCCTTATGACACTCCTTATGAAACCATCATGAACTTCAGACCGGATGGAGTCATGTTAACCAATGGACCAGGAAATCCGGAAGATGTTCCGGAAGCCATTGAAACCATCCGGCAGCTGATGGGCAAAACCGTTGTCTTTGGAATCTGCCTGGGTCATCAGCTGATTGCCTTAGCCAACGATGCAAAGACATATAAACTCAAATTTGGTCATCGCGGTGGAAACCATCCTGTCGTTTTCCTCGATGATGGTCATGTTGAAATTACCTCACAGAACCATGGATACGCCGTGGATGCCGATTCCTTAAAGGATACGGATCTGGTTATGACGCATCAGGCCTTAAACGATAAATCATGCGAAGGTGTTCGCCATACTAAATATCCGGTATTCAGCGTTCAGTTCCATCCGGAAGCCAATGCCGGACCTGAAGATTCAAAAGATCTGTTTGACCAGTTCATTTCAATGATGGAAGAAGAAAAAAATAAGAAGGAGAATGCATATGCCTAAACGCGAGGATATTAAAAAAATTCTTGTGATCGGAAGCGGTCCGATCGTGATCGGTCAGGCAGCGGAATTTGACTATGCCGGAACCCAGGCCTGCCAATCTTTACGGGAAGAAGGCTATGAAGTCATTCTGATCAACTCCAACCCGGCAACGATCATGACGGATTCAGTCGTTGCAGACCGTGTTTATATCGAACCAATCTCTCTAGATTTTGCAAAACGCGTCATTTACAAGGAAAGACCGGATGCCATTTTGGGATCGCTGGGCGGACAGACCGGATTGAATCTGGTTGTTGAACTGGCTGAAGATGGCATTCTTGATGAATACGGCGTTGAAGTGCTTGGAACGGATCTGCATGCTATCAACAAGGCAGAAGACAGGGAACTGTTTCGTTCCCTGATGAATGAAATCAATGAACCCGTTCCAGAAAGCACTATCGTTCATACCGTTGAAGAAGCCGTTGAATTTGCAAGCGGCCTGGGTTATCCGGTTGTTGTAAGACCGGCCTATACGCTTGGCGGAACGGGTGGCGGCTTTGCCGATAATGAAACAGAACTTCGCTCCATCTGTGAAGCCGGATTAAAAATATCTCCAGTGCATCAATGCCTGATCGAGCGCTCCATTGCAGGCTTTAAGGAAATCGAGTATGAAGTAATGCGCGATTCCAATAACAATGCGATTGTCGTATGCAACATGGAAAACGTCGATCCTGTTGGAATTCATACTGGAGATTCGATTGTCGTAGCTCCGGTTCAGACTCTGACCGACCATGAAAACCAGATGCTGCGCACAGCCAGCTTAAAGATTATCCGGGCTCTGGAAATCTGCGGCGGATGCAACGTACAGCTTGCTCTTGATCCAAAAAGCTTTAAGTATTATGTCATTGAAGTCAATCCACGTGTTTCCCGCTCTTCAGCTCTGGCCAGTAAGGCGACGGGTTATCCAATTGCCCGTATTTCGGCCAAACTGGCGGTCGGACTGACTCTCGATGAAATTCTCAACCCGATTACGAAGACAAGCTATGCCTGCTTTGAACCATCCATCGACTATGTCGTCAGCAAATTCGCCCGTTTCCCATTTGATAAGTTCCCTAAGGCAGACCGTCATTTAGGAACACAGATGAAGGCGACTGGAGAAGTCATGTCAATTGGCCGGACTCTGGAAGAATCCATGCTCAAGGGCATCCGCTCTCTGGAAATGAAAGTGGACCATCTGTACATGAAGGATCTCGATGGCCTGTCTCAGGAAGAACTGCTTGAAATCATTGACCGGCAGGACGATGTACGAATTTTTGCGATTGCTCAATATTTTCGCAATGGTGGGGAAGTGGAAACCATCGCTCAGAGAACAAAAATGGATCCTTTCTTCCTGTGGCATATTCAGCACATCATCGATCTCGAAGATGAAATGATGAAAAATCCGATGGATGCTTCTGTTCTTCGTGAACTCAAGAAAAATGGATTCTCGGATTCCTACATTGCCCGCAGCTGGAATATTCCTGAAACCGAGTTGTATGAATTCAGAAAAGCCAACGGCATCATTCCGGTTTATAAGATGGTCGATACCTGTGCTGGAGAGTTCACCAGTGCGACTCCATACTTCTATTCAAGCTATGAACAGGAAAACGAAAGCATTCCAAGCGACAGAGAAAAAATCGTCGTATTAGGATCAGGTCCTATCCGTATCGGACAGGGTGTTGAATTTGACTATGCAACGGTGCATTGCGTTGAAACGCTTCGGGATATGGGCTATGAAGCCATTATCATCAATAACAACCCGGAAACCGTATCCACTGACTTTACGATTTCTGACAAACTGTATTTCGAACCACTGACAACTGAAGATGTCATGGCAGTCATTGATCTTGAAAAACCGCTGGGCACCATTGTTCAGTTTGGTGGTCAGACTGCGATCAACCTGGCTGAATCTCTGGTTGAACGCGGTGTTAAGATTCTTGGTACTTCTTTAGATTCAATCGATAAGGCGGAAGACCGCCATGAATTTGAAGCGATGCTTCATAAACTCGATATTCCTCAGCCTACAGGGGAAACTGCGGTAACTGTTGAAGAAGCATTGGTAATTGCCAATAAGATTGGTTATCCGGTTCTGGTTCGCCCTTCCTATGTCCTTGGCGGAAGAGCGATGCAGATCGTTCATGACGATGAAGAATTAAAGACTTATATGGCTGGTGCGGTCAAGGAAATCAGTCATGACGCACCAGTTCTGGTTGATAAGTATGTCGTTGGTAAGGAGCTTGAAATTGATGCGATTGCCGATGGCAGAGAAGTTTACATTCCTGGTGTGATGGAACACATCGAAAGAGCCGGAGTTCACTCCGGAGACTCGATTTCGGTTTATCCAGCCCAGACGATTTCTCAGGAAGTGAAGGACACAATCATCGATTATGCAAGACGAATTGGAGAAGGATTTGAATTTGTGGGTCTTTATAACATCCAGTTCATCGTGGACCATAACGATAAAGTATATGTTCTGGAAGTTAACCCACGAAGTTCGAGAACCGTTCCATTCCTTTCCAAGGTAACTGGAGTGCCAATGTCCTACATTGCTACTCAGGCTGTGCTTGGAAAATCCCTAAGAGAACAGGGATATGAGCCTGGTTATCACAAGGAAGACGAACACCGAGTCTTTGTTAAGGCGCCTGTATTCTCCTTTGCCAAACTGCGTTCGGTAGATACCGTGCTTGGCCCAGAAATGAAATCGACCGGTGAAGCCATGGGAAGCGACATCAATCTTGAAAAAGCGCTGTATAAGGCATTAACTGCTTCTGGTATTAAAGTCAGCGTCCATGGTAACGTCCTGTTAACGATCGCGGATCAGGATAAGGAAGACATCCTGCCGATGGCTAAGCGTTTTGCGGAAATCGGTTATGGTATTTATGCGACCCGTGGAACAGCTAAATTCCTGCGTGAGAATGGTCTGTTTGTTCACGACGCAGCCAAGATCGAAGAAGAAAGCGATGCGGCAACGGTTGTCGATATCATCCGTAATGGAGAAGTCAATTTCGTTATCAATACCATGTCAAGAAATGACAGAAAGAACGAAGACGATGGCTTTATCATTCGAAGAGTCGCAGCGGAAAACAACATCTCCTGCATGACTGCTTTGGATACCGCGGATGCTTTACTTAAAGTTCTGGAATCCCTCTCGTTTTCAATGATTTCGATGAACGAAATGGGCAAATAAGCCAATCGTTTCGTTTTCAGATAAAGACACTCAAATTAATCATTAATCAAAAAAGTTGAAAAGCTTCCGGTCAAATCGTAGTGACGATAAACCGAAAGCTTTTTTGCGTTGTTTCCTGGTTATCCTGCTTCTTTGATTTAAGGAGGATGTACTTACAAATCCAGTCTGCCCTCTGATTTACATTGGCATGAGCACTTTTCACAGCATAAACAGGTCTGAAGATCTCAAGGATACAAACAAGGATACAAATAGGAAAATAAAAGGCTGATTCATCGCCGGATCATTGCCCTGGATGAATCAACCTGAAGTATTTCATTTAGAATTTAAAGCAGAAATTAAAAGACTGAAGAAATCCTGATCGGACTAATTCTGATTGTTTTTTTCAGGAAGTGCTTCAAAGATAAACTCGAATGGATAATTATCGCCAAGCTCTCCTGGCAGCAGAATTCCTCCGTTCATTAACGCTTTTCCAGAGAAAACCATTCCGGATTTAGTTTCTTTATACATCTGATCTTCATTCAGATTGCGCAGTTCGATAGGCTGACGCAGGGAGTTTGGCCTCTTTTCATAACGAATGCCGTGAACGATGACGCGCTTTCCATCATTAAACTGCCAGGCCGAATAGGAATCCTTATACGGATGGCTTAAACGATCGTATTCACCATTCAGGATTGTATTCTGAATGTCATGGAAATGAGCGATCTGTTCTTTGATTAAGTCCTTTTCTTCCTGATCAAAAGAAGTCGGATCGAGCTCATAACCAAATGTTCCAGCCATAGCTGCGGTTGCTCTGGTCTGAAGGCTGGTGATGCGTCCCGTCTGATGGTTTGGCACAGCAGAGACATGGGCGCCCATAGAAGAGACAGGATAGAAGAAGCTGGTTCCAAACTGAATCTTGGTGCGCTCCTTGGCATCCGTATCATCGGAAGTCCAGATCTGAGGCATATAGTAGAGCATACCCGCATCAAAGCGTCCTCCGCCGCCGGAGCAGGCTTCAAAAAGGATTTCCGGGAATTCTTCAGTAAGCCGGTTTGCGAGATCATAAACCCCAAGTACATAGCGGTGGGCCATTTCCTTCTGACGATCGGCTGGAAGCGTTTTTGTATAAAGATCTGAGAGCGAGCGGTTCATATCCCATTTGACATAGGAGATATCGTGAGCTCGTAAAATCGCTGAGATCTTTTCATAAATGTAATCGACAACTTCTGGATTTGAAAAATCAAGAACAAGCTGATAGCGGTTGCGGATCGGGCTGCGGTTTGGCATTTGAATGACCCAATCTGGATGATTGCGGTAAAGGTCAGAATCTTCACTGACCATTTCCGGTTCAATCCACAATCCAAACTGCATTCCAAGTTTCTTAATTCCATCGATCAGTTCACCAAGATCACCGATCTTTTCCTTGTTGACATCCCAGTCGCCTAAACCTTCCATATCACTGTCGCGCTTGCCAAACCAGCCATCATCAAGTACGAACAGATCAATGCCCATTTCGGCTGCTGATTTTGCGATTTCAAGCAGTTTTTCCTTTGTGAAGGTAAAGTAGGTGGCTTCCCAGTTATTCAGAAGGACTGGCTTATTCTTCTTGGCCAGAGGACTTCTCATGACATGATCACGGATAAACTGATGAAAGTTTTTAGAAAGGCGGCTTAACCCCTGATTGGAAAAGGAGAAGATGGCTTCAGGTGTCTGAAAGCTCTGGCCAGGTTCAAGTTTCCATTCAAAGGTATCCGGATTGATTCCTGCACTTACCCGGATCTGGTTGTGCTGGTCCTTTTCAGTACGAATCGCAAAGCTGCCAGAATACATCAGCATAATTCCCCAGCAATTCCCACTTGTTTCAGTGGTGGTCGGATTTTTGAAAATCACAGCCGGGTTATGCTGGTGAGAGCTCGAGGTCCGCTTGCTTGAGATTTCTGTGATGCCATTCGTGACTGGAACACATTGATATTCGCGTTCCATGTTATGCCGACCGTAGAAATGAATCATTTCAAGATCCTGCAGGCCAAAATCCAGACTGGCCGAATCAGCCGTTTCAATGAATACCGGCTGATCCCCCTTGTTTGTGATCGTCATCGAGCGGGCAATGACATCGCACTCTTCAAAAGTGCTGTAATGTAAAACGACTTCGAGCTGGCTCGTTTCATCCATCAGAGTAATATTGAGGTTTTCGCTTTCAGAAAATGAATGCGGAAGTCCTTTTAAAGGCTGTTTTGCCTGATGGTCGGCACTCTTGAAACGAAGATCGCTGGCAATGGATCCATCGGCCTGGCGAATGGCCAATGAATTGATTCGGTAGTCTCCAGTTCCTTCCACCGGGATTTCCTGCATCCTTGTATCCAGAGAATAGGTTCTGTCGTTTCCGGCATCGCTGATCTGCCCGGAAAAGCCGGTATCGTGCCATTCCTGCAGGTAGCTCATATCCATGCCGGTTTTTGGACCATACCAGACATGCTGTAAAATCTGATAAGGATCCTGTTTGAACTGCCAGGAGCTGTTTTTGGTCTGCAGCTCAAATTCTGCCTGATTTAACTGTTCATTTGTCATATTTGTAATATCTCCAATTCAGTGATTTCTATAGTTTTTGGTTTTTCATTCTTTCATTTCACTGGTTTGTTTCGTTTTTTTTGTCTCTTCAATTTTTAATCTTATCCTTATGGGTACATAGAATCGTCTTTATCGCTTGATCCAATCCACTCAGAGCGAGGAGGGATACGATCAGAAGATGCGATCAGAAAAGGAATTCTCAGGTGATTCTAAAAGTTGTAAATTCGGTTGACAAGAGGTTTCAGGCAATTGGATCAAATGTTTCCAAAGTTGGTTTTTCATGTGAAAACAGCCCTATCAAAGCACAGAAAATTCTAAAAAATGGTATTAGAAAATGTTCTGAAGGAGCATTTGATTCAGTTCTGAATCTTTGTTCATCTGAGTGTTTCATCCATCTTCAAAGGTGCATCCAGTCCATTCAAAAATATTAACAACTCGCTTGGATGCTATGGATACTGGCATTAGCCTGGACCTAGTTAGAAGTTTTTGGATCTGTTATTGCCTGAAAAATTTGATTCTGTTAAGTTTGGTAACGTCCTGAACATTTTCTTTCGTTTTGTTTTTTTTAGTTTGCCAAAAACAAAACTCATATCAGAAGGCAAAAGAAAGGAAGATTGATTATGCAGACAGAAAATAAAATGGGAACTCAACCTGTGACTTCATTGCTGATTAAAATGTCGATTCCAATGATGATCAGCATGCTCGTCCAGGCGCTTTATAACATTGTCGACTCAATGTTTGTTGCCCAGATCAGTGAAAATGCACTGACTGCCGTTTCGTTGGCTTTCCCCTGGCAAAACCTGATGATTGCCGTTGCGGTTGGTACCGGAGTCGGTGTAAACGCCATGCTTTCAAGGTGGCTTGGAGCGGGAGAAAACATGCTTGTCAAAAGCTGTGCAGATCATTCTCTGATTTTAGCGCTCTTATCAGCCATTGTTTTCGCGGTGGTTGGAACGATGTGTTCGCATCTGTTCTTCTCGTCGCAGACGAGTGTTGAAGAAATTGTCGTTTACGGCGATGAGTACATGAGCGTCATTTCGATGTTCTGTTTTGGGGTTTTTATTGCCTGTACCTGTGAAAAACTCTTATCAGCTACAGGAAGAACGACTCTGACTATGTATGTGCAGGCTGCTGGTGCGATCACCAACATCATTCTTGATCCGATCATGATCTTTGGACTATTTGGCTTTCCGGCAATGGGAGTCACCGGGGCCGCCGTGGCTACAGTCATCGGACAATGGGTTGGAGCCGCGCTTGGTCTTTTTTTGAATTTTCAGTACAATCCGGAAATTCAGATTTCGTATAAAAATTTCAAATGGGATAACAAAATTGTAAAAGCCATATACTCCGTAGGTTTGCCATCCATCATCATGCAGTCGATTGGCTCGGTCATGACCTACGCGATGAACCTGATTCTGATCGGATTCAGCACAACAGCTACTGCGGTTTTTGGAATCTACTTCAAGCTTCAAAGTTTTATCTTCATGCCGGTTTTTGGTCTGAACAATGGCCTGGTTCCAATTGCAGCCTATAACTATGGGGCTCATAAACCGGATCGAATCATGGGCGTATTTAAAGCGGGAGTCATTACAGCCGAGTTGTTTATGCTTGTTGGCTTTTTACTGTTCCAGTTTGTTCCTGCTGAACTTTTAGGACTGTTTAAACCCAGTGAAGAAATGCTGTGTATTGGCGTTCCGGCCCTCCGTATCATCTCCTGGTCCTTCCTGTTAGCCGGGTATGGTATTCAGACCGGATCACTGCTGCAGGCTCTGGGTCATGGGATGTTATCGATGTGGTCTTCAGTGATCCGTCAGCTTGTAGCCCTGGTCCCTTTTGCCTGGCTGTTGTCTAGACTAGGCCAGCTTGATCTGGTCTGGCTGTCCTTTCCAATGGCTGAAATCGTCAGCGGAGTTGTCATTACCTTCTTTTTGATTCATGTCATTAAAAAGCAGATCAGACCAATGCAGGAAGCGGCAAATCAAGAATGGCGTACAGCTTAAAGCATCCAGGAAGATTGCTGTGAGTCCTTCAGTTCGATCTTATGAAGATGGATATCAATTGAATATTTCCTGATGGAAAGACATGCCAAAAACAGGCAGAAATTCGATTCGGAATTTCTGCCTGTTTTCACTTTTAGCCTGTTTTTATATGTCCAATGACTTTAATCTTTATGGTTTGCGCTCACGTATACGCAGGAAAGTCGGATGTTTATTTTCCAGAGGTTTTTGGATGACGATACTTTTTGCTTTTACGCTTTCCGAGTGTTTCTTCAAAGGTTGCGATCTTATCCGCAATGGTTACGAGCCAGCTTTCCCTGTATTTTGGAGGGCGTATGGTTAATGGCCACATGTGAGAAAGAATGATATCGGATTCTTTTTCATTCAGATCAAAATCATCTTTGGCATTATTTAAAGCGGTTCTTGGATGGGTAAAACCATGTGGAGAATGGCCATGATTATCATGCCAGTCATAGAGAAAATAGTCATGAAGCAAAGCCCCTCTGACTAAGGATTCCCGGTCAGTTTTAGCTGGCAGAAGATCCGCTAATCGATGAGCCCACCAGGCAACGTTCACAACATGCGTATGAACAGAGGTGGCACCATGATGGTTAAAGTTTTTCAGCTGAAGAAATCGGCCGTCATCTTCTAGGTGCTTGCGAATTTTCTTGATTCGCTGCGCTCTGTGATAGCGTCGATTGCTTTTTTTAATTGATTGTCTGTTCATACTTTCATTTTACGTTTTTACAAGCTAACACTCTGTACTCAGGCCCGATAACTGTAAACGCTCAATTCATCATCTAAAACAAAACGGATAAAACACACGATAGATTTAAACTATCGCAAATTAGATTGTTTATATTATAAAAGATATTATTCTTTTTGAAGGTTTGTATTTAGACGGCTTCAGGAATGTCTCAAAACGAAAAATCTTGAAAGCAGAAAAAAAACAAACTGAACAAAAAACAGGGATAATAGAATCGTTAATGACCTGTTCTTTGTTGGACAGGTATTTTGATCAAAATGAAAGAAGAAGGTAACACGTAATGGAAACAGAAAACCAAGCGCAAATCCTCTCCAATGTCGAGATCGCGAAAGACATCTGGAAGATTGATCTGGAAACACCGCAGGCTGCTGAAGTTAAACCCGGACAGTTTGTGATGGTTGAGCTCCCTGGTTATTTTTTAAGACGACCAATTTCCGTCTGTGACACAAATGACGGCGTTCTGACTATGATCTACAAGGTTATGGGTAAGGGAACGGATCTGATGACTACCCTGAAGCCTGGAGAGTCATTAAATCTGGTTGGACCTTTGGGACAGGGATTTCCGGTTGTTGGATCGGTTGATGCCGTTCTTTTAATTGGAGGCGGTGTAGGAACTCCACCTCTGGTGAAAACCGCAAAGGCCTGGCTGGAAAAAGGCAAAAAGGTGGATGTCGTTTTAGGTTTCAATACGAAAAACGACGTATTCGGACTGGATCTGTTTGCTCAGTTAGGAATTGATGCGCATATCGCAACAATGGATGGAAGCATGGGCACGAAGGGAACAGTGCTTGATGCCATTAAGGAATGCAATATTGACACTGAATTTGTACAGGCATGCGGACCGCTCCCAATGCTGCGTGCAGTACAGAATGCTTATTCAAAAGGTTATATTTCTCTTGAATCGAGAATGGGCTGTGGAATTGGCGTATGTATGGGCTGTGTTGTAACAGATAACGGCGGAGAGCTGCTGCGCGTATGCAAGAATGGTCCTGTATTCCCAATTGGAAAGGTGGTACTCTGATGGATCTCTCAGTAAAACTTCCAGGTCTTAACCTGAAGAACCCGATTATTCCAGCAAGCGGATGCTTTGCTTATGGACGTGAATTCAGCCGTCTGTATGATCTGTCGATTCTTGGCGGATTATGCATTAAGTCAGTAACAAACGATCCACGTTTAGGAAATCCAACTCCTCGCATTGCCGAAACTCCATGCGGAATGCTCAATGCGATCGGTCTGCAAAATAAAGGTGTAGATTTTGTAAAACAGCGTGAGCTGCCTTTCCTGGCTAAATTCGATACAGAAGTCATTGCGAATGTGGCTGGCGCTTCTGAAGATGAATATCTTGAAGTTATTCGTAAGCTGAATGACTCTCCTGTCATTAAGGCGTATGAACTGAATATTTCCTGTCCGAATGTGGCTCATGGCGGCATGGGACTTGGCACGACACCTGAACTGGCTGGTAAAATCACCCGCATGTGTAAGGATGTGGCTGAAAAACCGGTTTACGTAAAACTTTCCCCAAATGTAACCGATATTGTCGCCATCGCTCAGGCCTGCGAAGCGGCTGGTGCCGATGGACTGGTTTTAATTAATACGCTTAAAGGTCTTTCGATTAACCTGAAAACCGGAAAACCTTTACTGGCCAATGGAACTGGCGGACTGTCCGGACCAGCCATTAAACCAGTAGCATTAGCCATGATTTATCAGGTCGCTCAGAATGTGAACATTCCAATCATTGGAGTGGGCGGTATTATGAGTGCAGAAGATGTTCTTGAATTCTTAAATGCAGGAGCAAGTGCCGTAGAAATCGGGGCTGCAAACTTCCATGATCCATGGATCTGCAAAAAAATCATTGACGAACTTCCATCTGTTCTTGAAAAATATAGATATAATTCTGTTCAGGAAGCAGTTGGAAGGAGTTTTAAATAGACATGAGCAAAACAATCATAGCTTTAGATTTCTCAAGCCGTCAGGAAGTCATGGATTTCCTCAGACAGTTTAAAGAACCAGTCAGCGTCAAGATCGGGATGGAACTCACCTATGCCGAAGGCCTTGATATGATCCGCGAAATCGTGGAGGCAGGTCATGAGGTGTTTGTGGATCTGAAACTTCATGATATCCCAAATACCGTCAAGGGCGGAATGAAGAACCTGGCATCTTTAGGGGCTTCGATTCTCAACTGTCATGCTGCTGGTGGTATTGAAATGATGAAAGCGGCTAAAACGGGTCTTGATGAAGGGGCTGCAGACAATAAAAAACCACTCCTGATCGCGGTTACGCAGCTGACCTCAACTTCGAAGGAAGCCATGAATGAAGAACAGGGTATTCCTGGTGAAGTCATTGATTCGGTTGTCCGATATGCAAAAAATGCCAAAGAAGCGGGTCTTGATGGGGTTGTCTGCTCAGTTCATGAAGTAGAAGCGATTAAGAAAGCCTGCGGGCCAGAGTTTCTATGTGTAACGCCTGGAATTCGTTTAGCAAGCAACAGTGTGGATGATCAGAAACGGGTAGCCACACCAGAACTGGCAAAAGAGCGGGGAAGCGACTACATCGTTGTTGGACGTTCAATCACCAAAGCAGAAAATCCTGTTGAAATCTTCAATGAAATTGAAGCTGTGATGCAAAGCTAAGAATCAGAGGCATAAAAGGATTCGATTTCCTCTGGTCAAATGGTAGTAACCTGACCATGGAAAAATCTTCGAGTCCTTTTTCTTTTGGTTTGATTGGTTGGAAAAAAGATGTTTTTCACTCCTGAAAGTCTGATAGACTGAATTTGACAACCGGAAACTGAGTGGATCATCCGGAATCAGGAAGGAATATATTTTATGATGGATAGTTATAAAAAAGAATTTGTGGATTTCATGCTTGAATCACAGGCTTTAAAATTTGGAGATTTTACTCTGAAATCAGGACGGAAGTCTCCATTTTTCATGAATGCTGGTGCTTACGTGACTGGAAGTCAGCTGCGCAGGCTCGGAGAGTTTTATGCCAGAGCAATTCACGATAAATATGGTGATGACTTTGACGTGCTTTTCGGTCCGGCTTATAAAGGAATTCCGATTGCCGTAGTGACTGCGGCAGCCTATTCAGATCTTTACAATAAAGAAGTTCGCTATTGTTCCGATCGAAAGGAAGAAAAGGATCATGGTGCTGATAAGGGAAGTTTCCTTGGCTCTAAGCTGCAGGATGGTGATCGAGTCATCATGATTGAAGACGTGACGACTTCTGGCAAATCAATGGAAGAAACGGTACCTAAGGTCCGTGGTGCGGCAGATGTTGAAATTAAGGGATTAATGGTGTCCTTAAACCGACAGGAAAAAGGAAAGTCAGAGCAGAGTGCGCTGGATGAAATCAAAGATCTTTACGGATTTGATACAGCCGCAATTGTCGCTATGGATGAAGTGGTTGAGTATCTTACAGAAAAGAATGTCATCGACGATGAGCTTGCAGGGCGTATTGCCAAATACTATGAGCAATATGGCGCAAAGAAATAAAAATTGACTATTTCATAATGAATAAATAAGGCTAAAAGAAATCTTTTTTTCAGAATCCGGAGAAAAGATTTCTTTTTTCTTTGCATAAACTATCGAAGTGAGATATAAATAGATCGTAGTCAAATACATCGAACTGCTATATATAGTGGTGATATATAAATTCGAGAAGAGGGGTAATTTGATGAATGATCGAATAATGAGAACCTATTCCCCGATGACGGAGACGGCGTTTTACATTCTCTATTTTCTGCAGAATCCTGACCATGGCTATTCCATCTCTTTGCAGACTGCGAAAATCAGTGACAATCAGGTCAGCATTTCACCAGGAACCATGTATGGATCCTTATCGAAAATGGAGAAGGATGGATTGATCGAGTTTGTCAGACAGGATGGAAAACGAAAGATATACCAGAACACAACATTAGGAAACGAAGTACTGCAGCGTGAAATTGACCGAATCCACCGGCTGTATCTCAACAGCAAAGGGCAGGTCTTTAAAAAAGGAGACGATGAAGATGCTTAGAATTCGATTTTATAATTTAGGACAATATCCACAGGAAGAACAATGGCTTCATGAAATGGCCGCTCAGGGATGGATTATTCAAAAGAGTGTTCTGCCATGCTTTTATTTCTTTCAGAAAGAGAAGCCGCAGGACATTGTATATCGATTTGATTTTCTGCCCTGTGTCAGACAGCAGGATGATTCGATCAATCTGTTTGAGGATTATGGCTGGAAATATATTACTCAGATGAATGACTTTGTTCTCTTTTGCAAACAGGCAAAAGACTTTTCCAATTCAGATCTGGAGATCTTCTCTTCGCCTGAATCAAAAAACGAAATGATCATGCGGATTCTGAAAAGCAGACTGATTCCAGTCAGTTTCGTTTTAGGTTTCATGATACTTTTATGCATATACACATGGGTCTTTGGTCACTCATGGGATTCAAAGGTGATCACAACGGTATGTACTGGAATCGTTTTTGTCGTGGTAGCAAGCTGCTGGATTGAATTGATGAATCTTAAAAAGAAAATTCAGTAATTCTGATTCTTGTCTGAATCCTGAATTACAGGAAACGTTTCTGAAAGCGCTCTGAAAGAAAATGACAAAAATTCTGCTTTGACTTATTCTTATAGAAGGAGAAGGGCAAAATAGGATGAATTGTTATTAATGATTTAAAAGATCCTTCAGATTTTGCCTGAGAGAATAAGAATATGAGTGCCAAGATTATTACAATTACAAGAGAATTTGGATCTGGGGGGCGTACGATCGGTAAAAAAGTGGCCGAAGCGCTTGGATATGATTTTTACGACTGGAACCTGGTTTCAAAAATTGCAGCGGAAAGCGGATTTGCTCCAGAATTTGTAGAAGAAAACTGTGAAGATGCCAGCAGCGCACTGCCATGGCTGTTCAGAGCTCAGAATGTTGGTGGAGATCTGTCCGATCAGCTTTTTGCAGCTCAGCGAAATGTGATCTGGCAGCTGGCTGAAAAAGGAAGCTGCGTCATTGTTGGACGCTGTGCTGACTATCTGCTAAGAACGAGAACGGATGTTCTGAATTGTTTTATTTATGCTGAAGGAGAAGCCAAGAAACAGCGGATCATTCATGAATACGGAGAAACTGAAGTCTCCATTGATAAGCGTTTAAAAGATAAGGACCGCAAACGTAAAGCGCATTATCAGTATTACACCGGAAGAAAATGGGGACGTGCTTTTTATTATGATGTCTGCCTGGATTCCGGACGATTGGGTATTGATGCATGTATCGATACGGTCGTTTCTTTAGCGAAAAGTTTTACCTGCACCACACCTAAAGAAGAAGACTAAAAACGTTGTGACAATCAGCTTCTTGTAAGGTTAGAATAAGAAATCGACGGATAAATTCTTCGACATCGAAATAAAAGAATTAAACATAATCATAAATAACGAGAGTGTAATTTTATCTGTGTAAGTCGAGAGCGTACGGCTCGGCCTGCACAGATTTTTTTTGCGATTTGTGCTTTTATTAAGAAAAGAGGAAATGAAATCATGGCTAAAATCAAACGCAATCATGAA
>NZ_MPJW01000009.1 GCF_001945525.1 Ileibacterium valens
CGGGAGAACATGTCTTCAGATGCAGGACATGAGATTATGGTCAGCCGGAGCATTCAGGCGGAAGGAACCTTCGGAGATCTTAAAGAAAACTACAGATACAGCCGATTGAGACGCCGGGGACTGGAAAACGTAAAATTTGAGGTGCTTATTGTGGCCATGGGACACAATATCAGAAAATTAAACAACAGAAATCGGATGAGTTGCCCAGAACTCGAACGTTATGGAAAATTAAAGGAGCAGAAAAGCGAAATCTGAAAAAGATTATAAACAGTCTTTTTGAGTTTTGGCTCTTTTCAGTGCGTTCAAAAATTGACTTGAGCGGAAAAACACATCATAAAAAAGGATTGAATCAGATAAAAAGCATAGAAAAAGGGGCTGTAAATCTCGCTGATGAAAAATCAGTCGAAATTTAACAGCCCCTTTTAATTTTTCTGGGCAATCACATCTATAAGGATTGCGATTTTCATTTTCTATGAAATTACTTGACCATCTTTATCATTGCGGTTTTGTAAGAAGCTGTAATTAAGCTTCGTTTGTTCACTTATGGCGAGCCTGTTAGAATAGAATGCATGAAACAGGCAAAACGAATCCGAGCGATTGTCGCTGATCTTGATAATACGCTCGTCAACCAATTTGGGGATATTTCTCGAAACAATGCAGCAATACTGAGACAGATGAATGAAGAAGGTGTCATTGTCGGTCTGGCTACTGGACGAAAGGCAAATGAATCAAGCAAGCTTCTGGATTTCTGGCGTTTAGGACATGCTGTATCTTTTATTGTCGGCAGCAATGGCTGTGACTATATAAACCTGCGAACCAGAAGGCATATTCAGGAAAACTATCTGACTGAAAAAGACTTGCGTTTATTCAGTGAAGAATTCAAAAGAGAAACAGCGGGATGGGGAGTTAGACATCACGATTGCTTTTATTGCAACAAAATGACGTTCTGGATTGAGCTATATTGTCTAATGCATCATTTAAAGCCAGTCGTAGATGCTTTTGATGCACTGACTGGAGATGAATTTTCCAGAATTCTGATTATCGCTTCACCTTCGACAAATAAGAAAATCTTTTTGAAATGGAATCTGAAGCATTTTAAGGCTATGCCGATGGGTAAGATGGTAATTGAAGTAGTAAAACCACAAGTTTCCAAATACGAAGGCTTAAAATATGCTCTTGAAGACTTTGAACTTGAACCAGCTGAAGTAATGACGTTTGGCGATGATTATAACGACATCGAACTGATTCGAAGAACAGAAGGGATCGCCATGAAAAACGCGGTCGAACCATTGGTTGAAGTGGCCAGAGGAAAAACCAAATATTCAGGCGCTCAGGATGGAGTGGCTTATCATCTGAATGCTTTGCTGATTGGCGACGAATATATTTTTGGTGATGAACAGGAAGAGGAAGAACCGGCACTTGTTGCTGAAAAGGAAGAAATTATCGAAGAAGTCCCTTATGATGATGATTTCCTAATCTAAATCCAGTTATTAAATAGTTAAATCGGACAACACAAAGTGAATAAAAAGAAAAAATCCTGTCTTCGATCAGAGACAGGATTTTTCGTATTGGAAATAGAATGCTTCAGGCCTGATTTTCCTTTTCAATCAGCTTTTTTAAAATCTGGACAGCGTTGCTGGCAGCTCCTTTTCGGATCTGGTCTCCTGCACAGAACAGACTGACCGTTTTACCAGATTCATCGGTGGGGTCTTTATGTAAACGGCCAACAAAAACATCATCCTGATTGGTGGTCAGAATAGGCATTGGATAGATCAGCTGATCTGGATCATCTTTGAGCTGAACTCCTTCAGAATGGGAAAGAGCCTGACGGATTTCATTCAGATCCACTTCCTGATCACATTCAGCCATAATCGATTCGGAATGACTTCTCCAGACAGGAACTCGAACACAGGTGCAGCTGACCTTCAGGTCAGGAGAATGCAGAATCTTGCGGCCTTCATTTTGCATTTTCCATTCTTCACTGGTGATTCCATTTTCATCAAAACCACCAATTTGAGGGATGACATTGTATGCAATCTGATACTGGAAAGCTTCTGGAGCGGCATGAATATCCTGAATCTCACGTTCAAGATCAGAGATTCCTTTTACTCCTGCTCCGGAGACCGCCTGAAAAGTAGTGCAGATGATCCGATTAATGTGATAAAGATTATCGATATCATGCAATGCCATCAATGCAATAATTGTAGAGCAGTTCGGATTGGCAATGATCCCCTGGTGTTTGAAAATGTCTTCTGGATTGATTTCAGGAACAACTAAAGGAACATTGTCATCTAAACGATAGGCAGACGAGTTATCGATGACAACACACCCGGCTTCCTGAGCCCAGGGCATCCATTTTTTCGTTACATCATTTTCACAGGCACCCAGTACGTAATCGACTCCCTTAAAAGATTCTGGAGTCAGTTCTTCAACGACCAGGTCATTAATGACCTTTCCTTTGCTTCTGGCTGAAGCTAGTAAACGTATATTGGCGTCAATATTATATTCTTGCAGACAGTCTAACATCTGTTGACCGACTGCGCCGGTAGCACCGGCAATAGCGATGGTTGGCTTCACTTCAAAAAACTTCCTTTCAATAGACAGTTGTTCAAATTCCTTTGTTTCTACAGTTTCTTAATTTTCTGATTTAAGTTAATTTCACTGCTCATCTTAAAGATTTTTCTATTAATCAGTGATAATAAAGTTTGCAGATTGGTTTACTGATTATCTGCTCGCTTTTTGATTAGTTCCAGGACAGTCAGGCTGAAAATTTGATCAGCCAGGTTAATAAGGATTAGTCTGTTACGAATTCGTCATAAATGATTCGGATTGTCTTTTCAAGATCTTTTTCATCCACTCCAATAGTGATGTTAATTTCGTTTGAATCCTGAGCGATCATATTGATCGAAATTCGTTCACGGCCTAATGCATCAAACAATCTTCCTGCCATGCCAGGAACATGAGACATAGCCTTACCGACGGTTGAGATCAAAGCGATGTGATCGGTAATCTTCAGTTCGTCCGGAGCAACTTCTTTTTTGATTCGATGCAAAATTTCATAGAGGCAATCGCCGACTTCTGCGCTGCTTACAACAATCGAGAAGGAATCAATACCGCTTGGGATATGTTCAATCGAAACATTGTAGCGTTCAAGAATGGACAGAACTTTTCTCATATATCCAATTTCATTGGACATGTGTTTTTTATAAACGTAGATCGACAGGAAACCTGGCTTTCCGGCGATTCCTGTGATCGGATATTTTCTGGGTACATTCGATGTTTCCTGAATGATCGTTCCAGCATCATCCGGGCGATTGGTATTCAGAATATGAATCGGCGTGTTGGTTTCCTTTACTGGAAAAATAGCTTCTTCATGTAAAACGGAAGCGCCCATATAAGAAAGTTCACGGAGTTCCGAATATGTAATATGAGTGATTTCTTTCGGATTTGGGACAATTCGTGGATCGGCCATCAGAAAACCGGAAACATCAGTCCAGTTTTCATAAACGTCAGCACCCATTGCATTGGCAAGAATTGATCCCGTAATATCTCCACCTCCGCGGGAGAATACCTGAATCTTGTTATTTGCGGAGGTGCCGTAAAAACCAGGGAAGACAAAGTGCTCATATTCGTTCATTTTCGCCTGCAGACGGGCACGGGTTGCTTCCCAGTCGATTGATTTATCCAGGTTCAGACGAATAACATCAGCAGCATCCACAAAAGGAAAACCCAGATATTCAGCCATCAATTTGGCGCAAAAATATTCACCGCGGCTGACCAGCTCGTTTTGAGAGTAACTTGAGAGGTTTGTGTACAGCTGATCCAGTTCTTTTTCAATGGGCTGTTTAAGGCCGAGTTCTTCTTTGATTTCTAGAAAACGTTCCTTAATTAACCGAAAGACATTTGATCCATCGACATGATAGGTACGGTGAGCATCAAGCAGATAAAGCAGATCGGTAATTTTCGAGTCATTTGAAAAACGTTTTCCCGGAGCCGATACGACGACATATCGACGATCTGGATCGGCCTGAATGATATCGCGGACTTTTTTAAACTGAGAAGCCTGGGCGACTGAACTGCCGCCAAACTTAGTGATTTTTAAAGACATAAATTAAGCAGGGATTCCTTCCTATTTAATAGATTACGGCTGATTCTTTTTGATGTTTGATTGAAAAAAGAATGAACCAAAATGTATATTTTGTGATGATTATCTCCAAAGAGCGATCATGGCTTTAGGATCTTTAGCCTGAACCTGCTCGATCAGCTCCGAATTGCGGTCCCTGAAGAAGTAGTATTTTTCATTCTCATCGAGGGTTTCAACATTGACAATATTTTCCATATCGGACAGATCCGCCTTTGAACGAACGATCCAGTCTTCCCTGATCAGGGTAGGATCATATTCCAGATTTTTATCCAATACGATTTCGCGTTCGGTATCGTTCAGAGTGTCGATTGCATTGGCGAGCATTGCCTGAGCTGTAGCAAAACGGCCAGCTCCCTGACCAAAGTAGCCGATTTTATCAAAGGATGGGGCATAAATCAGCTGCGCATTATAATTGGATGGAATGTTGGCCAGGTAATCTTCTTTATTCAGAAAAACAGGAGCGACGATTGTATCGAATTTTCCATCTTTCTGAACGGACTTAGCGATATGGCGAATGATCCGATCTTCTGATTTAGCCTTTTTGATATCGCTGGTATTTAATTTTGAAATCCCCAGCGGATTTCGGATTTCTGGATCATAGCTCTTATAAGCAAGCGCGTTAGAAATATTAGCTTTGTAGAAAACATCCCAGCCTTCAACATCATTTGCAGGATCATATTCGGCATAGCCTTTTTTCTGAGCTTCAGCCAATGCTGCAGCATAATCTGTTCCTTCTTTTTGCATCTTGTCAAGAATATAATTGGACGTTCCGTTAAAGATCCCTTCATAGCCGTTGAGATCTTCCAGTAATGAGAATTTGAGCAATGCGTCCAGAAAAGGAATGCCTCCAGCAACAGCGGCCTCAACCTGAATTGAACCCCCGTTTTCCTTGGCAAGCTTGACATAGCGGGAAAGATTTGGGGAAACAACAGCTTTGTTTGAGGTAATCACATGTTTACCAGCTTTAAGTGCTTCGGTGATCAGCGTATTGGCTGGTTCGGTTCCTGAAAGACATTCAAAGACGATGTCTATTTCAGGATCAGTCACGACCTGGTGTCCGTTATTTGTGAAATAAGGCAGGTTTTCAAATTCAGGCAGAACAAATACGTTTTTAATTTCAAGTCCAGGAACCTGTTTGGCAAGAATTTCTACTCCTTTACCAATTGTTCCATAACCCAGCAGAGCAGCTTTCATAAAATAGTTCCTCCAATATATAAGTTTTTAATTGAGTTTATTCAGATCTCATCAGTGTTTTGTTCTGGATTGATCGTTTCTTTCTGTGATTCAATCCGAAATAAAAGACTTCAATTCATTAATTTCTGTATTGACGAGCCATTGGCACGCGGAAATACAGCTAAACGAACTCGAAAACGCTTGATGTCTTTGCTTGAAAAACACTTGTACTTAAATATAAGACAAAGCAATGGTGGTGTAAAGCTATGAAACAGAATGAATTTTCTGAAAAGCTTTTCAATACCAGATGCTGACCAGTTTGTCCCAAAATTTTAAGACATTATGTCAGAAGCTTTGAAATATTTTCAAGTTTATATCTTGTTGGTGAATAGTTAATCCTTTTTTGGATATAAATTATGAACATTCTGGGAAAGCGGTTTCAAATGTAACGCGAATCAAAAACACTTGTATTCAAAATTTAGACAGTATAAGATAGCCATACTTAGCAGTCTGAACAGAGTGCAAGAAATGTATTGCTGTTATGAACTGAGAAGTTGATTCGTCAGTTTTTGATTCGACTGAAATAGTAAGAGTTTAAAGCTTAGGAAATGACTAGAGCTCGAAGCTTAAAAAGAATTCTTAACAGCTCACACGATTCAGAAATGAATCGTCCATCTAAACCGAACTGTCAATACTTTGAAAGGAAACAAAGATTATGTCATTGAATTATCAGTCCACTAGAAATCCAGAACTTAAGGCGGATTCCCGTCAGGCAATTCTCAAGGGACTTGCTCCAGATGGAGGTCTTTATGTCTGGCCAGATATGGCAAAGAGTCCAGTAGATCTAGATCAGGTGATGCAGGAAGACTATATGGGGATTGCCAGAATCGTTCTCGGAAAGCTTCTGCCGGACTTTACTGAAGATGAAATTAAGGAATGTGTAGAAGGAGCTTACAGTGAGAAATTTGATGATCCATTACTGACTCCTGTTCATGATGTGGATGGAGTCCATGTACTCGAACTTTTCCATGGACCTACTTCTGCATTTAAAGATATGGCTCTGACCATTTTGCCATACCTGATGAGATCTGCTTTAAAACAATCTGACGAAAAGGTCATGATTTTGACTGCAACTAGCGGAGATACGGGTAAAGCTGCTTTATCCGGATTCCAGGATGTTGATCAGACTGCGATCTGTGTTTTCTATCCTCATGGAAAAGTCTCTGATATTCAATACCGTCAGATGGCTACTCAAAAGGGAAATAACGTGGCTGTCTTTGCCGTAAATGGGAATTTTGATGATTGTCAGAGCCGGGTCAAGGAACTCTTCATGGATGAAGAACTCAATGAATTTGCCAAGCAGAATCATGTTCGTCTTTCTTCGGCAAACTCAATTAATATCGGCCGCCTCATTCCACAGGTAGTCTATTATTTTGATGCCTATCGCCAGCTCGTTAATAACAAGGTAATCAAACTCGGTGAAGAAGTTTCATTTTCAGTCCCAACTGGAAACTTTGGTGACGTTCTTGCTGGATATTACGCAAATCTGCTTGGTTTGCCGGTCAGGAAATTTTATGTTGCCAGCAATTCAAATAATGTACTGACAGATTTTATCAAAACTGGAGTTTACGATAAGAATCGTCCATTTATTCAAACCATTTCTCCAAGTATGGATATTCTTATTTCATCTAATCTCGAACGCTTCTTATATTTCCTGGCAGATCAGGATTCCAAACAGGTAGCAGCCTGGATGGAACAGCTGAAACAGGAAGGTAAATACGATATTGGAGAAGAATATCGAAAAAAGATGCAGGAAAAATTTGATGCAGATTTTTTAAGTGATGAACAGACTTTACAGGTGATCAAAAAAGTTTACGACCGTACCGGAGTTGTGCTCGATCCTCATACGGCAATCGGTTATCAGGCGGCTTATCAACATAAAGATGAAGGACCAGTTGTTGCCGTATCGACTGCTTCTCCTTATAAATTCAGCCGCGATGTTTTAAAAGCTCTCAATATCGAAGATCTTGACGAATGGGAAGCTCTTCATAAACTGGATGAAATCAATTCTGATATTCTGCCTGAAAAATTGGCAGAACTCGAAGAACTGCCAATTCTTCATGAGACTGTTCTGAATGCTGATCAGATGGATGAAGCAATTAGAAAGGCCTGTGGAGAGCTCTATGATTAGAGTACTTGTTCCGGCAACAAGTGCCAATTGTTCCATAGGCTTTGACAGTCTTGGAATGGCGCTTGAATGGCGATCGGTATTTACATTTGAAGAATCGGAAGAGTTTAAGGTGACTGGATGTGATCCTGAATTTGCCAATGAAAACAATCTGGTTGTTCAGGCTTTTCGACTGACTGCACAAACCTTTGGAAAGAAAATGCCCGTCTTTCATATGCATACGGAAACCGATATCCCTCTGGCCAGAGGACTCGGTTCTTCTTCAGCCTGTGTAGTTGGAGGAATTGAAGCTGCAAATGCCTGGTTTGATTTAAAACTATCCAAAGAGGAGATGCTGAAACTGGCAATTGTTCTTGAAGGGCATCCCGATAATGCCGCTCCTGCACTGATGGGAGGCATGACGGCATGCTTCAAAATTCCTGACTCCAAGAAAAAGCCGAACCAATTCAAGTCTGAAAATAATACGGATCGATCCCAGAATGCAAAACCGGAAGAAGCAAAAGACGAATTTATTCATTCGTTGATGGATATTGATGGGTTTATCGCTTTGGCGGTGATTCCAGATTACGAAGTTTCAACTCCAGAAGCCAGAAAGGCTCTTCCCGAAAAAGTACTGCTTCAAGAAGCAGCGGCACAGATTGGCCGTGCTCTGGTTTTCAGAGAAGCAATTACTGCTGGAAATGAAAAACTCCTGTATACCTGCTGTGAAGATGTGTTCCATGAACCTTATCGTCAAAAACTGATTAAAGAATATGGAGAACTGAAATCACTGGCTGACCAGTATGAAATACCGTTCTGGATTTCAGGGTCCGGAAGCACCATGCTTTACCTTTCCAAAAGTGTAGAGCAGCTCGAAAAGGTTAAAGAAGAACTAAAAAACAAATTTCCGAATTTTGGTTATCGAATTCTGAAACCTGCCAGAAAAGGAGCTCTGGTTGAATATGTCTAAATTTTATGTTGTATCATCGGCCATACTTCCGGATGTCCTGGAAAAGGTAATGGAAGCGCAGACTCTACTTCAGACAGGACAGGTCAGAAAGATTTCGGAAGCTGTTAAAAAAGTTGGAATTTCCAGAGGAACGTTCTATAAATACAGAGATGCAGTTTTCTCCTTTCATGAAGAAAATTCAAGACGAAAAGCGATTCTGACCATGGTGGTTCAGGATGAAAAAGGGGCTTTGTCCAAAATTCTCTCTGTCATTGCTCAGAAGAACTGTAATATTCTTGCAATTAACCAGACCATTCCAATTAATCATATTGTCAATGTTGTACTGACACTGGATATCACAGATTTAGATATATCTTTTCAGCTTCTGATCGGATTGCTTCGCTCATTAGATACTGTTGAAAAAGTAGAATTGGTTACGGTCGAATAATGCCCAATATTCTTGTTAAAAAGATTCTGGCAGTTCTTTCGGGTTTTATGCTGATTCTTGCAGTATTAATAGGTTCAATTCGTCTTTCGGTTTTTGATCGTTCCTTTTATATGGAGTTATACGATCATCTGGATCTGGCCAATCAGGAAGGAATCAGTCGTCAGGATCTTGATGACTCGATCTTTCTGATGCTTGATTATGTCGAAAATAAACGGGATGATTTAGACGGAACAATCTTTTGGAAAGGTAAGGAACAGCCGACATTCAATGAAAAAGAAATCTCGCACATGGAGGATGTTAAAGCTCTATGGCAAAATGCGAAAAGATGGGGATGGATCTTTTTTGCTTTGACCTTAATGATCTATATCTATTTTTTTTGGAAGACACCCAGAACAGCTTTTTCATGGATCTGTTGGGGTGTAGTGATGGGAACAGTAGGATTTGCGGTAATCCTTATATTGTTAGGAAGTTGGATGATCTTTGATTTCACCAGTTTCTGGATCAGATTTCATCATATGTTTTTTACGAATGAACTATGGATACTTGATCCAATGACAGATTTTATGATTGTAATCTGTCCTGAAAATATGTTCTCATCGCTGATCGCACGGATATTTACAATCTTCGTTCCTACGTTAATAGTTTTGTTTGTCCTGTCTGTTATATATTTAAAACGAAAGGCCCCAATTGGGTTTGAAAACTTATGAAACTGATACTTGCCAGTCGATCGCCTCGACGAAAACAGCTTTTATCTTCGTTGGGATATGAATTTATTGTGGATCCTTCCGCATCAAACGAGATATTTGACAAGAATCTTCCTCTTGACGAAGCGCTTGAGCAGGTCGCTTTAGATAAAGCTGAAGAAGTTGCAGGAAGACACCCTGAAGATGTTGTTCTGGCCGCTGATACCATTGTTTTAATTGATGGAAAGATTTTGGGAAAACCTGAAGACACGGATGCTGCCATTGAAATGCTGAAAAGCCTGTCTGATCACATGCACAAGGTAAAAACTGGAATTGCGATCATTTATAAGGACTATAAACAGACTAAAGTCGTCACCAGTGATGTCCATTTCAGAAAACTGTCTATCGAGGAGATTGAACAGTACGCCGCTACCGGATCTCCGTTAGATAAAGCAGGTGGTTATGGAATTCAGGAAGTTGATTTTGCAAAAAGAGTTGACGGCAGCTTCAGTAATGTCATAGGGTTGCCATTACATATCACAGCTCGAATGCTGCAGGATATACAAAATGATCCAGAAGTGATGTTTTAAAACGACGTTTCAAAAAAAACAAATGTTCAATTCGAAGTTTTAAGTCTCGAAAATTGGTTCTTAAAATACAGCAAACAAAAGCGAATGACTCTGAGAGCAGAGGAGTTCGCTTTATTTGTTAGTTACGTAAGAATAAATCTGAAATTCTTGTGCAAGATCGGCTTAACATATCAATGGATCAGCAGATTTTAAAAATTTCTGCAAAGCAGTTGCTCTTAATTTTGTTTGGCGTTATCTTAGAAAAGGTTCGCGGCTTATTAAAGAGAACTCCTTATATATAAAAAGGAGTAATCCTTTCTTGTGAAAATTTAAAAATAATTCACAAAAAGGGTTGACCGGTGAGGTTTAGAGTGATATTCTTAATGAGCCTTGTGAGAGACGGATTGTTTCTCACAAGCGAAGTCTTCTTCTGCTTGTGAAATTCAAAAAGAAATTCACAAAAAAGTCTTGACTTTGATCAGGACAGGGAGTAAGATAAACAAGCTTGTGAAAGATAAATAAATCTTCACAAATAACTCGTTCTTTGAAAACTTTACAGACAGTATGTACAAGTACCAATTGGTACAGGTTAAACAAACAAACCAAGTACAAGTCAATTCAACCTGAACAATCAAAAAATAAAATAAAACGCAAAAGCGTTGAGTCAAATCAAATGGAGAGTTTGATCCTGGCTCAGGATGAACGCTGGCGGCATGCCTAATACATGCAAGTCGAACGGTATCTTTGGATACAGTGGCGAACGGGTGAGTAA
>NZ_MPJW01000160.1 GCF_001945525.1 Ileibacterium valens
TACTGGATCGGCTTTTACATCATTCGAAAGTGATCAAGATACCTGGAAGATCCTACAGAACAAAAGATCTCGTTTCAGAACTGGAAGAAAGGAGGAGGGAGAGCTAGGCGCGCGGGTATAGGAGAAGACACTTTCCATGGAAAGTGTCTTCTCCTATACCCCACCCACTGCAAGAAATGGTAACTTTCTCACTGCAATAATTGGCACATTTTATCTTGCATTTAACACACTCTCTGATCTGAAGATCTGACTATACAGAACTTCATGAACAAAACTAAATCACCGCTCTGAACCGATCGTTTAACTGATCAAATGGCCCAGAGCGGTTTGGTTTTTTAGTATTTTCTTTCGATGTCTGTTTGTTATTCAATATCTGTTATCTGTTTACTATCAAATATTTATTAAGGTATCAGATGGATGACAGGTTGGATATTCAGACTGATTTTACAGAATCAGGAAAATAGAGCCTGCGGACTTCTTCCACTGGAAAATCCTTTCCGGTCCATAACTTAAACGAAGCAGCTCCCTGATGAAGAAGCATGGTTAATCCATTGGCTGTTTTGCATCCAGCTTCTCTTGCATCTCTGAGTAATTTAGTTTCTTTGGGATTATAGATGACATCAAAGACGAAAAGATCTTTTCTGAATAACGATGGATCATTGATCAGAGAAATCCCTTCGTTTGGGGCCATGCCGACTGATGTTCCGTTGACCAGGATATCACTTTTCTTGATGGCTTCTTTGAGAATTTCCGGATCGGTGAAATCATTGAGGCTCACCTTGCAATGTGTTTTTTTGTTGAGCTTTTCGACAATCTCCAAAGCTCTTTGATAAAAACCATCTTTAACATTAAAGACATGGATTTCCTTTAATCCGCTTAAGGCGGCCTGAACAAGGATTGCTGTTGCTGCTCCTCCTGCGCCCACTAAAGTCATTGTCTTTTGACTTAGATCAAAGTCATTTTCCTTAACGGCTTCCATGAATCCAATACCATCCGTGGTCGTCGCATAAAGCTTTCCGTTCTCATTCACGACTGTATTGGCTGATCCGGATATTTCGGAAGCTAAGGAAACTTCATCCGCAAGCTCAACCATAATGTTTTTGCCAGGCATGGTGACATTCCAGCCTTTCGCATTCATCAGTTTAAGAGCCTTGATGGCATCAGCCATCTCTTCTTCCTTTACATCAAAAGCCAGGTAAGCATAATCAAGATCAAGCAATTCGCAGGCTTTATTGTGCATAGCTGGGGATATGGAATGGGCGACCGGAGAGCCAAGCAGGCACAGCAGGCCGGTATGACCACTAATCTGTTTACTCATAAAAGAACTCCTTTTCTTGGATTTTTTATATTCTTTAGCTTATTTAGCAGCATTAAGGATCAGATCTTCAGGATTTCCTGACAGATCATTTCGACATCCTTATTATCAGTTTCAACAATCTGATCAGCCGCAGCTAAATAATAGGGCCTGCGCTTTTCGATCAGTTGAGTGATATATTCGACTGTTTTGTTATTTTCAAGCAAGGGTCTGTCGTGATTATCTTTGACTCTTTCATAAATGGTTTCAGGTCTTGCATTCAGAAGTATAACCTTACCGGCTTTTTTCATTGCCTTCACATTGACCTGAGACATGGCCACTCCGCCGCCACAGGAGATGACATAACCCTGATTGGGACTGATCTCAGAGATCAGATCGGTTTCAAGCTTTCGAAAATGCTCTTCTCCAAACTGATCAAAAATTTCTGAAATCTTCATCTTTGTATCCTGCTCAATCTGTGAATCCATTTCGATTAAATCAAATCCAGCTTTTTCCTTAAGATATCTGGCGATGGTGCTTTTTCCCGCTCCCATAAATCCAATCAGAAACAGATTTTCATTTGATTCTTTATTTATTGGATTCACGGAGGTTGGTTTCTGAAGTTTTGTATTGGATGAAATGTCGTTCATAAATATTCCTTCTTTAAACTGGTAATTGAAAATCAGAAGCTTTGAGATTGAAGTGAGAATTTTAAGCTGAAAGAACTTTTTCTTTAAACTGTTTTTCTTTTCGCTCTTAAAGTTCTCAAGTCTTAATCTTATTTATGATAATCAGATGTCTATATATATTCAATGAATCCTGATGAACAATGAAAGAAAAGATGAAAATTTCTGAAAACTCCTAATGAGTTGCTTTTTTTCTGCTTTGTGAAGAACAAATACGAATAAAAGACAGCGATAAAAGAGACAAAAATGGTTTCAGAATGATCAGAATCAATCACTTCAAAAAGGCCTTTATAAAATTGAGGACGATTCGTCTGGATATTGTCTTTTGGGTCTGGATTTTGAAAGCAATTGAAATTAAGGAATGAATTTGCTATTGTTTCATTCAGGCAAAGATTCTGAAGCAGTAGGGAAAATGTTGGAAATAAAAGAGAGCCAGGGGCTGGTGAAACCTGGATGAAGACTTTCCTGAACTCGTCAGAGGAGCAAACCGCATTCCTGCGTTATGGGAAATTGAGTGTACAGACTGAATGCAGTCTGTGAACTAAGGTGGAACCGCGTGCAAACGTCCTTGGAAACAGGGGCGTCTTTTTTTATTCAGAATTTTGCAACAGAAAGGAAGACTAGAAATGTACGATCATCAGTCCGTCGAAAAGAAATGGCAGAATTATTGGAAAGAACATAAAACATTCAAAACCGATACTGCTGACTTTTCAAAACCAAAATATTACGTGCTTGACATGTTTCCTTACCCCTCTGGAAATGGACTTCATGTAGGCCATCCAGAAGGATATACCGCAACCGATATTGTTGCCCGCAAGAAAAGAATGGAAGGCTTCAATGTCCTTCATCCAATGGGATTTGACTCTTTCGGTCTGCCGGCAGAACAGTTTGCCATTCAGACTGGAAATCATCCATCCATTTTCACGAATCAGAATATTGATCACTTCAGAGACCAGATTCAGGCTTTAGGTTTCAGCTATGACTGGGATAGAGAAATAGCGACCAGTGATCCTTCTTATTATAAATGGACTCAGTGGATCTTCGAAAAGCTCTATGAAAAAGGACTCGCTTATGTCGATGAAATTCCAGTAAACTGGTGCCCTGAATTGAAAGCCGTTCTGGCCAATGAAGAAGTCATTGATGGAAAATCTGAACGAGGAGGCTATCCGGTTATCCGTCGTCCAATGCGTCAGTGGGTATTAAAGATTACTGAATACGCTGATCGTTTGCTTGAAGATCTTGAACTGGTTGACTGGCCGGCTTCAACAAAAGAAATGCAGAAAAACTGGATTGGTAAATCAACTGGTGCAAACGTTGTTTTCAAAATTGATGGCCATGACAAGGAATTTACCGTATTTACGACTCGCTGTGACACATTATTTGGTGCGACGTATTGTGTAATGGCTCCAGAACATCCTTATGTGGACGAGATTACAACTTCAGAACAGAAGGAAGCTGTTGATGCCTATAAAGCCATCTGCGCAACGAAATCCGATCTGCAAAGAACCGATTTGAATAAAGATAAGACTGGCGTATTTACAGGAAGCTATGCAATCAATCCGGTTAACGGCAAGAAGATTCCGATCTGGATTTCCGACTACGTTCTTGCAAGTTATGGCACTGGCGCAATTATGGCTGTTCCTGCTCATGACACCCGTGACTATGAATTTGCTAAGAAATTTGGTCTTGAAATCATTCCGGTTTTAGAAGGCGGAAATGTGGAAGAAGAAGCCTATACCCAGGATGGAGTTCATATTAATTCAGATTGGCTTAATGGATTAGATAAACAGGAAGCGATCGATAAGATGATCGCCTGGCTTGAAGAAAATAAGGTGGGCTCAGCCAAAACCACCTATAAGCTGCGTGACTGGCTGTTTTCAAGACAGCGCTACTGGGGAGAACCTATTCCTATCATTCATATGGAAGATGGAACACAGAGAACAGTTGATGTTGAAGAACTCCCACTTGAATTACCGGCTACAGATAATTTCCAGCCAGCTGATAATGGAGAATCGCCACTGGCAAATGTTGATTCATGGGTCAACGTTGAAATTGATGGTGTAAAAGGAAAACGTGAAACCAATACCATGCCGCAATGGGCAGGCAGCTGCTGGTACTATCTGCGTTATATCGATCCAAAGAACGATCAGGCAATTGGTGAACCAGCTTTACTTGAACACTGGCTGCCCGTGGATCTGTATGTTGGTGGGGCTGAACATGCTGTACTTCACCTGCTTTACAGCCGTTTCTGGCATAAAGTACTCTATGATTTAGGTGTTGTTCCAACTAAGGAACCCTTCCAGAAACTATTCCATCAGGGAATGATCCTTGGAAGCAACGGAGAAAAGATGTCTAAGTCACGCGGCAACGTGGTCAATCCGGATGAAATTATCGAAAGTCATGGAGCTGACGCCCTGCGTGTTTATGAAATGTTTATGGGACCTCTTGAAGCCGGTCTTCCATGGTCTGAAACCGGACTCGACGGCACCCGCAAATGGCTTGAACGCGTATGGCGCTACTTTACAAAAGTGGCAGTTTATACCGATCAGAATAATGGGGCTTTAGATAAGGTCTATAACCAGACTGTAAAAAAAGTAACGAACGATATCGATACTCTTAATTTTAATACTGCAATTTCTCAGATGATGGTTTTCATCAATGAAGCTTATAAGCAAAAAGAAATCTATACTCCTTATGCAGAAGGCTTCGTTAAGATGTTTTCAGCTTTTGCGCCGCATTTAGGAGAAGAACTCTGGCAGCAGGTTTTCAATAAAACAGAATCCATCGCCTATGAACCATGGCCAACTTATGATGAATGCAAACTGATCGAAGCGACGAAGACAATCGTTGTTCAGGTGAATGGAAAAGTTCGGGGCAAATTCGAAGGACCAGCGGATCTGAGTGATGAAGAAATGCAAAAAGAAGCTCTTGAACTGCCGGCAGTAAAAAGACAGCTTGAAGGCAAGGAAATCCGTAAGATTATTGTCGTGAAAGGCAAGGTCGTTAACATTGTTGCCGGATGATTATCTTCCTGAATATTATCTGGCTTATGGCAGCAATCTGAATATTCAGCAGATGATTTCCATTTGTCCTGCCGCCTTGCTGATTGAAACGGACCTGTTGTGTGACCGGACTCTTGCGATTAAGGGAGCAGACGATGAACATGGTTATCTGACTTTAGTCCCATCGGCCGGAAGCAAAGTACATGTCGCCCTGTGGAAAATTACAAAAAAGGACAAGGAAGCTTTGGATCATTCCAGGCTTTTAAGCAGCATGTATGAAATTGAACATCTCATCCTTGGCGGCAAGCATTGTTTTTGTTATATAATGAAAAGCATTTATCCGACTGCTGTTGCAGATCCTGCCTATATGGAGATCTGCCGGCAGGGATATATTGAAAATGGCTTTGATCCAATCTATTTAGACTGTGCAAAGCATCGTTATTAAAGCTTTAAACCAGATCAATCTGGAAAAAGTTGTATCTCTAGGAAAGGATGAATCGTATGGAGCTATATGATGAACTGAAGTGGAGAGGTCTGATTAATGACATCACTTCTCCTGATCTGATCGATGAACTTAATCATGGAGAGCTGACATTCTATATTGGAACCGATCCGACGGCAGACTCTTTGCATATTGGCCATTATTCTTCACTGCTTTGTGCAAAACGGCTTCAGCAGCATGGCCATCACCCAATCATGCTTGTTGGAGGAGCAACCGGATTTATCGGTGATCCAAAGGCAACGGGTGAAAGAAATATGCTGACACCGGAAGTTCTTGACCATAACTATCAGGCTCTGCATAACCAGATCGAAAACCTCTGGGGATTTGATATGGTGAATAACCTGGATTGGACAAAAGATCTTTCCATCATCGATTTTTTGCGTGATTTTGGAAAGTATTTCAATGTTAATTACATGATCAACAAGGAAACCGTAAAAAAGAGACTGGATTCCGGAATCAGTTATACCGAGTTTTCCTATATGATTCTGCAGGCTATGGACTTCCTGAATCTGTTTGAAAAGAAGAACTGCCGTATGCAGATTGGCGGTCAGGATCAGTGGGGAAATATCACTGCCGGTCTGGAATTGATCCGAAAAAAACATGGAGCCGATGTGAAAGCCTATGGATTAACCATGCCTTTAATCACAAAGGCGGATGGAACCAAATTCGGTAAGTCGGAATCTGGAACCGTCTGGTTAAAGAAGGAGAAAACTTCTCCTTATGATCTGTATCAGTTCCTTTTGAATACAGAAGATTCAAAGGTCATTGAATACCTCAAGAAATTGACGTTCTTAAGCGTTGAAGAAATTGAGCGGTTGGAAAAAGCTCTTGAAGAAAATGCAGGAGCCAGAGAAGCGCAAAAAAAATTGGCTGAAGAAGTCGTTCGTGATCTTCATGGCCAGGAAGAACTTGATGCCGCATTAAAAATTACCAATGCGCTGTTTCGTGGAAAATTGCAGGATCTCGATGATGAACAGCGTCGGGATGCGGTAAAATCCATGCCGAAAATTCAGACTCAGGCTATGAAGCTTGAAGATCTTCTGGTCAGCTCAAATATCGCGAAGTCAAAACGCGAAGCCAGAGAATGGATCAAGGGAAACTCCATTGCCATTAATGGAGAAAAATATACCGATCCAAATATGATCGTTGATTCTTCAATGGCTTATGTGGATAATGTACTGATTTTGCGTAAGGGTAAAAAGAACTATTTTGCATTTGTCTTTGAGCCTAATGTTGATTAATAGCCAAACTCACGTGGCATTAGTCGAGATATTACTGAATTTGAATTGAAAAACTCGCATAGAAGAATCAATAACAAATAAGAAGACCGGCAATCGGAGTGAATTCCGATTGCCGGTCTTTGCTTTAAATGCTTTCGATCAGGAAACTGAATCGATTTTCGATTTCGATTGATAATCCATATCAGATTTTTGATTTAAAACCGATCTGAATAGAAGGATCTGGATTGTTCGGGATTTCCTGTGCAACATCTACTTTGCAATATTTGCCCTGCCAGGAATTTCTTTCAAACAGAATTCGGTCAACCTGGTTTGCTACCGAGGTTTTCTTCGTAGTCCATAATGGAGCAATGAGATCTTCCTGCAATCCATCCCCAGTAATTCGTTCTATGATCATCTCTGGAGGTAGAATTTCGAGCTGATCACAGACCAGGGTACAATATTCATCCTGATCCATCAGTTTAAAATCGCCATTCAAATAATCCTTCGCGATTTGAGTGTTGGTTATCATGTGAAGCATATGAATCTTTATCGCATCGGGTTTAAAAACAGTGCACCACCTGGCGGATTCCATCATCATTTCATGATCTTCAAAGGGTAAGGAGTTGATCAGATGGATACAGCTGAAAACCCCATACTTCTTTAACAGAAAGAGGGCATTTTCAACATCTTTGGTTGAATAGCCGCGGTTGATTCGTTTCCCGGTTTGATCATTGCTTGACTGCAGTCCCAGTTCAATCCAGATATCCTTTTTATATTTTGAAATCCAGGAAACAAAATCTTCTTCAAGACAATCCGCTCTGGTCGCTATACAGATGCAGAAAATTTCAGGATCTTCAAGAAATGGAGTGTAGATTTCCTTGAGCTTTTCTAAAGGAGCGTAAGTATTGGAAAAGGACTGAAAATAGGGGATTCCTTTAGCTTTTGGCCATTTATGATGAATCCGATCCAAATTATCCTGATACTGATTCTTAAGGGGTTTTTCAAACGAGAGAATCGAATCTCCGCTTCCTTTTGCCGAACAGAATGTACAGCCGCCAAAAGAGACTTTTCCATCACGATTTGGACAGGTAAACCCCGCGTTGAGAGGGATTTTTGCACATTTTTCTCCATATCGATTCTTAAGGTACCAGCTCATCGTCTGATATCTCTTGTTATCAGAAGAATAGGGATATGGATTTGTTTTAATCTGAGAACTATTATTCATGTTCAAGATTATATCTTAATCCTTAAAGTGTGCGGCCAACAACTTCTGCGATTGCCCGTCCTTTATTGATCAAAGATGCGAATTTTTCTGGCTTTAAGGATTGAGCTCCATCCGAGAAAGCATGGGTCGGATCATCATGAACTTCGATAATCAAACCATCCGCACCTGCTGCAATCGCGGCCAGAGAAGCGGATTCCACAAGCTTCCAGTCTCCAGTTGCATGGCTAGGATCAATGACAATTGGCAGATGAGTTCTCTCCTTGATAATTTGAATAACGGAAAGATCAAGGGTATTCCGGGTATATTTTTCGAAGGTTCTGATGCCCCGTTCACAGAAGATTACATTCTTATTACCTTCAGACATGATGTATTCAGCCGCCATGATCCATTCTTCGATCGTATTGGCCAGACCTCGTTTTAAAAGAACGGGTTTATCGGTTTTGCCGACTGCTTTAAGCAGATCGAAGTTCTGCATGTTTCTGGCTCCGATTTGAATGATGTCGACGTTTTCAATGAATTCGTCAATCTTGTCTGCAGACATCAGTTCAGTTACTACAGGAAGACCGGTTTTTTCTCGTGCACTTGCCAAAGCCATAATTCCTTCAGTCATCATTCCCTGAAAAGCGTAAGGAGAAGTACGGGGCTTGTAGGCGCCTCCGCGAAGCATGTCAGCGCCGGCTTCTAAAACTTCGCCAGCGATCCTCTCAATCTGTTCCTTACTTTCAACTGCACATGGCCCTGCCATGACTACGATCTTCTTGCCGCCGATTTTAATTCCATTGACGTCAACAATTGTATCTTCCGGATGAAACATACGGTTGACTAACTTGTACGGCTGAGCGACTCGCTGAACGTTGTAAACAATTGGGTTAGCTAAAATAGATCTTTCATCGATGGAAGCTGTATCTCCAACCAGGCCAAATACATCATAGTTTTCACCAACGATTTTTGTAATCTGAAGATTTCTGCTTTCAAGATCTTCAATCAGGGCCTGAACTTCCTTTTCATCGGCTGTCTTTTTTAAAGTGATAATCATATGTCTCTCTCCTTTACTGATTTTGCGATATACGTCCTCAGCCATTGGATTCATAAAAAAACAGGACATTCTAATCAAAAGAATGTCCTGTATATAAAGCCTGCAAAAAAAGCCCAACGAATTGTATGAGGTTATAAGGTCGGTTCTCATACAAATACTCTGGACGATGTTCTATCAGGCTGATCTTCTAAATCGAATGACTTTCTGGTTCATGGACTTATCTTAAACCCAAAAAAGAAAATTTTTCAACTAGTAAATGAAAAGAAGCCAAATCTTTTCATAAACTCTGTAACTCAATATAATGAATCTGAATCAGGAACATTCCCGGATATTGCGGATGTTTGAAAAGAGGAAAACATGAATCAGAAATCAAAACTTAAAACCATTTGTCCGATCTTCCTAACAGAAGGTGAGGATTTTCAGAAAGCACTGGATGTGATTGAACAGTCAACCTGTCATATGATCGAAATGCGCCTGGATGAATATTTCGATCAATACGGTGTTGAGGCCCTTTTAAAAAAGCTGAAAGAGCTTGATCCAGAAAGTTTTGGAAAGGAAGTGATCTGGACTTTACGAACCAGACCACAGGGCGGAAAAGCAGACGTATCCCCTGAAGAATATGTTCAGGTCATTGAAGCCATCAACCAGCTGCCAGGTCTGACTGATGTTGAACTGGATCAGGTGACCAAGATTAAGGATCACTATATTCCTGAAAGGACAGTTCTTTCCTGGCATGACTTTGAACAGACGCCTGGAACACAGGAACTGGCAGGCTTATGGGATGAAATGGAAATGTACATGCCAAAAATCGAAAAGATTTCAGTGATGCCAAAGACGAGCAAGGATGTTCAGAACCTGCTGCAGTCCTGCAAGAACCATTCGACGACGCAGGAAAAGATTGCCATTTCCATGGGAGAAATGGGTAAGATCTCCCGTATACTGGCTGACTTTTATGGAAGCGGATATACATTTGCCAGTGCGATCACAAACAGTGCCCCAGGTCAACCCTCACTGGAAGAATTGACCTTCTATCGGTCCGTATTTGCCGATCGTTAGAAAAATTTGAAACACACTGACGTTTTTTTTAAAATAATATCAACAGGAAGCGTTAAAGGTTAACCGCTTTAAAGAAGAGAACAGGAGGTTGAGAATCGCAGAAGTCAGGTTCAGATTACGGGAGCCGGACCGCTCTGAACTGCAGCAAAACCGGATAGAATGTGGAGGGTTACCATGAATATTAATATTGTTGGAAAAAACATTTCTGTAACAAAAGCACTTGAAGACAAGATCACGAAAAAACTGAATAATCTCGATAAGTATTTCATCATTGATGAGAACGATACGGCTAAAGTCCTTTTGAGAACCTATCCGACAAAACAGAAAATTGAGGTTACCATACCCACAAAATTTGCGATTCTTCGTGCAGAAACATCTGCCGATGATATGTATTCTGCCATTGACCAGGTGGTCGACAAGTTAAAAGATCAGATCCGCCGCCAGAAAACCCGGATTATGGACAAGAAGTCTCATCCGCTTTATGAAGCCTTCTTAGACTTCGATGTGATGGGAAATCCGATTGAAAGCGATGAAATCGTCAGAACAAAAACGATCCATCCAGAAAGCATGTCTCTTGATGAAGCGATCGTAAAAATGGATCTGATGGATCATAGTTTCTTCATTTATACTGACGATGAAACAAACAAGATCGCAGTTGTTTATTTAAGAAACGATGGCGGTTATGGTTTGATCGAAACAGAATAGATAATTTATATAAATGTAGGATCTGTCAACTAAACTGTGTAAGTAGTTTTACAGCCGTTAGTTTACTGGACCAGTTCACTGCCTGATTCAAACACTACATGCCTGGTCTGTTCTGTCCAGGGTCCACAGGACCCCGAAGGGGCTT
>NZ_MPJW01000175.1 GCF_001945525.1 Ileibacterium valens
AAGCCCCTTCGGGGTCCTGTGGACCCTGGACAGAACAGACCAGGCATGTAGTGTTTGAATCAGGCAGTGAACTGGTCCAGTAAACTAACGGCTGTAAAACTACTTACACAGTTTAGTTGACAGATCCTACTGGATTCCTCTTTCGTAGACCTTAGCTCTGATTTTTCTATTCCCGAGGTCTTCAATCGCTTTTTCTTTCGACTTCAGAGTCCTTTTTAATTCATTATGTTTTTCTTTATGTTTTTTCTTCGTTCCAAAAATACCTTTCGGTTTGTATTCATCGAATGATTTAGCTCCTTCTTCTTCAAGGAACTTTTTCCATGGCTGTTCAACAAAATTCAAAAGATTCTTTTCGTTGGCATCGATAAACTGCTGATCGCCTTTCTGAATTTTTTTCATATCATCCAGAATCTTGATGAGCAGATAACGAACGGCATTTGGGTGAAGAATCTGACCATTATTCTCAATTACTTTTTCAAGATAATAGCCCTGATCCAATTTTCCCTGATTACTTGCTCCTTCATATAAGGTATAAGCCACATTCCTATATTCATTTTCAACATACGCATTGATCGACTGTAAATAGCTCTGAAGTTCGCTCGCAGCTTTATTTAGATACGTTTTTTCTTCATTGATATCCGTATCTTCATCGATCTTTTTTAAATAGGAATCAAGTGTAGCTTTTGTATTCTGAACCTCAGCAGCGCCAGTCAGTCCGGATATCAGATAGTCATCTACATTATTCAGATAAGCGGCTACAGAATCTTTTCCTTCCTGAGGATTTTTAACAGACAGCAGGATGCTTTGCGCGAACGGCTTCTTACCATTGGCATCACTTTCGATCGAAGAGGTATATTTCTCAGAACGATTCACTTCTTTTTCGAAATATCCTTCTTCTCTTCGTTTGGCTGCTCTTTCTCGTTCCATCTTGAACTGACGATCGTATTCAAGCCACTGTTCACTCACACTCTGTTTAGCCCAGTTTAAGCCAATGTACTGACAGATATCTTCATAAGGATAAATCAGACGGCTTGCTCCAGCTCCGGCATAACGGTTTCGTCCGCCCTCCTTGGCCAGCTTGCGAATGACATTATCTTCGGCAGAATTGCTTCGTTTATTCATCGGCCCAATCGACATGGAGTAAATGATATTTGCCGCATGATCCATATACTGTTCCAATGAATTCAGCTTCTTGCCTTCTGCATTCTGAGCATCAAATAAAAAGCAGAAATTATAAGGAAGAACATCATAATCTTCATGACGATCTGTTCCAGCAACCGGCATTTCGAGTTTGACTGAATCCTGATATTCTTCTGAAAGCAGCTTGTTTCCTTTGACTAAAAAGGCATCCAGTTCACGAAGTGAAGCATAGGCGTTGGATTTCAGGTTATCTCTTTGGTCTGCTGGAATGGCTCCATAGAACACTTCAGGCAAAATAAAGAATCCACGGGTAATATTCGAGTTCTGATGGAAATGATCTTCAAGATAGCGCTGAATGTACATAGCCACTGGAACAATCAGCCCGGATCCAGTCCCACCGGCCAAGGAGCTGACAATGGTTACCCGAAGTGAGTTTTCAGCTTTTTTCTGATCGACTTTGTACAGATCTGCGATCGCATCGTGTAAAGGATCCATATGTCCGATCCGAATGGCTGATTCAAAACCTAAACGTGAGATCGACCGAACCTGACCGGCCCCTTCAGAAAGGACCTTTCGATCAAGAATCGGATTATTTGGAAACCAGGTATCTCTGGCGTAATGGTCTTCTTCAAGATATTCTCCAACCGTCATTCTGGCTGAAGTCTGAACCACCCGGATTTCCGGATTGTTCGTTTTAATCATTGGGATATCGTTGGCGTCGGTATCAAAGATGACACAGGAAATATCGCGGCGCTGTTCGTCTGAAATCATGTCAGAGACTTTTGCGACAATTTTGCTTCCTGTTCCTCCGAGTCCGACAAGTAATGTTGGTGAACTCATTTCATTCCCCTCTTTCCAGTTCATGCATCTGATCAGGACGTTCGTTCATTGTTTGTTCATCGTCTTCCATAAAAATTTCCATATAAATATTGAGGATGTTGAGCAAAACGAAGATCGACCCTGAGTGTTTACAGATTCATAACTTATTATCTGTTGCTTTTATAAATCCAAAGTGGACAATCTATGAATTTTTTATTTTATTTCATTTTATTTCGTATCAGTCTGCAGAATACTTCTCGTTTAAAGTCAGCTCATACGTATATTGTCTGCCATCTACTGTGATTTCTGCGGTACGTCCAATTGGTTTGATCTTCACTGCCTGATCTGTTTCAGGATCTTTTTGTCCAACCACTTCATCATTGATGGAAACTTTACCCCCATCAAAAGCGTTTAGATTTTCGATGATCATTTTATGGTTGGATGTGGCTTTGACTTTCATTTTGGAATAGTCTTCTTCGCCTGCATCTCCAGGTGTAATGGCGAATTTGGCCGTTTGAGCCATATAAGGCAGAATTTTATTCTTTGTATCGACAATCAGTACCGAAGGCTCATTTTTTGTTTTCCCATTGATTGAATCTTTGGGCACACAACGAATATTCATCTTCTTTGGCAGTTTAGGAAGATACTTTTTCACTCCAGGAATGTATCCAATTGCAATAATCAATAGCAATATTGGAAGCAGGATAGCCCACCACCAGTTTCTGGCAATCCAATCGAGATGTTTGATAAACCAATTGCGCTGATCCTGAATATTTAATTCAACATCACTTTCCCCCTGCCATGGAATCGAATCCACACTTTGATCCATGACGATCTTCAGAGTTTCTTTTCCATAAGGCACATGATTAAAATCGCTCTGTTCTGAATTCGGAGTGATCGCAAAAACACCCGGTTCTTCTGTCTTTTCGATGATTGGAGCAGAGATTTTTGCTTCTGCATTTTCATCGACAACAATTTCAGGAACGCCTACCTGTTCCCATTCCTGCTCGGTCGGTGTTTTCCCTTCGACTTTCATCGATACAAAGTAAGGCTCATTAGCTTCAAGAGTCTTATTTAGTGTCCAGTCTGAAGGATCAGAAGATTCAAATGTCACCGCTTTGTCACTAAAAGCAGACAGAGCCAGGTTATCATGAACCCGGTTATAACGTAAGAAGGTGGCTGTCACATCAATTTCAAGTCCGCCTTCTTCAACGTGAATGGTCTCTCCATCGTTATAGCCTTCACCAATCAGTTTTCCATTATTCTTGATATGGGCTTCATATTCAATATCGCCGCTTTCATCAATGATGTTGTTTTCAGGAAGCAAGCTTCCATCCAGTCCACTGATCATTTCAAAGTGAAGAGTATAATCCCCTGAAGGAAGATCCATGGTTTCATCGACCCGCTCTCCATTGGAATTTGTCAGATAGGCAGTGACCGCCAGATTTGGCTGATAATAAATCTCGGTTTTAGCGGCATTTTCAGTATTGACCTGATAGGTTCCGGGGGTAAATTCACCTTCATAAATCGCAATTTCTCCCTGAAGGCGCTCTTTGGGATTGCTGTCGGGATGCTCGCTGTTATCGGACTTTTCAGTGGTTGAAACCTTAACCGAATCAACAAGTTCTCCGACTTCTTTTCCACCGGCATCCTTTAAGGATTTTACTTTTGAGCCATCTCCCTGAACAAAAACCGTAATTCTCGACATTGGAACATCCAGTTCAAAGGTTCCATCCGATCCAATTTCCTTTAAGGAGTTTGTATTATAGACCCGGTTGAAGACTTCTGTGACCTTCTCAAGAATCTGGTTGCTGTCGACTGCTCTTTCAGAATAAATATTCCGGCTTTTGACTTCATCGATATTCTGAGCCTCTTGGCCAAGTCCCAGAAAGATGATATTGATATCTGAATCCTTCTCGTTTAAGAACTGATCCAATTTATTCTTCTGTTCATCCTGAGTTCCATTTCCATTGAGAAACTGACCATCTGTTAAAACGATCAGCCACTTTTCTTCTCCGGATGAGTCTTCTAAATCATCATAAGCTTCTTCTACCGCTTCAAAAGGTGTATCTTTTGAAGCGGTTTTCTGCTCCTGGATTTTCAGGATGTTCTGATTGGGATCGTCACCGCCTTCAATAGTGATTTTGGGTCCATCGGCTTTTCCATCTTTGGAATAATCCGACATATAGTAAATCTTCATGACATCCTGCTCGCCTAACATGGATGCGAAGACTTCCATGGAGTATTTTGCCTTACTCCATGTGTCGACATTTTCTCCAGTCGCATAGTTTTTATACATGCTTCCCGAGTCATCATAGACGACATAGATATCACGGCTTGGAAGATCTTCTTCGGCATAGACAGGTTTGCCAAAAGCAAGCATAGACGATGCCATCAATGTTCCTGCAAGAACGCCAAACATTGATTTTGATATAGGCTTTCCTGATTTCATTATTTTTTCCTCTTGAATTCTTTTTTACTCTTTTCTCGCTGTTTCAGACAAAAAACTTTTCCTCTTAATTTTCATATCTTCTATATTTATATAGAGAGATTGATATAGAGATATTTCAGAGAAGTTGAAGTTCAGCGAATGATTTCAGAAGAGTAAAAACTGCAATTGAATCTGCTTTGTGGACTGAATCGAAAAAAGAAAGTTATTCTCTGATTCTTCACTGATGTTCTTTGTCTTTGGATCATCTGTTTTCTGCTTATCCATCGACAAGATAAATTGAAGCGATTTGTCATTTCAATCTGTATCCACATCTCAACTTTGAATCCATAAATTAGTCGTAAAACAGATGCAGTCTTCAGAATACGCCACGACTTAAAAAGAAGATTAAGCAGCAGTCTTTTTTCTATGGATCGGCAGGCGATCGTGACAATATTCTAAATTTTAATATCTCTAACAAAATACACTGTCAATTCAAGAATGTCATCACATATTGATAAATGTATGACTTTTGACCATTCTTTCATTTTAGATATTATCCGATCAAGACTCTTTTCAATCAATATGAGTTATAAAGACAAATATTCTTTAGTCTCTGAAAAAAAAGCAGAACTTCCCGAAAAGAATCATTCGGAAAATTCTGCTCTTATTTGTGTTTTTGATTCAGGATATTTTGAAGCCATTAAATCAATCAATCGGATCGTTTTTCTGAACTGATTTCATCCAGTCTTGATTTTGCTTGTGGATTCAAACATAAATAAGAATCAGGGATTTATGATTCAGAATTTGCTTCAGAAATAACGAAATCAACTGCGCCTTCTGGATCACGAGTCAGATTGATATACTGTGCGCCCTTGGTTTTAACCACCTTAATTCCATAACGATCAGCATCTGCCTTGATCTCATCATAACGAGACTGCACCTGAGGCGAAAGGACGACCAGATTGAACTGATTCAGGATATCAGTATGAGCACCAAAGGCCTCTGCCTGTGCACTGACCGGAAGATCTTTTCCCTGCGCTCCCTTATTTACAGCATTCGCAAACATCGCAGAGGTTCCAGCTCCTACGCAAAGCACAAGAACATTCAGTGGCTTCTGCTCGGATTTTGTTAAACCAGTTTCAGAATTCTCCATTTCACTTTGTACTGGAGAAGACTCCGTTTTTTGGGCAGCGCTGATTTGAGCCGCTTCAGTATTTGCAGCTTCAGAAACTTTTGCTTCTTCTTTTACTTCATCCTGAGCATTCTCTTCTCTTTTTTCAGCTTCTTCAATAACCAGATTAGCATCATAGGCTTTGATAAACGGAATATAGATGAGTGCATCTACAGCGATGACAACTGCGGCACAGACTAAAGCAAGCGGAGCCATTCCTGTTCCAAAGAACATGCCCAGAGGCCCAGGCATTGCCCAAGGCATAACATAGATAAAGGAATTCATACTCAGAAGATCTACAAACATTTTGAAGATCACTACATTCGCAATGGGAGCGAGTATGAACGGAACAAAGAAATAGGGATTCAGAACAATTGGTGCGGCAAACAGCACAGGTTCATTTACATTGAAGCAGACTGGCAGAAAGGAAGCTTTCCCTACTGCTTTGAGCTGCTTGGACCGGCACATCCACATGAATATAAATGGAACAACAAGGGTACATCCGGTTCCACCCATACAGGCTAAAAAGTTCATCAGACCCGTTGTCAGAACATGAGAAGCCTGCTCTCCCTGCTGAACCATCATCAGGTTGGCTTCGACATTGGCATAGATCGCTGCGGCAATTGCAGGTTCAACAATCGATGGACCATGAATACCCAAAAACCAGAAGAAGGCATAAGCTCCAGCAGCAATAGAAATTCCTACATAAGAGTCTGCTGCTGAAAACAGCGGTGAAAACAGCTGGATGATTGATTCTGCAAACCGGATCCCAAAGACCATTTCACAGATCAGATCGATCAGAACACAGACCAGAACCGAAAAGGAGTATGGGAATACGTTTTTGAATACATTTGAAATCACTCCAGGAACTTCAGGAGGCATCTTGATGGTGATATTTTTCAAAGTGCAGAATTTATACATGTTCACACTGATGAATGCAGAAATGAATGAGCATAACAGTCCTTTCGTTCCCAGGTAAGTTACATCAATTCCGCCATCGATCTCGGTTACCGCAAGCATCAAAAATCCAGTAATACTTGCGAGCATGATAGAGACAACGTTCAGGCTCATTCCCTTTGGCATGCGGCGGTTCATGCTTTCAGCCAGTGATTTGGCTGTGGTTGCTGCAACCAGAACGCCGACAATCCCCATCGAAAGGTTATAGACTCTCCAAAGCCAGGAGGAAACAGCACTTGGAAGGACAATTCCAAAGACTTCAGGCAAAGCAGCTAACAGAATAAAGATACTTGAAAACAGAATGGCAGGCATTGCGGTAAGAAAACCATCTCGAATGGCCTGCAGATAGATATTTCCAGCCAGTTTATTGAAGAAAGGGCGTCCTTTCTCAATGAATTGAATGATTGCGTTCATTTTTATTTTCTCCGATAAAGTTCAACCATGTCTGTAATGATGTCGCGTAAAAGAATTGTAGTCATCAGATGATCCTGTCCATGGACAAAGATAAAGCCCATATCCATATTGTCACCACCTGCTTCTGCGGCAAGAATCTGTGTCTGAGACTTATGAGCCAGGTTGATGTTTTCATCCGCATCCGCCATCAGCTGATCCACATTATTAAAGTTGCCCTGACGGACTTCCTTGAGCAGCTGCAGCAGAGTGCTCCTGGCATCTCCGGAATAAGCAACAATTTCAAAACCGATCATGTTCATTTCATCTTTAGTCATCTTTTTTTCTCCCTCTTTTGTTTTTATAAAATTGTTTTTGTTTCAGCGAGCTGTTTATACCAGTAAGCTGATTCTTTTGGATAGCGCTCCTGGGTTTCAAAATCCACAAAGAACAGGCCATATCGCTTGTTATAGCCATTGGACCAGGAGAAGACATCCATCAAAGACCATAGAAAATATCCTTTTACGTTGACTCCGGCATCAATGGCATCTGCCAGAGAGCTCATATATTTACGGATGTAGTCAATACGCGGTTTATCCATAATGATGCCGTGATCAAATGTATCCTTATAACCCATTCCATTCTCGGTAATATAAATGGCCTTGTAATTTGGATAGTCTTTTTTGATTCTCATCATCAGATCGTAGAGGCCTTCTGGATAAATCAGCCAGTCCCAGTCTGTTCTTTCTAGTCCTTCCTTATATATACGTTCACCAATCCCTTTGACCTTGTAGGATCCGGTTCCCTTGTCGCCCGTTCCGTTATGATGAATAGCATTTTCACCGTTGTAGGCTTTTACGAAATGAGACTGGTAGTGATTGATTCCAAGATAGTCATTACGATCTTTCGATTTTTCAAACTCAATAAAGTCTTCTTCAGGAAATTCATAAGAGGCGTTATTGGCTGCGCAGATTTCATCAAGCGCTTCTAATGTCTCCTTTGAATAACCGCCCTTATAGGTCGCATCGAGCAAAAAGCGAATACTTAGAGCATCGTCAAGAAAAGCAGCATGAATATCTTCAGGAGAATCACTGGCCGGATACTTGGTTTCCAGTGAATGAACGACCCCGATCTGTCCTGAATAGCCGTTTTCCTTAAACAGATTTACCGTTCTTGAATGAGCAACCATCATATTGTGAAGACACATGATGACTTTACTCAGATCGTATTTAATTCCCGGAGGGAAAATTCCAAGCAAATATTGGTTGGTTGCGATTGGATAGATTTCGTTGAATGTCGTCCAGTATTCCACTTCCGGGTATTCTTCAAAGCAGAACTTCGCGTAATCGACAAAAGCGTCAATATTGTCGCGATTTAAAAAGTCTCCCTGATCAAAGAGCGCCTTGGGAGTATCAAAATGATGCAGCGTAACAAATACCTTGATCCCTCTGTCTTTCGCTTCCTTGAGCACTTTATGGTAAAATTCGACGCCTTCCGGATTAACCTTTCCTTTTCCTTCTGGAAAGATACGGCTCCAGGCAATCGAAAGGCGAATTCCATTGATTCCAAACATCGAGCAAAGCTTTAAATCTTCTGGATAGCGGTGATAAAAATCACTGGCCGGATCTGCCAGAAACCTTCCCTGTTCTTTCAGAAATGTGTCCCAGGCCACTAATCCTTTTCCACCTTCACGAGTCGCACCTTCTGCCTGATAGGCAGCCGTCGCCCCTCCAAAAATAAAATCTTCCGGTAATTTTTTCATCGTCTTCCTCCTTTGTTTTTTCTTCACCAGATCGAAGCAACAATATAGTTTGTTTATGATCTTTTAAGTTTGGTTTTGTTTGTTTCGTTCCTGGTGACTCAATAATATCGAACACAATAAGCCGGTGTCAACGGTTTCAAACAAATTTATTGCGATTTACAAACACAATCAACCAAACGTAAAGAGAAAAGTTGTTTGTTTCTGTTTATTTGTATTGACGATCTTTTTAAAAACCGCTATAAAGATGGTGAGAGGAGTGATTGACATGCTTAAGCGCGAAAGACTCAACCAGATCTTAAAGATGGTGAATGAAAATGGAATCGTCACTGCAGCTCAGATTATGGAAGACCTGAAGGTTTCTGATATGACCGTCAGACGGGATCTTGATGAACTCGAGAGAAATGGAAAACTGGTAAGAATCAGAGGAGGAGCTCAATCCATTGACTATAACATTGACTATGAGCTTTCCCACATCCAGAAATCGACCATTAAAGCCCATGAAAAAATGGAAATTGCCCGTTATGCCGCCAGCCTGATCCAGGATGATGAAACGATCTTTTTAGGTCCGGGAACCACCGTTGAACTCTTAGCCTCTTTAATCAGCGACCGCCACATCCGGGTGATCACCCCATCGCTTCCAGCGTTTGAAATGCTTAAGGAAAGCTTTGAGGACCGTGTGATCCTGATTGGAGGAGCCTATCGTTCGACTACTGGGTCCTTTGTCGGCCCTTTAGCTAACAAGATGCTGAGCAGCCTTAAGTTCAGCAAGACATTTATATCGTGCAATGGAATTGCCGATGATGAAATCACCACCTCATCCATGGCCGAAGGTGAACTTCAGGCCTTAGCCTGTAAAAATTCGAGAAAAACATACCTGCTTGCAGACATCCATAAATTTAACCGAGAAGATTTTTATGTCTACTATGATCTCTACAACATTGATGAATTGATCACAGATTCTTCTGTTTCTCAGGATGTTTTAGACCATTATGGAGAATTTACAAAAATCGTGCAGACCAAAGGAGACGAAAAATAAAATGAAAGGTGTAATTTTTGATTTTAACGGAACACTGTTTCTGGATAACGACAAACACATCAAAGCCTGGAGCAAAATCTCCAGAGAACTGCGAAACAAGGACATTACCGAAGAAGAACTGCATCAGAAAATGAATGGCAAACCCAATAAACTGATTATTCGCTATTTAAATGGAGACAAGGAAGATAGAGAACTTGAGGAAAAGTACTCTTTGCTAAAAGAGCAATATTATCGTGAATTCTGCAAGGAAGATACAGAGAATTTCCATCTGATTGAAGGAGCCACAGAACTTTTCGATCATCTCAAAGAAAGAAACATTCCATTTACCATTGCTTCTGCCTCCATCAAGCCAAACATCGACTTCTTTGTCGAAAGCTTTGGGCTCGATCGCTGGATGGATCCAGAAAAAATCGTCTACGATGATGGAACCTATGAGGATAAAGTGGATATGTTTAAGAAAGCTTCAAAACTGATCGAGGTTCCTTTAAGCGAGATCACAGTCATAGAAGATTCTCTGGCCGGAATCCGCAATTCAATTAAAGCGGGCGTCAGGGATATCCGCCTGCTGGATTCAGGAAACATTAAAGAACAGGTCAGAGATATCACTGAAATCCATCAGATCGTTAGCGACATGAATGGTATTGATCGCTCCTGAAAATGTCTTTAAAGATATCCAATAGCCAATAACCAATATACAAACTAAAAATGGTAAAAGATATATCTGAACAGACCATTCAAAACGAACTTTCAAATAATGAATCTCCTCGTATTGTATGAGAGTAATCAGAAACCAATGAGTCTCCAACAAGTGGTGTTTCATTGAACTAACCCCCATGGGGGTTAGTTCAATGAAATCGCCGCCTGACTCATGGCTGAGTTGCTCTCATTTTCTTTATTTAAGATAATGGTGACGTTTTGAACCAAGGTTATCGTCATTCTCCTTGCGGCTTCCCTGAATGTCCGCCTACCAAAGCCTTATTCCTCCCATTCAAGACTTCTCCGAATACTCGAATAAGTTAGTTTCAGCCTGATTTCATCAGTGTCTGCCCATTTGCGAGGCTGCGTTTGTCTTGATAGAGAGGTGCAATTCAAAACTGATTACGAGAAGAGGTTT
>NZ_MPJW01000179.1 GCF_001945525.1 Ileibacterium valens
CGGGAGAACATGTCTTCAGATGCAGGACATGAGATTATGGTCAGCCGGAGCATTCAGGCGGAAGGAACCTTCGGAGATCTTAAAGAAAACTACAGATACAGCCGATTGAGACGCCGGGGACTGGAAAACGTAAAATTTGAGGTGCTTATTGTGGCCATGGGACACAATATCAGAAAATTAAACAACAGAAATCGGATGAGTTGCCCAGAACTCGAACGTTATGGAAAATTAAAGGAGCAGAAAAGCGAAATCTGAAAAAGATTATAAACAGTCTTTTTGAGTTTTGGCTCTTTTCAGTGCGTTCAAAAATTGACTTGAGCGGAAAAACACATCATAAAACAGGATTGAATCAGATAAAAAGCATAGAAAAAGGGGCTGTAAATCTCGCTGATGAAAAATCAGTCGAAATTTAACAGCCCCTTTCTTACGGGTTCTGAAAAAAATAGACCGTCTTTTTAGCATCGTGCATAAAAAGACGGTCTGTTGGTTTCGGGCAATATTTGCTTTTTGTATGGCGTAAAGGAATGGATCCGGGCAGAAACAGACAAAAAGCGTTAGAATATCTATAAAATAACCGAATCAGAAGATAGAAATAGAAAAAATTCAGATAAATTTCTTAAATCACATAAATAAACTGAAATCTTAAAATAAAATTAATAATTTGTGGCACAGTGTATTTCACTGTGTTTTTAGTTTGGGTGATCTTATAATGAAGCCATCAAGAGAGCAAAGTCTCTGGGAGGAATATTATGTCTAAGTCATCCTTTGGATGGGCAAAAGTTCTCTATATTCTTTTGGCCATCCTGTATATCATTACTGGTATTTACTTTTTCACTTCACCAGTTTTAGCTGAATATGTATTAGGCAACTTCATTGGTGCAATGATGCTTGTTTATGGAGTGATTATGATCATCGCTTATTTCATGTCTTCAACATTCAAGTCCATCTGGACTCTGATTCTTGGCATTCTGATGGTCGTTTTGGGAATTGTTATTTTTGCCAATGTTTTTGATACGATGAACGTTCTGGGCGTCATCATGGGTATCGGCTTTATCTGCGCTGGCGCATTCCGAATTTATCAGGGATTCCAGGTCAAGGATATGGGCCTGAGCCAGTGGTGGATGTTGCTGATTTTAGGAATTCTGACTCTCATCGTTGGATGCATTCTGACCTTTAACCCATCAGTTTCCGGCGGATACTTTACAATCTGGGTTGGAAGCAGTTTCTTAGTGAATGGAATCAGTGATCTGTGCACTGCTCTGTTTGTATTCTAGAATAAATAAAAGATAAGTATTGTATCTAGTATTAATTAAAAAAATACGAATTAAAAGGAGCTGTCAGCTCCTTTTTGCATTTATGCCCTCAAAAAGAAAAAATGTGTTAAAAACTCTTTCTTAAATAACTATTGAATTCGTTTGAGCTTTTTGTTAGTTTTGGATAAAACCAGCATTAGCTAATTTAAGAAAGGAAATTTGTTTCGGAAAATGACCGCTAAACTCAGAAGTGCCATACAGGAGTCGTTCCTGAAACTGGCTCTGCGCAAACCGGTGGACCGCATCACCGTAAAGGAAATTGTGGAAGACTGCGACATCAATCGAAACTCATTCTATTACCATTTTGAAGATTTGCCAGACCTGATTGAGAAAGTTGTTGAGGAGCGGATCCTCAACATTGAGCAGCTTAAGGTGGATAACCAGTCGCTGGAAGACTATTCGCTTGCAGTAGTTCAGGCGATGATTAACAATCAGGAACTGATTCGAAATATTTATAATTCGAAAAGCCGTGCTCTGTTTGAACGAAAACTCTACACGATTACTGGCAAACTGGTTCGTGAGTTTTTAGAAACTCGAATTGTTCCTAAATATGATATTGGTCTGGCTGATCAGGAGACCATTGTTCGGTTTTATCGAAACGTATTAACCGGTTATGTTCTTGAATGGCTTAATTCACCAGTCCATGATGATCTCAACACTCAGTTCAAACGGGTTTTTATCCTGCGAAAAGGTTTCTTTGAAAGAATGCTGGAACGGGCTGTAATTGAACACCGAACAGCCAAAAAACGCTGAACCAAGGAAAACAAAATGACATAATCACAGATAAAAAAATGCTCTGGAAAGCAGCTTTCCAGAGCGTTTTTTTATAAAGATTCCTTCCAGAAGTGATCACTCAATGAATGGTCCTTATCCAGTACTTCTTTTTCAGGATAAACAGACTGATCAGATAACGGACAACTTCTTCAAAGGTGACGCAGGAATAAACAATAAGAATATTCAGATGCATGAAGGAACCGGTGATGATTGCCATAGGCACGCCGACAAACCAGGTTCCAATCAGGTCGACAATCAGTGTTAAAGTGGTTTTTCCGCCGCTTCGTAAAATGCCGCCGCCGATGACCATATTCTGAACCTTGACCAGGGAGAAACCGGTAAAGATCACAAGCAGCCAGATGGACAGATTTCTTGTCATTTCATCGATCTGATAAATCGAAACATACAATGGAGCCATCACAACCACTGCAATGGCCAGAACGCAGGAAAAGACAAAAGACAGTTTCTGAATCCATTTTGAAACCTGAATCGCGCCAGATTCATTCGATTCGCCAAGTCTTCTTCCGACCAGGATAGCAGCTGCCTGACCAAATCCAGCCAGTATACCAAAATAGGCTCCCTGAACCGGGCCGGTAATTGTCATTGCAGCCAGTCCTTCGGTAGAAAGCTGACCATAAACCATTGAATAGATGTTTTCGGCAAAAGCCCAGAGTGTTTCGCCAGCCATTAAGGGAAGCACAATCAGCAGGAAAGCCTTAAAACCGGTAAAGAGATTATTGATTGAAAGCATCTGAGGTCTTGGCCTTCTTAAATCATTATGTCTCTGAACTAAGATCACATTGATTAAGGCCATAACGGCCTGAGCAATGACACTGGCTAAAGCAGCTCCACTGGCTTCATAACCTTTAAAAAGCGGCATTTTAAAAATAAACAGCCAGTTAAAGAAGGTATTGACAATGGCTCCGGCTACAGCCGAAAGCGTGACATAGGAAGCCCGGTTTGAACAGCGCAGCCATACCGCACAGATGGATGAAACAGCGATTAGTGGATAAGAAAGCGAATAGATGCGTAAATAATCGCCGCCAACCGGATAAACTGAAGCATCAGGCGAATACAATCTGCAGATATGGTTTGAAAACAGATGGCATAGTACCGTAAAGACCAGTCCGATGACAAAACCAAGGGACAGGTTCTGCCAGAAGCTGCGTGAGGCTTTTTCTTCGTTTTTCTGACCAAAATACTGAGAAATCATGATCGCCGCAGCACTCGAGAGTCCGGTGACCGCCAGTGAATTAAAGATCATGGAAAATTTGACGGCTATACCAGTACCAGCGATAACGCTTTGCCCAAGCTGGCCTACCATCATCTGATCAATCAGTGAGAAGGATGTCTGCAGCATCGATTGAAGAGCAACAGGAACTGCGATCGATGCTGTTTCTCTGATAAACGTGCGAGTCATTTTCATAGAATGGCCTCCTTTCTTTACCTTAGTTATAAAGTGATCCAAAGTTAAGTAAAATCTCCTAAAAATGACGGAATCATCATAGTCTTTGACCGTGGTTAAAATACTCGAATAACCCCAATAGGAATTTTCTCTTCAAAATTGGTTTGTTATATCTCGGTTTGAAAGCGGTTTTCTTCTTTTGGATGGACAAATTGAAAATGTATCCAATCTCTGAGTGGGTGTATCCGAAGCTGAAGAGGTTGTCAGAATTCATTAAGTAATAAAAAAGGATGATCGCAGGATCATCCTAAACTTCATTCATTTACTCGATCATTGAGAAGATTGGCTTAAGGATATAGTTTAAGATCTACAGTTCCGAAAGCCTGTAGGCAGCCAGCGCTCCAGCCCCAAAGCAGAGAATGCCGATCACTAGCTGAATGATGGAAAAACCAGCCCAGTCCGTTTTGACAAGGATGGCAATTGGACTGGCGATAATCAATCCAATGATGGCCCAGTAAGCCTGCGTTTTCCAGCGGCTGAAGATCCATTCAATAATCTTGGCAATTCCAAAAGTACCAACGGCAACACCTAAGGCAAAAGGAACCATCAGCCCGGCAATATACATCAGCTGTGCGATATCAAAATGAATCAAAGCGTCAATAGCATCCGATATGGTGGAAAGAATTGGTTCATAGTAGCCCATTAACATTAAAAGCATACTTCCTGACACTCCAGGAATAACCATGGTTGCAGCGGTAATAACTCCAACCACAAAAAGCATCAGAATACCTGGAAGGTCCAATTTCAATAACACATCTGCGCCGCTTTTTTCTTCAAGCAGACTGAAACCAATAATTAAAAGAAAGAATACGATAAAAGGGATAAAATCCTTTAACCCGAATCCTTTATGTTTTACATTCTGGAAAATAAACGGAAGACTTCCTAAAATCAGACCGCAAAATCCAAGGTTGGTTGGAATCGGATAAGCTCCAAGTAAAAATTCAAAAAGTTTACTCAGAAGAAGAATGGCTAAAACAATACCGATACCGATTGGCAGTAAAAATCGCCAGACTTTTTTCCAGTCGGAGAAAAGATGAGTGATGGAATAGATCAGCTGATCATAAATTCCCATGGAAACCATCATCGTCCCTCCGGAAACTCCAGGAATGATGTTGGCAATTCCAATAACCATGCCCCGAATCACATCGATCAGGGCGTTGTTTTTCTTGTTCATGGATACTCCTTTTCAAAAAACGATGAATAAAAGAAAAATAAGCAGGATTTATTGTTCCTGCAATAACCGCCTTTTGACATCCCTGAGACTTTTCAATCTGGATCATTTGGATCTTCAGATGAAGGTGAGGTCTTTGCGGGCGATTCTTTGAAATTATAGCGGACGATTCATTTTTCACCTACAGAGAACCCTGAACTGTTTGAATTCATGTTTCTGAACCGCTTATGGATATCCATTTTAATCAATTGAGAACGCTTTATTGTTTGGTGTCCAATACGATGCCGCATGGACTAAATCGCTTGCAGGAATTGGAGACTAAGTGGCGAAATAAGAAAAGAATATGCCTGCAAACATCAGGTTCAATTCGGAAATCGAATGACTCTGAAAATTAGTAATCCTGACTCAGAAAAAATAATGGTCATACGAGTTGCCGGTGGAGAATCAGCGATTCTGCTTATTTAAACGAGAGGTTTACTATTTCGAAACAAAAATGGTTGATTATGGGAAAATCATTAATATAATTGGGTTCGGTTGTTTCGACAAACGAAAAGTTTACCAATAATAAACGAACGATGCGAAAGACCATTTAGCAGAAAGTGGGGATTACTATGGATATTGGACAAAAATTGCGTGAGCTTCGAAAGACAAACAATCTGACTCTCGAAGAGCTGGCCAGCCGCTCGGAGCTGACCAAGGGATTTCTTTCCCAGGTTGAACGCAATCTGACTTCGCCATCCATTTCCACACTTGAAGATATTCTCGAAGCTCTTGGAACGAGTCTTTCAGATTTTTTTACTGAAGAAGAAGAGGCGCAGATCGTCTTTTCGAAAGAAGAAGACTGGTTCGAGGATGAAAAGGATGATTACAAAATCAGCTGGGTGATCCCCAATGCTCAAAAAAACGAGATGGAACCCATCCTGCTGACGCTTTATCCAGGAAAGGAAAGTTTTGAAGTGATTAATCATCAGGGACAGGAGTTTGGTTATGTTCTTGAAGGAAATGTCATTTTGGAGCTTGAAGGAGGAAAGAAGCTGCGGATTAAGGCCGCCCAGTCCTTCTATCTGGATGGCAAGCGTTCGCATAAACTGATTAACGCTTCGAGAAGCCAGTTGGCCCGAATTCTCTGGGTATCAACACCGCCGATTTTTTAGCAGAAAGGAAACTGTCATGGAAAATGAAAAGAAAAAACTGATCCAGTTTAAAAACATCCAGAAGAGTTTTGATTCGGACATCATTCTCAAAGGAATTGATCTGGATATTGATGAAAATGAGTTTGTCACTCTACTTGGCCCTTCGGGGTGTGGAAAAACGACATTGCTTCGTATTCTCGGCGGTTTTCTGGATGCCGATGAAGGCGAAGTGATCATGGATGGCAAGGAAATTTCGCATCTGCCTCCATATAAAAGAGATCTCAATACAGTCTTTCAGAAATATGCCCTGTTTCCAAATATGAATGTTTACGACAACATTGCATTTGGCCTGAAACTCAAGAAGGTATCCAAGGATGTTATCGATCAGAAAGTTATGCGTATGCTTCGTCTGATTGGTTTAGAGGGTTATGAAAACCGCGAAATTAATCAGCTTTCCGGAGGACAGCAGCAGCGAGTGGCTATTGCCAGAGCGCTGGTCAATGAACCAACCGTTCTTCTGCTGGATGAACCTCTGGGCGCACTGGACTTAAAACTGAGAAAAGAAATGCAGTATGAACTGAAGAGAATCCAGCAGGAAGTGGGAATTACCTTTATCTTCGTAACCCATGACCAGGAAGAAGCGCTGACGATGTCCGATAAGATCGTCATCATGAAGGAAGGCGAAATTCAACAGATCGGAAGTCCGCAGGATATTTATAACGAACCGGTGAATGCCTATGTTGCCAACTTTATTGGCGAATCCAACATCATTCCTGGCCGTATGATTCACGATAAACTGGTTCGCTTTGATGAAACCAATTTTGATTGTGTTGATGTGGGATTTAAGGAAAACGAACCTGTCGATGTGGTCATCCGTCCTGAGGATATCGATATCGTCGAACCAGGAAAAGGAAAGCTGAATGGAACGGTTGAAGACATTCTCTTTAAAGGTATGCTTTATGAAGTCAATGTCGAAACGGTGCCTGGAACTCATGTTACCGTCAATATGACAGTCACTGCAGATACAGAAAATGAAAAAAGCGATGGGCATATTCACATTTCCGCAAACAACTTCTTTCTGGATGTCGTGGATATGAAAGACATTCAGGAAAAGGATCTGATTGCTCGTGCGGACGCTCAGGCATGGAATGATGAGACGGATGAGCAGTTATCCATTGAACGGGTGGAAACGAACCTGAAGGATGAATTAGGTGCTTACGATATTACTTTCTATACACAGGATGGCTTATCGATTACCAAGCATATTCGAGTGATCGACCAGATGGTTTTCAAAAACGATAAGAAAAACGAAGCCGTTTCCGCATTCAACTTCTTTAAAACAAAGGACGAAATCAAGGAATCTGTCGCACTGGATACGGATTTAAAGACCTGGGCCAATGCGCAGGGATGGAAACTGGATAATGAAGACGAAGCGGTTGAACTGTATGCCGAATACGATTTCGACCCGGAAAACATTGAAGAAGGAACCTATCCAATTACGTTCTGGACCAAAGGACGCGAATTAAAAATTCATACAACGGATTATGTCAAAGAAGGATCGCAGGTCGGGCTCGACTTTAATCCGGAAGATATTCATGTGATGGAGAAATCGAGGTATAGCGCGTGAAGACCTTCAAAAATCTGGTAATCCCATATGTAATCTGGTCATCGTTGATGCTTTTGCTTCCAATGCTGCTGATTGTGTTCTATTCGCTGATCAGCAGCGGAAATACGATTGTCAACTTTCAGTTCACATTAGCCAACTATGTCCGCTTTTTTACAGACAAGGACTTTTTACTGATTCTCTGGCGTTCGCTGATCATCGCTTTAGAGACAACCGTTTTATGTCTTCTGATTGGTTATCCATGCGCCTATTACATTTCAAAGTGCTCGAAGAAAAAGCAGAACTTTTTGATCATGATGATTACTTTGCCGATGTGGATCAATATGCTTGTGCGGACGTATGCCTGGATTGGCTTGCTGTCCAAGGGAGGCCTGATCTCGACCATTCTTGGCTGGTTTGGTCTTCATGATGTTGAGCTGCTTTATACTCAAAGCGCTGTTTTGATTGGTATGGTATATAACTTTATTCCTTTTATGATTTTGCAGATTCATTCTTCTTTGACAAAGATGGATGGATCCCTGCTCGAAGCGGCCAGCGATCTGGGTGCTTCACCGATGGAAGCTTTCTGGAAGGTCACTTTTCCACTATCACTTCCAGGTGTGATTTCGGGAATTACTCTGGTCTTTTTACCGGCAGTATCCTCCTTCTTTATTCCGAAACTGCTCGGAGGCGGAAGCTGGTATCTGATTGGTAACGTGATCGAAAACCAGTTCATTACGGTTGGAGAATGGAATTTCGGCTCAGCTATTTCTGTCATTATGGCGCTGATCATGATGCTTCTGATGGCTCTGGTCCGCAAAGCGGATGCAAGAGCAAAGAAGGAGGGCGTGTAAATGAAGACAAAGAAACGCTGGTTTGGCGGCTGCCTGATGGTCGCCCTGTGCATCTTCTTTTATCTGCCTATCGTCTTCATGATGGTGTTCTCATTTAACAGCTCCAAGTCGCTGACCAGCTTTACCGGTTTTTCCTGGAAGTGGTATGAGCAGATGTTTGCAAGTCACGACATGATGGACGCTCTGTATGTGACGATCATCATTGCCCTTCTGGCTACAGCGATCTCAACCATTGCTGGAACGATTACTGCGATTGGCATGACCTATTCAAAAAAACTGGTCCGTCGATACATTTCACAGGTCAATGACCTGCCGATGATGAACCCTGAAATCGTAACAGCGATCGGGTTGATGCTTTTGTTTATTACATTTCGAATTAACCGCGGATTTATGACCCTGCTTCTGGCCCATGTGGCTTTCTGCATTCCCTATGTCATTCTTTCGGTAACGCCTAAGCTGAGAAGTCTCGATCCAAACCTGGCGGATGCTGCGATGGATTTAGGGGCAAGCCCCTATCGGACACTGACTCAGGTCATCGTTCCTGAAATTATGCCCGGTATTGTTTCTGGAGCGTTAACCGCTTTTACAATGAGTTTTGATGACTTTATCATTTCGTATTTTGCGACTGGTCAGGGGGTTAAAAACCTTTCGATCATGGTGTATACAATGGCTAAACGAGTCAATCCTTCGATCAATGCAATCTCTACGCTGATTGTCTTATTAATCACCATCATTCTGATTCTGATTAATATCGTTCCTGCTCTTCGTAAAAACATTGAGAAGAAGCGGCTTGAAGATCCGAATTATATACCTAAACCAAAGAAGAATGGCCCTAAATTCTTAATCGGTTTGATTATCGTGTCTTTAGCGGCTGCGGGTATCTATTCGATTCGTCCAAAACAGAGCAGTGCTCAGTTTGCTGGTCAGACTTTGCATCTCTATTTACCGGGTGAATACATATCGGATGAAATGATCGCAAACTTTGAAGAGATGACGGGAGCCGATGTCGTTATTGACAACTTTGATTCCAATGAACAGGCTTATATCAAGATCGCCAATGGCGAATCCTATGATGTGATCATTCCTTCGGATTACATGATTGAGCGTCTGATTCAGAAAGATTACCTTCAGAAACTCGATCCGGCTCGAGTGGATGCAGCCCTTGTTGAACTTGACGAAAATACGGTTGGCTTATCCTATGATCCGCTTAATGAATATTCAGTCCCTTATTTCTGGGGAACTGTAGGGATTGTCTATGATAAGGAACAGGTCAGCCTGGAAGATCTTGAAAGAGAAGGATGGGATATTTTTGCCGATCCAAAATACCGCGGCAATATTTATCTGTATGATTCTGAACGTGATCAGTTCATGAGCGCTCTGAAAGCATTAGGCTATTCGATGAATACAGCAGATCCTGCTCAGCTTGAAGAAGCCTATAATTATCTGGTCAATATCGTCGAGACAATGGATCCGGAAATTGTTACCGATGAAATTATCGATAATATGGCAAATGCGAGAAAAGCTTTAGGGCTGATTTATTCAGGAGATGCAACATATGTTATTTCCGAAAACGAACAGATGGGCTACTATCTGCCGACTCAGGGAACCAACATCTGGGTGGACGGAATGTGTATCCCTAAAAATGCTCAGAATGTGGATTTAGCTTATGAATTCATCAACTATACAGCAGGTTATGAAGCGCAGATGCTGAATGCTGAATTTGTTGGTTATACCCCAGCAAACCTTGAGGCCCAGAATGAACTGGCTGCAGAAGGTGGAGATTATCATGGAATTGATTCATTTATTCCACGTTCCGGCTTTGAAATGGATGAAACCTTCAACTACAATCCAGACACCCGCAAACTGGTAGCAGATTACTGGTCAAGAGTGAAAGTAGCTGCTTCCAATGCGAAGTAAATCCACCGGGATTGGGCACCAGACGAATGTCCCAAAAAGGAATTTACAAACAGAGGAATTCGACAAGCCAGGTTTTCCAAAATAAAACACATCCAGAAATTCAAAGGGGCTGTTAAATTTCGACTGATTTTTCATCAGCGAGATTTACAGCCCCTTTTTCTATGCTTTTTATCTGATTCAATCCTGTTTTATGATGTGTTTTTCCGCTCAAGTCAATTTTTGAACGCACTGAAAAGAGCCAAAACTCAAAAAGACTGTTTATAATCTTTTTCAGATTTCGCTTTTCTGCTCCTTTAATTTTCCATAACGTTCGAGTTCTGGGCAACTCATCCGATTTCTGTTGTTTAATTTTCTGATATTGTGTCCCATGGCCACAATAAGCACCTCAAATTTTACGTTTTCCAGTCCCCGGCGTCTCAATCGGCTGTATCTGTAGTTTTCTTTAAGATCTCCGAAGGTTCCTTCCGCCTGAATGCTCCGGCTGACCATAATCTCATGTCCTGCATCTGAAGACATGTTCTCCCG
>NZ_MPJW01000291.1 GCF_001945525.1 Ileibacterium valens
ACGGATCGTTCGGTCGCTGTCAGTGATTTCAATCACCGGCTTTGGACTCTCGTCTGATCCTTCCAAATCCAGGAAGACCGTCCTGTCAATTTCTACGAATTCAAGAGCCGCTGAAGCAGGCGATACGGCGGCAGCTTTTCTGCGCCAGTACTGGAAGGTGGATAAAGCCAGGCCGTTTTGGACGCAGAAGCCAGCCTGAGTCAGACCTGACACCTGGTATTGATCAACCAGGTTCATCCACTGTTCCTGATTCAGTTCACGGGATTTGGAAAACAGATAATTATGCATAAAATCCTCCAGTTCTAGTCGAATACAGAATATCGACTGGAACCGGAGGATCTAAGCCCGTGCAAATTTCAAAAGGTTACGACCCAACAACCTTTATTAGTTAAATTGGTTGTTTAACAGTTACGGTTGAAAGCATTAATAAGATCAGGCAGACGATAATCAGAATCGGGATGGAAACAGTTAATACGGCACTGATGGATCCTCCGCTTGAAGCGGACATGACAATACCGGCTAAAGCAGACAGAGGAGCAAGAACTCCGATCTGCAGGCCGATCATCACAAACATCTTAACGGTTGTAATGTCAGAGGTACACCGAACCAGAAGGCTTGCCGTTGAAAAACGATCTGTTTCTGCGGGTGAAAAACTCTGAACTTTTTAAAGACCGCATTTCGTAAACGACGGGCGAAATCGGTGGATAACTTGGCCGATAGTCTTGCGGTACCCATCGAGAAGATGGCAGACATTAGCGCGAACATCGCCATCACCACACCAAGGATGATAATGATCTGATGATTTTGCGAAGGAACACCAGAATCTAACATCCAGGCAAGAAGTGTCGGCATAAACATCGAGGCAAATGACGACATCAACATAAAAATCAGAAGAGCCACAACCTGTTTTACAGAGAGTGGCGCTGCTTTTAACAATGAAAACATAGGGTAATCCTTTCTAAAGAATATAATCGTTTTATTGAAACTTTAGTTTCATAAATAGTATTTTAGGAGTATGCTATTCAAAGTCAAACAATTGATAAAAGTGGAACGAACACCATACTTTTGTTTTAATGATACGAAAAGCCGATATAGTTTCTTAAAAAGGGTATCAAAACGAAAATGAGACGTACTGAAAAAACGACAAGAGATTTAAAGAAAGCCATGGGCAGTGCCCTGCTTGAATTGATGAAAGAAAAGCCAGTTGAAAAAATATCGATCGAAGAGATGACCGCAAAAGGGGATGTTGGAAGATCCACCTATTTTCGCTATTTCAAGAATAAGGATGAGGTTTTAACCTTCAAGATTTTATGCATGTTCGAAGATGAACTTGAACAAAGAGGGTTGAATATTAAAACAATTCCTGATGATCAGTTTGTCAATGAGGTTTTTGACTTTTTTTCCAGACATCAGGATATCATCGAGCGCATTGATCAGGCTGGGCATCGATCAGTCTTTCTTGATTTTTTCCTGAGATTGATCGAACCGGTAAAAAGCAAGGCAGCCGACAACATCAGCTCTCTTCAGGTTTACTACTACAGTCAGATATTTGCCTACGTCTGTTATGGATTTTTCAATGCCTGGGTTGATCGAGGATTTAAAGAAACGCCAGAACAGCTGCAGCAATTATTCCAATCCAATCCTGCCAGTAATGAAAGCTTGAATATTCCACAATAAGAAAGAATGAGGAACAGTTTAGATATCTTGATAACAAAGAAAAGAAGAAAGTTAACGTAGAAAATAAAAAACAAAAAGAAGAGCCAAACAAAAAGGAAAAATCAAACAAGCATCCTGCACAGATCAATAAATGCGAATCTGCTCTTTGAGCTGATAAATTGCTCGTAAAGTTCATAGGTTCTTATAAACATGAAAACAGAGGATAGGAAAAAGCTGAACCGCAATCATCAGGCGATCGATTCAGCTTTTTTCTATCCTATATGTTCTATATCGGTAAGATTTATAACCTGTATTTTTTTGAATTGTTAATCAAGAAGCTTCAGATCTAAAGATTCAAAGTCAGACTTCAGAATATCAAATGCGATGAACGGTCAACGGTATGTCCATCATGGTTGCTTTTGAGATAGGGTGACAAAATCAAATATTCAATCAACCTTCCACAATCAGTCTTCCATATAGATAAAACTCAGATGTTCGCCAGTGAGGTTTTTATCCCGGCGGAAGGAAAAGCAGGTTGGATCTGTTTTTGTATCCTGACTATTTGCAAAGACGTGGTGATCAGGAATGTTCATCGTTTTGCATATTCTCAGATTCATGGCCTGATGGTCCGCGAACCATTTACCATGTTCATCAGGATCCGCTTCAAAAAGATCTGAGTAATCCAGACCAATTTCCTTTCCTGAATCTTCAAGCTGCTTTTTTACATCTTCTCCAATCTGAAAGGATTGTTTCTGTATAGAAGGTGAAAAGAAGATCTTCAAGGAATCTGGGCTGCTGAGATTTTGATCGAAAATCTCGTGAAGCATTTTATAGAGAATGTTTTGAACGGTTCCTTTCCATCCGGAATGGACAGCTCCGATTAATCCGGTTTTTGGATCCGCCAAAAGAATTCCTAAACAGTCGGCGGTAAATACCCCAATCAATAAATCCTTTTCAGTAGTGTATAAACCATCGGTATCCATAATTGAAGTGTTTTTGTCAAAGGCTCCTTTTAAGATATCCTCATGAGTCACGCGGACAATTCGGTCAGTATGCTTTTGCCAGGGCAGCACCCAATTCTCTAAGGGCAATAGAATTTTTTCGAGTCTTCTTCGGTTTTTCATCACATCTTCTTTGCTCTGGCAGACATGAAGGGCTGTATTTCCATTTTCAGGAAGAGAAGTATTTCTGCGGGTAAAACCGCCCTTAATCTTCGGATAATCCGTTTCGTACTCTGAACTTTGATTGGATAGAGATATCCATTGTATAAAATCCTGTGTATTTTCTTTATCGGTCATAATTCTTATCTTACGCTGTTTTTAGTCAGGAAAGACAAGAAAACACGGTGCCTGCAAAATGCTTTTTACAAAAAATAACAAAAAAATAAAAAGGAAAAAATCTTGAGAATCACTCATCCGCTTAAAACGAAATAAGCGCAAAAGAAATAATGAAGATCAAGTTTTAAAGGTTAATTTTCAGAAAATTTTCTGAAAATAACAGAGTATTAATCTGTTAAGCCCTCATTATAGCAATTGAATGTGGTACTATGAAACGGCTTGAAACAGTTTTCAGAACCAGCACAAAGAATACTCTGGTTCATGCTGCACAGTGATAGAAAGGGTTATTTTGATAAAAATGATAAAAGTAGGAATCGCCGGTTATGGCAACCTTGGAAAAGGTGTAGAAAAAGCAGTCAATGCGGCAAATGATCTCGAACTTGTTGGGGTATTTACCCGCAGAAATCCGGACTCTGTAAACACAGTTTCTGGAGTCACTGTCTATTCGATGGATCAGGCTGAAAATTTCAAGGACGATATTGATGTCATGGTTTTATGTGGAGGAAGTGCTACAGATCTTCCCGAGCAGACTCCGGCTTTGGCTTCCATGTTTAATGTGGTGGATTCGTTTGATACTCATGCCAATATTCCAGAACATTTTAAAAATGTGGATGAAGCTGCAAAAGCAGCCAATAAAACAGCGGCTATTTCCATTGGATGGGATCCAGGTCTGTTTTCATTAAACCGGCTGATCGCCGAATCCATTCTTCCAGAAGGTAAAACCTACACATTCTGGGGCAAGGGTGTTTCACAGGGACATTCAGATGCCATTCGACGTATTGATGGGGTAGCGGATGCCAAACAATATACCATACCGGTAAAAGAAGCGATTGAATCCGTCCGTAATAATGAAAGGCCGGATCTGACAACCAGACAGAAACATATCCGTGAATGTTTTGTCGTTGCCAAAGAAGGGGCAGATCTTCAGAAAATTGAAGATGAAATCAAGAATATGCCAAACTACTTCAGCGACTACGATACAACTGTTCATTTTATCTCTCAGGAGGAACTGAACAAAAACCATGGAACCTTACCGCATGGTGGATTTGTTCTTCGCAGTGGATCGACAGGAGAAAATAATCATCTGATTGAATATTCCCTGAATCTCGATTCCAATCCGGAATTTACTGCTTCTGTACTTACTGCAGTGGCAAGAGCCATCGCCAGAATGAATGCCGAAGGATGGACTGGAGCAAAAACTATTTTTGATATTCCCGCAAGCTATCTTTCGGATAAGTCTGCTGAAGAACTCAGAGCCACCATGCTTTAGAAAGACAGAAGAAGTCCTTAACATCTGAACATAGATCATAAAGGCCGTAATGCTTTATATAAAGCAATTTATGGCCTTTTCTTAGTGTGTTTTAAATGCGTAATGTTTCCTGTTTTTCTCAACAGGATCATCCAGTCAACTGATATTCGAGCTTATATTCTGACTGAGCTGATTCAGTTTGTTTGAGACTCTTTTTCAAATGGACCAGCATGAAATAATTGAAATCTTAAAGTGCGTTTAAAAGTCTTTCTGTGTTTTTCCTGCCTTCCTGTCGATTCGATTCATTGTATTCTCAAAATTTCGATTTAAGTTGACCATTGATTTCTGTATTCGATATCAGGCCAGACTCATTAAGCAATCTTACAATTTCCGGACAAAAAACAATGAAAACAGGTTTGGATTTCAAGTCATTTACCTGATCAAAACAGGAAAAAAATATGGTTTGAGAAATCTGTGGATTGCCGGGCAAACCGGTATCCATTTCATCAGGCAAACATCACAATAAGATCAGATAGCACTTAAGGGTTGACGGTGCTAACGTCTGTGCTATCATTGTTAGCAGTTGAACAACTAGAGTGCCAGAAAGAGGTGAGCCGAATGGATCTGACCACTCGTCAGCAAATTATCCTGAAGACCATCGTCGAACGGTTTACCATGCTGGCTGAGCCCATTGGATCAAAATCCCTGAAGGATCACCTGGACTTTCAGGTTTCTTCAGCCACGATTCGAAACGAGATGGCTTGCCTGGAAAAAGAAGGCCTTCTTGAAAAGACGCATATCTCAAGCGGCCGAATTCCTTCTCAGCAGGGATACCGCTATTACGTAGAGCATCTGATGGAACTCAATGTGGATCCTAAAACCGAAGAGGTTTTAAAGGAACTTTTTACCAGAAGGCATTTCACATTGGAAGAAATCATTGAAACAAGCTGCTCCATCCTTTCGGATATGACTAACCTGACCAGTGTGGTCTTAGGCCCTGACTCACAGACACAAAAACTGATCCGGGTTGAGCTGATTCCAGTCACACTCAAGCAGGCAGTGGCCGTAATTGTTACGGATGCCGCTCATACTGAACACAGAGTATTCAGTTTTGAAGCGGAAGTGAGTACCCAGGATCTGAAAGTCTGTACCGATCTTTTCAACGAAGAATTAAAGGGAACTCCGTTAAATCGAATCGTTGAAAGAATGAAAGAAATTGAACCGGAGATGGCGAGCCGGTTAGCACGCCATGAAATCCTTTTCGAGGCATTCATATCCGCGTTCATTCGAATGGCCAATCAGAATGCTGCCGTTTATGGCCGGGCAAATATGCTGTGTCAGCCAGATTTTACGGATATAAAGAAGGTAGAACAGCTAATGCGGGTCATGGAGGATCCAAGCCTGTTCAAAGCATGGGCTGCATCTTCGGCCAGCATTGATATTCCAATCGACACCCGCAACCGGCTGATCCAGATCGGCGATTGTTCTGTGGTCTCTACCAGCTTCAAGTATTCCGATGAAGAAGTCGGACAGCTGATGGTGGTCGGGCCAAGCCGGATGAATTATTCAAGAGTGATCTCACTGATGGACACGATCTCTGATGTGATCGAGGATACAGTGAATGTTCATTCTGAGGGAGGCTGCAATAAGAAAAATGAGTAAAAAACCCAATGATGTAAAAAAGCCAGAAGCCAGTAATGCTGAAGCTGAAGTAAAAACTGAAAAAATCAGTGACAGCGAGCTTCCAGAAACGGAAGAAACAGTCATTGACGAAGAAATGGATCCGATCGACGCTCTGAATAAGGAAGTCGAAGAACTGAACAAACAGCTTGCGGCTAGCCGCAACGATCTGTTGAGGGCTTATGCGGATACGGACAATACCCGCAAGCGTCTGATCAAGGAAGCCGATACAGCTAAAAAGTATCGTTTCCAGTCCGCTGCTCTTGAACTGCTGCCGGTTTTAGACAACATGAACATGGCTTTAGCCGCCCAACCGGAAAGCGATGAAGCAGCTACCTTTGTAAAAGGTTTTGAGATGATCCGTACACAGCTCGAAAATGTATTGCAAAACGAGGGTGTGAAGGAAATAGAGGCATTGAATCAGCCATTTGATGCCAACCTGATGCAGGCTCTGATGACGGAGAAAAAAGAAGGGGTAGAACCTGGAATCGTCATCGAAGTTTTACAGAAGGGATACAAACTGAAAGACCGCATGCTGCGGCCGGCTCTTGTTAAAGTGAGCGAATAAAAAAGGAGGAGCCCGTTATGAGCAAGATTATTGGTATTGACCTTGGTACTACCAACAGCTGCGTTGCCGTTATGGAAGGCGGCGAGCCAAAAGTCATTCCTAACCCTGAAGGAAACCGTACAACCCCATCGGTTGTCGCCTTCAAGGACGAAGAACGTATTATCGGTGATGCCGCAAAACGTCAGGCAATCACAAATCCAAATGTAATTTCTTCCATCAAACGTCTGATGGGATCAAGTGAAAAAGTAACTGTAGACGGAAAGCAGTATACTCCACAGGAAGTATCTGCCATGATTCTGTCCTATCTGAAAACATATGCAGAAGAATACCTTGGTGAAACAGTAAAAGAAGCTGTCATCACTGTCCCTGCATACTTCAACGATGCTCAGCGTCAGGCAACAAAAGACGCCGGAACAATCGCTGGACTGAATGTAGCCCGTATTATCAACGAACCAACAGCTGCTGCCCTGGCTTATGGTATTGACAAGACTGACAAGGACATTAAAGTTCTCGTTTATGACCTTGGAGGTGGAACCTTCGATGTTTCCATCCTTGACTTAAGTGATGGTTCTTTCGAAGTACTGTCCACAAATGGTGATACTCACCTGGGTGGTGACGATTTCGATAACGTGATCGTTGACTGGATTGTTGATCAGTTCAAGAAAGACAACAACATTGACTTAAAGAGCGACAAGCTTGCTATGCAGCGTATTAAGGAAGCCGCAGAAAAAGCGAAGAAAGATCTGTCTTCCACTATGCAGACAGCTATTTCTCTGCCATTCATCTCGGCTGGCCCTGCCGGACCTCTGCACTTTGAAACCACTCTGACCCGTGCTAAATTCAATGAAATGACACGTTCTCTGGTTGAACGTACAGTTGCTCCAATCCGTCAGGCCCTCTCTGATGCCAAACTGACTCCAAGCGATATCGATGAAGTTCTGCTAGTTGGTGGATCTACCCGTATTCCTGCCGTTCAGGAAGCCGTTAAGAAAGAAATGGGTAAGGAACCGAACAAATCCGTTAACCCGGATGAAGCCGTTGCATTAGGTGCTGCTATTCAGGGTGGTATCCTTGCTGGTGATGTTAAGGACGTCCTGCTTTTGGATGTAACTCCTCTGACATTAGGTATCGAAACTCTTGGCGGAGTTATGACACCATTAATTACCCGTAACACAACGATCCCTGCCCGCAAGACTCAGACTTTCTCTACAGCTGTAGATAACCAGCCTGCTGTTGACATTCGTGTCCTTCAGGGTGAACGTCCAATGGCTAACGACAACAAGGAACTTGGAAACTTCCAGCTGACTGGAATTGCTCCAGCTCGTCGCGGACAGCCTCAGATCGAAGTAACCTTCGATATTGATGCCAACGGTATCGTTAACGTAACCGCTAAAGATAAAGCTAGCGGAAAAGAACAGACCATCGTGATCCAGAACTCTTCCGGATTATCTGAAGATGAAATCGATCGTATGGTTAAGGAAGCTGAAGCCAACAAGGCTGAAGATGAAAAACGTAAAGCACAGGTTGAAACCCGCAATAAAGCTGATGCATTCATCGCTCAGGTTGATACCATGCTTGAAGATGACAAGGATAAAATCCCTGCCAAAGAAGCTGAAGAAATCAAGAAAGTCCGTGATGATCTGCAAAAAGCACTCGATGAAAACAACATGGACGAAGTTGAAAAACTTCTTGATGCTCTTGAAAAAGCCGCTCAGGCTGCTTCTGCTGCCATGTATCAGCAGGCTGCTAACCAGCCAGGTGCTGATGCCGGTCAGGCTGCAAATAACGGATCCAACAACGATGATGTTGTAGATGCCGAATTTACTGAAAAGAAGTAAAACTTAAACAGTTTCATTCAATTCAGAATTAAACCGAATAGAAAATTTCAGAAGTCCGAAAGGACTTCTGAATTCTTTGGTATGATTGAATCCGCTTTTAATCGAGTGCTTGCTTTCCATAAGCAAAACATTTATAAATTTAAAGCGGAAAATACGAGATCAGACATTTAGAAATTTAATCCAGGAATTTGTTTAAGAAGGAACACTGAATTTGGAAATGGAGGATTGGCATGGCTGAAAAACGCGATTATTACGAAGTGCTTGGTGTAGACCGAAGTGCGGATGCAAAAGCAATTAAAAAAGCTTATCGAAAGCTCGCAATGAAGTATCACCCCGATGTAAATAAGGAGCCGGATGCCGAAGATAAATTCAAGGAGATCAATGAAGCGTATGAAGTGCTCTCTGATGAAGAGAAGCGTTCAGCGTATGATCGGTTTGGATTTGCCGGTGTGGATCCTAGTTATGGCGGCGGCCAGGGCAATCCATTCGCTCAGGGCGGCTTTGATTTTAACGATTTGTTTGGTCAGGGCGGATTCTCATCCGGTGGTTATTCCGGATTTGGATCTGGCGGCTTTGATGACATCTTCTCAAGCTTCTTCAGCGGCGGAGGACGTTCTCAGACTTACCAGAACAACCGGCCAATGCAGGGCGAAGACCGCTTTATGCAGATGAATATCGGTTTCATGGATTCTGTTCATGGAAAAACGGAAACCATTTCTGTCAACGTAGATGAACCCTGTCCTCATTGTCATGGTTCAGGGGCTGAACATCCTGAAGATGTAGAAGTCTGCGACAAATGTCATGGAACTGGAACGGTTTATCAGAATGTCCGCACGATGTTTGGAACCATGCAGCAGCAGGTGGTCTGTGATAAATGTCATGGAAAAGGTGAAACCATTAAAGAAACCTGCTCAACCTGCAAAGGCACTGGTTATGAAAATAAGACTGTTCGAATCGATGTTAAAATCCCGGCTGGAATCCGAGATGGACAGCGCATTCGGGTAGCTGGAAAAGGTGAAGCCGGACTCAATGGAGGTCCTAATGGAGATCTCTATATTCAGGTTCATGTTCCAGAAGATCCGGTATTCAAACGTGATGGCGATGACATTTTTGTAACAGTTCCTATTTCGGCAATTGATGCAACACTTGGAGCTACGATTGAGGTTCCAACAGTTCACGGAAATGTTGATCTGAAGATTCCTGAAGGAACCCAGCCAAATCAGCGATTCCGCTTAAAAGGCAAGGGAGTTATCAGCCGTGCTGGAACTGGTGATGAGTTTGTAGAAGTCCGCGTAGAAATTCCAAAGAAAATTTCGAAAAAGGAACGCGAACTTTATGAACAGCTCAAAGGAACAGCAGCGGAAAGCCCATTTGAAAAGTTCAAGAATGTTTTTAAATAGTCATTAATTAGCTCAGTTTTGCACAGCCAAATCTATATTGAATTCAATACGCAGGAAGCAGAAAACTCTGTTTCCTGTTTTTTTTGTGCTTAGAGATTATTGAGTGATGAAGTGTTTCATTATGAGCGTTGTTTAGAAAGTAGTTCAAAAAAGAAAAATATGAATAGGAATATTTAAAAGCTGTAATGGGACCAAAGGTAATAGATGTCCATTACGAAGGATATTATGATTGAATTAATAATAATATTTATTGATTTGGCTTTATAAATGAGCTGGTTCTATCCTTTAAAGATTTTATTTATGGAGATCAAAAGTATCAATAAACAACTCATAAGGAATGTTGTGTTTTTTTTTGTGCGTGTCTACTTGTCGGAATTCTTTTGTTTGAACTTCTGCATAGCCAAGCAACAAGGATGTATTCTGATTTATTTAGAAAATAGAATGGCTTGTACACAGTTTAATGTTTGCATGGCAGATTGATCACAGTAAAAGATGAGAAGGTGTTCGTGGTTATATAAAAGCACCCATTTTGGGCGTCAAGTTGATTAACACTTGGTTATTTCAGCTTAACGCTCTGGGTGCTTTTTCTTTAACAAATTTGGTATTTAGTTCGATAACTTAAACAACTAAATATCATTTGTCAATCGATAAATAAAGGAGATTTTTTATGAAAAAAGAGAAGATTTATATTGACATTCTTCAACTGCTTAAAAGCCAGAACCTCGGATTTTCAGTACTCGAACAAATGATTCAGGAACACGAAAACAGAATTGAAATGATTGAAGAAACGATCTTAAGAATCAGAAACAATGAACTTAATGGAGCAGTTTTATATAAAGGTGTTTCGGAGGATCACCATTATTTGTTTGAAGCCTACGATTCAGTAAGCAAACAAATTGTTCTATCCGATACCGACCTCAACTTTTCAACTTCATTAGTTGAAATTATTGATATAAGCCACTTCACATTAGGGAATTATGAGTTTCAATACTCAA
>NZ_MPJW01000244.1 GCF_001945525.1 Ileibacterium valens
GGGAAGAGAGAATGGAGCAGTGGCAAACGGCCCTGAATCGAGTTATAGTGTGTTTGGTAATTTTGTTTATTGAGCATGAACATATTTTACCAAAAAAGGCACCTCATCCATTACGGATCAGGTGCCTCTTTTTATTTTTGGACTGTCAGAAATTTAACAGCCCCTTTCAGACCAATGAGCTTTTTCTATCAGGCAAAATCATATTGAAATCGCTTGTCTTTGGTCACAATAGACATTGATCTGGAAATTATGAAACAATCCAATTATCCAAATTTAACCATCTTCGACAATGAACAAATGATTAAAGCCTGACTGGTGCAGTGAAGTTGAATCAGAAGATCTGTATTTCATCGCCATATAAAACAGAAAAATTCAATTTGGTTCCGGGAAGAAGGTATGTAAAATAATCAGGGAAATAAAATCGCAAAATCAGGAAACAACAGAAAAATAAAAACATGAGGATAAATCAGATAGAAAATCTGAATCCTTTAAAAAGGAGCAGGTAAGTGATGGAAGAGCAATTAAATTCGAATATTAAACATATGCAATTTCCAGAAAAAAAGAAAAAGGCAGTCTTTTTGGATCTTGATGGAACACTCTGGAATAGAGAAATCATTCCAGATTCAGCATTGGAAGCCATAGATAAAGCGCGGAAGAATGGACATCTGGTTTTCGTGAATACCGGACGAACCGCCGATAATATCCCCCAGTTTCTTTGGGATATGAATCTTGATGGTTATCTTTTGGCAACTGGTATGGATTTATATCGAGGAAACGAAAACTTCAGAAAATATTACATCGGTGCCGATCGAGTAGCGAGAATTGAAGAATTTCTGAAGAAGAATGGTGCTGGATATTCCCTTCAGGAAGAAGGAATCAGCTTCGATGATCCTAAGTTCGCGTTTCGAAGAACGATTTTCTTTCAAAAAGAAGGCCGCAGGGAATGGATGACCAGGCAGAGTCTTGACGGTTTAGAAACCCATTCGCGTGACAAAATAATGAAAGTAAACTTTGATACAGAAACACCATTTGATCTTCATCCAATTATGAATCAGGAACATCTGGATATTCTCTTTTATAAGAACAGTCATAACCCGATGAATGGATTCGGCTCAGCCTACCGGGGTGAACTGACTGATGCCTACCATAACAAGGCTCTGGCCATGAGAGAAGTACTGGAAGGCTTCGATGGAGACTACGAATTAATGGCTGTTGGAGATTCAGAAAACGATATTCCAATGTTTGAAGAAGCGGATATTGCCGTCTGTATGGGCAATGGAACCGATTTGGCCAAGGAAAAGGCAAACTGGATCACAGATCAGATTGATAATGATGGACTGTATAAGGCTTTTGATCACTTCGGTCTTCTGAATCCGATCTAATCCTAATGAGATACAATCCTGTAATAATTTTCTTTTATTTCTGAAAGAAAATGAAAAGTCCCTGGGTTATTCCTTGACATCTGTTTTCAGAGTTTTAAACTTCTTAACATAACTTAAACATCTGCAATGAAGGGAACCAGTAAATAGGGTGACGTGTATAGAGAACTTCTGTGTGGTGAAAAGAAGGGACTAGCCTTATTGAACACATCCTGGAGCAGGAAACCAGGGAATGGGTTTCCGGAAGTCCCCGATACAGGACAGGACTGTGATGGCAGTCCGTAAGGCAGACTTCGTGAGGAGTCTGTAAATAAAGGTGGAACCGCGAAATAATGACTTTCGTCCTTTGGATGGAGGTCTTTTTTTATACCTGTTATTTTTGAAACCCAAATCCAGAAAGGATCAATATGCAAAAAAGAACACCACTAGGAATGCGTGATCTGGCTGGAGATGATGTCCGTAAAAAGCGTTATCTGCAAAAAGTCATGCTGGATACATTTGAAAAACATGGATTTGAAGAAGTGATGACTCCAGCTATGGAGTATTATCAGACCTATTCAACCGCATTTGATACTTTGCAGGATCGGGAGATGGTAAAACTCTTCGATGAAAATTCTGATATTCTTGCACTTCGTCTTGATATGACCGTCCCCATTGTCCGAATGGCAGCCAGCCGTTATCAGGAGGCTGATAAGCCGTTACGCTTTTCATATTGCTCGAATGTTTATAAGATGCGCAAATCCTTTGCCGGTAAGCGATCAGAAGTCATGGATTGCGGAGTGGAGCTGATCGGAGGAGATGATTTTTCGGATCTGGAAGTTCTCGTAACAGCACTGGATACGCTCGATGCGATCGGTCTGGCTGGTTACACTCTGGAAATTGGAGAAGTGAATTTCTTTGAAGAAGCGGCTGCAGCCGTTTTTGAAACAGAAGAAGACCTGCACATAGCCGCCGATCTGATTAACCGAAAGAGCATGGTTGAACTGCGTGAATTTGTAGATTCAAAAAATATGGATCCAGCTGTTCGTGATTTCTTCATGGAACTTCCATTACTCAATGGGACCAGTGAAGTTCTTGAACGGGCAAGAATGTTCTCCTTTAACGATCGCTTAGATGCCATTCTGGATCGACTGGAAGCAATAAACCTGGCTCTGAACAGCCTTGGATATGGATCACTGATCCGATTTGACCTTGGAAAGATTCCTTATCTCAATTACTACACAGGGCTGATTTTTGAAGCTTTTGCTATTGGGGTAGGAACATCTATTCTTTCCGGGGGACGTTATGACAGCCTGTGCTCTCGTTTTGGTATGCCGGCTGAAGCCAGAGGATTTTCGCTTAAACTTGATTATCTAATCGATTTGATCCAGGTTCCCGTAAAAAAAGCATGCTGGAAGATTCATTATCCCGCTGATCGCTGGCTGGAAGCTTTTGAACTGGCCAAGGAACTTCAGAAAAATGGTGAACCTGCAGTTCTCAGTCTTTGGGATACGGATGAAATAGTAAAGGAGCTGGATGTATGTCTTTAAGAATGGCCCTCACAAAAGGAAGACTGGAAACCAAAACAGCCGATCTGCTCGAACAAATGGGCTATGGAGTCGAAAACCTTCGTGATAAGGGAAGAGCACTGGTTCTTCCGGATACTAAAAACGACATTGATTATGTCCTGGTTAAATCCAATGACTGCATTACCTATGTCGAACATGGTGTGGCTGACTTAGGAGTGGTCGGAAAGGATACTCTGATGGAAGGTGAAGGCGATTACTATGAAATGCTGGATCTGAAGATTGGAAAATGCTGTTTCATCTGCGCAGGGCTGCCTGAAAATAATCCTTTGGAAAAGCAGGGACATGTCACCATTGGAACCAAATATCCAAAAGTGGCCCGTGACTATTTTGCCTCGAAAAACATTGATGTAGAAATCATTAAGATCGATGGTTCGGTTGAGCTTTCGCCGCTGTTAGGACTGGTCGATGGAATTGTCGATATCATGGAAACCGGGAATACGTTAAGAGCGAATGGTCTGGTTGTATTTGATACCTGTGCGGAAATTTCGGCCAGAGTTATTGTGAATAAAGCAAGCTTTAAGTTAAAGAAAAATGAAGTGATGAAGGTTTTAGAAGATCTGGAAAGGGCGGTATCTGAGAATGCTGAGTGCAATCGATAAAACACAAAAAGAAGAACTGGCGGCTTATCTGCAAAATCGTTCTCAGGAAATCTCTGCAGACATCCTGGCCAAAGCGGCGGCCATTATTGATGAAGTCCGTAAGGATAAGGATAATGCCTTAAAAAAATATACTGAACTCTTCGATCAGGTCAGCCTTGATGATTTCGAGGTCTCAAAAGAAGAGCTTGAAGAAGCGGCTTCAAAAGCCGATGCTGATTTTGTCGCGGCTTTAGAAGATGCTTCTAAAAATATTTATGAATATCATGAAGCTCAGAAAAAAGAAGGATATCGAATTGAACGCAGCAATGGAGCTTTTTTAGGACAAAGAATCATGCCATTGGCATCTGCTGGAATATATGTTCCTGGCGGAAGGGCGCAATATCCTTCTTCTGTATTGATGAACGCCATTCCAGCAAAGGTAGCTGGTGTTAGGGAAATCATCATGGTTACTCCGCCATCAAAATCCGGCAGCATTAATCCAAATATTGCTGCAGCGGCCAAAGTTGCCGGTATTACCCGAATCTTTAAGGTTGGTGGTGCCCAGGCGATTGCGGCTTTGGCTTATGGAACTCAAAGTATCCCTGCGGTGGATAAAATTGTCGGTCCCGGAAATATCTTTGTAGCAGCTGCTAAAAAGCTCGTTTTCGGAAAAACGGATATCGATATGATTGCCGGTCCATCTGAAATTCTGGTGATTGCAGATGAAAACGCCAATCCAGCCTATGCGGCTGCTGATCTGCTTTCTCAGGCTGAACATGATCCGATGGCCAGTGCGATTCTGATCTCCAACAGCAAGAAAATGATCGATGCCGTAAATAAGGAGTTAAGAATTCAGACGGATCGTCTTCCAAAAAAGGCAATTATTGAAGAATCTCTGAAAAACTATGGAAAGAGTATTCTGACCGATACATTGGAAGAAGCAGCTGACATTTCAAATGCGATTGCCCCGGAACATCTTGAATTACTCGTTGAAGATCCAATGGCATTATTGGATCAGGTCAAAAACGCTGGATCAGTATTCCTTGGTTATTACACCTGTGAAAGTGTAGGAGATTATTTTGGAGGAACCAACCATGTTCTTCCGACATCTGGAACAGCCCGCTTTTCCTCACCATTAGGTGTTGATTCATTTGTTAAGAAATCTTCCTATCTTTACTATCCAAAAGAAGTTCTTCTGGATGAAGGGAAAAGAATTATTAATCTGGCAGAACATGAAGATCTGGATGCCCACGCCAATGCGGTATCCGTTCGCCTGAATAACGAAAACTGATCCTCACAATGAATGGACTGAATCAATCGGCTTGATTGAATCAAATGATTTAACTGATTCAATGGATCTAGCTGAATAAAGAGAAAATTCGGACAAATCTCAGGAATCGAATTACGATTCTGAATCATTTAAAAAGCTGCAAGACAGCAGAAAGGAAAAGACGATATGAACGATCAGCTTGAAACCTATCAGGCTCACAAACAGACCGGTTTGCTTCTGAATGCCAATGAAGCCAGTGAGAATCTGCCTGAAGAACTCATTGGTGAACTCCAGCAAATGCTTCCTGACCTGCTGTTTAACCGGTATCCGGAAGATTCTTCAACCAATTTACGAAGCCAGTATGCTGAACATCTAGGCATTCCGGCAGATATGGTGATAGCTGGAAACGGCAGTGATCAGATGCTTCAGCTTTTGATCACCTCTTTTGTCTCAAAGGGTGATACCCTTTATACTCTTGCCCCTGATTTTTCAATGTACGATTTTTACGTTTCAGCCATGAAGGGCAAAGTGAAGAGATACCCACTGCTGATCAGTGATGAAAATGGTTTTTCAATCAATTTTGATATTGAAGATTTTATCGCACAGGCCAAGGAAGCGAATCCTTCTTTAGTGATGTTTTCAAATCCGAATAATCCAACAGGAATGATGATAACACCTGAAAAGGTTGAAAGGATTGCAGCGGCTTTGTATCCGGTTCCGGTAGTCATGGATGAAGCCTATATGGATTTTGGAGGCCGGTCAGCGGTTGAACTTTTACTTAAACCGGGACTAGAAAACCTTTATATCACTCGAACTCTGTCCAAAGCCTATGCATTGGCAGGTCTGAGAGTCGGTTTTCTGATTTCCAATCCTGAGAATATCAGAGCCATTGACCCGGCGAGACCAGTTTATAATCTGAATTCCTTTTCGAGTGCTGCAGCCTGCAAGGTTCTCGAACATGCAGATCATTTTGAAGAGCGCACTCGTAAAATTCTGCAGGAACGTATTCGGATGCAGAAGGCAATTAAAGAAATGAAAAACCTTTGCTCATTAGAAGCTAATGGAAACTTCATACTGGTTTATCCCAATGATCCTGCTCGAAACAATCGATTAAAGACAATAGAAAAACTGGTTGATCTCTTTATGAAAAATGGAATCACCATTCGTGATTATGCCAATAAGGATTATCTGCGGATCACGGTAGGTTTAAAACAGGAGAATGATCAGGTTCTCGAACTTATGAAGAGCTTTGATCAATCAATGGAGGGAATTGTATGAGAAGAGCCATTCAGGAACGAAATACCAAAGAAACAGAACTGAATATGATTGTCGAAATCGATGGGAGTGGGCAGGCTCTGGTGGATACTGGGATTGGTTTTTTTAACCATATGCTTGAACTGTTTGCTTTTCATTCCGGTTTTGATCTGAAAGTGAAAGCCCGTGGAGATCTGGAAGTTGACGATCATCATACCGTCGAAGACCTGGGGATCTTATTTGGAAAATGTCTGAAAGAGGCGTTAAAGGATAAAAGAGGAATCGCAAGATACGGAAGTTTCCGAATGCCAATGGATGAAGCTCTGGCCATCGTTGATCTAGATATTTCCGGAAGACCCTATCTCGTGTTTGATGCGGAATTTACCAGAGAAAAAGTCGGGGAATATTCGACTGAAATGACAGAAGAATTCTTCAGAGCCATCTGTGATCATTCCGGAATAACACTTCACATCCATGTCCCGTATGGAAAAAATGACCATCATAAAATTGAAGCTGTATTTAAGGCTTTTGGCCGGGCGCTAAAACAGGCTGTCCGTATTGAAGGTGATGCAATTCCTTCATCGAAGGGAGTTCTTGAATGATAGGAATTATTGATTATGGAATGGGCAATCTGCATTCGGTGCAGAACGCCTGTACTCATTTAGGACTTGAATCTCTAATCTCAGAAAATCCTGAACAATTAAGGAAGTGTGACAAACTGATTCTTCCTGGAGTGGGTGCTTTTGGAGATTTAATGAAAAATCTCAAAAAAACAGGATTGGATCAGTTTGTTTTAGATGAAGTTGGAAAGAATAAAAAGCCAATGCTTGGAATCTGTCTTGGAATGCAGGCTTTATTTGAAAGCTCTGAAGAAAACGGTCATCAACTTGGTTTGGGTTTTTTAAAGGGTGAAGTCATCCCAATGAAGGGCTACGATATTCGAATTCCTGAAATTGGCTGGAATGATTTAGTCATCCGCTCCAGTCATCCTCTGAAAGATAAACTTTCAGCCAATCCATTTGCCTATTACGATCACTCATACTTTGTCAGCGGATTTGATCCAGATGACCTAATTGCTTATTCGCAGTATGGACCCTACCTGGTTCCTGGAATTGTAGGCAGAGATAACGTGGTTGGAACCCAGTTTCATCCAGAAAAGTCCGGAAAAGATGGATTGAAAATTCTCGAGTGGTTTGCAAAGGAGTTTAACAATGATCATTCTTCCAGCAATTGATATTATCGATCAAAAACCAGTTCGCCTGTATCAGGGAGATTACTCAAAAAAAGAAGTGGTAGCGGCCAGTGTTCTGGATACGGCAAAAGCCTTCGAAAAAGAAGGGGCAGAATTTATTCATCTTGTCGATCTGGATGGAGCCAGGGCAAAACGCCCGGTCAATGATGAACTGATTATAAAGACAGCCAATTCATTAAGCGTTCCTGTCGAAGTTGGCGGTGGAATCCGAACGATGGAAAATATTGACCATTATTTAAGTCAGGGAGTCGAACGGGTCATTCTAGGAACATCTGCATTAACAGACCGCGAGCTTTTACAAAATGCGGTCAATAAATACGGAAAGCGGATTGCCGTAGGGATTGATGCAAAGGATGGAAAAGTCTGTGTGGAAGGCTGGGAGCAATCTTCCAATACGGATTACCTAGACTTTGCAAAAGATCTCGAAAAAATGGGTGTTCAAACTGTTATTTTTACTGATATCTCTAAAGACGGCACCTTGCAGGGACCCAATCTGGAGATGCTAAAAAACCTGGCTGATGCAGTCAACATGAAAATTATCGCTTCAGGTGGAATTCATAATTTAAAGGATATTGAGGATCTTGCCAGTCTTGACCTGTATGGAGCCATTACAGGGAAAGCCATGTACGCTGGCACTCTGGACTTAAAAAAGGCCATCGAGTCTGGAAAGGAGAGACAATGCTGACCAAAAGAATCATTCCCTGTCTGGATGTACGAGATGGCAAAGTGGTCAAAGGAATAAACTTCGTAGGTATTAAAGAAGTAGGAGACCCGGTTGAACTGGCAGCTGAATATGACAGACAGGGTGCTGACGAGCTGATCTTTTTAGATATCACAGCAACCAGTGATGATCGAAACACGATGGTTGATATGGTCGAAAGAACAGCCAAACAAGTATTTATTCCGTTTACTGTTGGCGGTGGTATTCGTTCGATTGAGGACATCCGAAAAATGCTTCTGGCTGGCGCGGATAAAGTTTCACTGAATTCTTCCGCTCTGAAAAATCCCGATCTGATCCGACAGGGAGCAGAGATGTTTGGCTCACAATGTATTGTTTTGGCAGTTGATGCAAAAAAAAGAGAAGATGGGACTGGATGGGACGCTTATCTTGCTGGAGGCCGAATCAATACTCATAAGGATGTGATCGAATGGGTCAAAGAAGCGGAAAAACTTGGAGCAGGAGAAATCCTTCTGACTAGTATGGATGCTGACGGAACATTACAGGGATTTGATCTCGAGCTGACTCAGGCAGTCAGAAATGCCGTCAATGTTCCTGTCATTGCTTCAGGCGGATGCGGGAAACTCGAAGATTTTTATGATGTTCTTAAGGAAGATACTGCTGATGCTGCTTTAGCAGCCAGTCTGTTTCATTATGGAACACTCAGTGTCGGGGAAGTAAAAGACTATCTGAAAGAGAAAGGCATTCATGCGCGATGAAAAGAATTGAACCCGATTTTGAAAAGATGAATGGTCTAATTCCTGTCATCGTACAGGAAGTCGGAACCAATGAAGTTCTTATGCTTGCTTATATGAACAGGGAAGCATTGGAAAGGACACTAAAGACAGGCTTGGCCACCTATTGGAGCCGTTCAAGAAATGAACTCTGGTGTAAAGGAGAAACTTCTGGACATTACCAGCATGTCGTAGATGTTCGAATTGATTGTGACCAAGACACAATTTTACTTTCAGTAAAACAGGATGGAGCCGCCTGCCATACAGGCAATCATTCCTGCTTCTATCGTCCGCTTATAGAAGAATAGTAGCAACAGTAGAATGGAAACAATGTTCCTTACCCAAAACGAGTGAGGGACGAGATTATAAAAAAACAAAAAGAGTCAAACGGCTTGGAATAATCAAACGATTTTGAAATGACACGGAGAGATGACATGGAAAACGAATTTGCGGTTTTATATGAAACAGTGATGGATCGAAAACTGAATCCAGAAGAAGGAAGCTATACCTCTTATCTTTATTCAAAAGGTGAAGAAAAGATATTAAAAAAGGTTGGAGAAGAATGTACGGAAGTGATCATTGCCTCATTATCACAATCCAAAGAAGATCTGGTCAATGAGCTTGGAGATCTTTTCTATCACGTCATGGTATTGATGGCTCAAAAAGAAGTCAGTCTGCAGGAAGTTGAGGCAGAATTAGCAAAGCGTTCCAACAAGAAACACAATTTAAAGGCAGAACGCAAACCAGTTACAAATTATTGATTTCCAATATAAAGTCGAAAAACATACACTTGTTCTTACTGGATAGATATAAAACCAGGATAAGACAATGTATGTTTTTTTAGTTCAGAATAATTATAAAGTTGTTATTTTAACTTTTTAGATCTGAAAATGGCATCATTCTAATGTCTTTTTTGAATTGTTTCATCCAATCAGAATTGAGATTAAGAAATTTTTCATGATAATTTCATCTTTTTTGAATAATCCTTACAAGAAGTCAAACATGAAGAGAGGAAGATATGAATTACTTTAAAAGAATAATGAAGGTTATTGACCGGTTTATGTATCTCAAATTTATGTCGATCATCGGATTAAACTATGTACTTTGGCAGGGCAAATGTTCCCCTATCGATATGGCTTGCTGATTGGGATTGTCTTAATGTCAAGTTCTCTTGTCACAGCTAAAACCAAAATGAAGAAGGAAGTTAAGGAAGAAAAGGAAAAATTACAAAACAATCCCATAGAGACAACTAATTAACCAGAGATTATAAATAAGTCTTCAAAAGCGGCGGAGATCGTTTCTTAATAGGGAAGATCCCTGTAAAACCGAAATTAAATTAAGAAGTATTTTTCGAGTGATATGACTTGCTAACAAAGGAATTCAGAGGTATTCTTTCAAAGCTGTTTAAGAGATGGAAGTCAAAAACAGCCTCCTGGAATGTCCAAACTTCTTTATCTAAGGGCAGAAATCCTTATTTGTGAAAATTTAAAAATAATTCACAAAAAGGTTGACCGATGACTGTTGGAGTGGTATTCTTAATGAGCCTTGTGAGAGACGGCTTGTTTCTCACAAGTGAAGTCTTCTTCTGATTGTGAAATTCAAAAAGAAATTCACAAAAAAGCCTTGACTTTGATCAGGACAGGGAGTAAGATAAACAAGCTTGTGAAAGATAAATAAATCTTCACAAATAACTCGTTCTTTGAAAACTTTACAGACAGTATGTACAAGTACCAATTGGTACAGGTTAAACAAACAAACCAAGTACAAGTCAATTCAACCTGAACAATCAAAAAATAAAATAAAACGCAAAAGCGTTGAGTCAAATCAAATGGAGAGTTTGATCCTGGCTCAGGATGAACGCTGGCGGCATGCCTAATACATGCAAGTCGAACGGTATCTTTGGATACAGTGGCGAACGGGTGAGTAA
>NZ_MPJW01000247.1 GCF_001945525.1 Ileibacterium valens
ACGTTGTTCAGTATTCGAAGACAAAATCATTATTCATGAGGCTGATTCGAAAGCAAATCAGGGATATAAGTTATTCAAGATTAAAGTCCCTGAAGAACTCAATTTAGGGTCTAGGTAGAAAATTTTTGGGAACTACAGTTTACAAAAACCTGATAATTCAGATTTTTGTAAATGCAGTAACAAAACTGAAATATTTGTATGATTAAACGCTGATGGGTTTTAATCACTTTTTAAAATTTGGTTTCTTCTTTAAGTAAAGCTCTTAGTAAGTCAAATATTCTTGATGCTATATTGAAATTGATAAAAAGTGACAGAGGCAGCCAATTTTAATATTGAAATTTTGTTTTCTGTTATAAAAAATGTTTACATAAATTTTACAAAAACCCCTTGTTGGCAATCGGAATTGAAAAAGATCGGATGATAGAATTATTGTGATTTAAATGGCTGAAATTCAGCAGTAATTTCTGCGAAAGGAATGTAAAGAATGTCTATTGAAATTGTTCAATCGATTCTGCTTTTTGCGGGCGGTATCGGGATGTTCGTTTACGGCATGCAGGTCATGGCCGACGGACTGCAGCAGGCAGCTGGTGAAAAAACCAGACGCATGCTTGAAATACTGACAAGCAACAGAATCATGGGTGTACTTCTTGGAGCCTTGGTCACAGCCATCATCCAGTCTTCAGGAGCCACAACAGTTATGGTTGTTGGATTTGTCAATGCGGGGCTGATGAGCCTGTCTCAGGCAGTAGGAGTCATTATGGGGGCAAACATCGGAACCACAATGACGGCCTGGATTGTTTCCATGTCTGAATGGGGAGCTTTTCTGAAACCTGAAATGATCGCTCCCTTGTTATTGATTATCGGAGTTGGGATTCAGATGGCCAGTAAACGGGATCGAGTCAAGCAGGCAGCGGATATCCTGATTGGTTTTGGAATCCTGTTCATTGGATTATCAACGATGTCAAATGCGGTTACTCCATATTCGGATGCGCCAATCTTTACTGAAGTTTTCCATATCATTGGGGGAAACCCATTGCTTGGTTTAATTGTCGGGATGCTTGTTACGGCAATCATGCAGTCATCTTCAGCATCGATGGGAATCCTGCAGACTCTGGCTCTGACTGGGATTGTCAATTGGGGATCAGCAGTGTTCATTGCTCTGGGACAGAATATTGGAACCTGTGTAGTGGCCTTAATCTCAGCGATTGGTGCAGATCGCAATGCGAAACGGGCAGCAATGATTCATCTGGAATTCAATACGATCGGATCACTGATTTTCGGTGTTGCTGCTTATATTGTTTTCCTATTTGTTCCAGGTCTGGCTCATTCTGAAGTGACTTCGACTTCATTAGCCCTGTTCCATACCAGCTTCAACGTATTAGCCACTCTGCTTCTTCTGCCGGCTGCTAACTGGTTAGTTAAACTTTCTGGAATTCTGATTCCGAAGCAGGAAATCATGGATCATACTGTTCGTCTGGACGCTCGTTTATTAAACCAGCCAGCAATAGCCCTGGCGGCTGCCGATAACGAAATCGTACATATGGCTCAATATGCCTTGGAGAATATTTCATATTCCAGAGATGTGTTATTAAATGATGAGAATTATGAAAAATTGATGGAAAACGAGGATAAGGTGAATAAGTTTAATAATGAGATCAATTTATTCTTATCCAAACTGAAGACGACCTCAATGACCTCGAAACAGCAATTAAGATTAAAAAATTCGATTCTGGCCCTTCGAGATATTGAGCATATTTCAGATCGCTGCAAAGAAATAGCCAATGAATCCAGAGACGTTATTCATCCAGTACCTTTCTCAGAACATATTGTTGAAGACGTAAACTCTATTTCTGCTGAATGTTATAAAGCGGTTAAGTATGCCATTGAAATTTATCAGAGACAGGATCCTGAGCTGATTAAGAAGGTCAACCGCTATGAAGATACGGTAGACGCCATGGAGCGAAAGATGAAAAGAAAACGTCTTCAGAAGCTGGAAGCTCATAATACAGATGTCATCAACTCCATTAAATTTCTCGATGCGATGGACTGCTATGAACGTATCGCAGATCATGCAGAACGGCTCGCTCACTATATCGCTATTGAAGAAGGTGTAGAACCGGGGACGACTTCAATGAAAGATAAAGAGACTGAGCTTTCAAAACGGTTGGACGATTCAGCTGAAGCTGAAATTGCCATATGATGCGATAGCGTGACTTTGCTCAGATGTTAGTAATTCAAGTCTGATTAGGAATGGATAAAACGGATAACTAAAAAAACGGTGCTAAGTAAATATATTAGTACCGTTTTTTGCTTTATATAGTTATCAATACTCCAAAATTCATGAAGGAGATTTTCTTATTTCAGTGACTGAATATTATGAAGAATGAACAGTTCTGCTGCTCCAATCGCAGGTGCTAAATGCTCTTTAGAAGCAATACGCAAATAGTCTGGATTCCGATCGAAAAGATCCAGAGGTTTAATTTTATTGTTTAGTCTGGAAAGATCACTTTTTATATAATTGCTAAGCGGTCCTCCGATCATAATGTCCATATCAAATGCCATTCTCAGGTTGGAACACAGCAAGGCCAGAGTATCAAGCAATTCATCCCACCGTTTAGACTTTACCGGATCAGAATTATTTGAAATATCCTTCATGAATTCATTCAGAGTCTGATTGGTACCTTCTAACAAAGAACTGGTTGAACAGTACGGATCAGCGCATCCCTTTTTGCCGCAATAACAGGTCTTACCGTTAGGATATAAAATCATATGTCCAAACTCACCGGCCCGGAAATGATCTCCCTGTGCGATTTGTCCTTGATTAAACAGAGTTCCGCCAACCGTTCTACCAAGATTTAGAAAAATGAGAGAAGCCTCTTTTGGGAGTCTTTCTGCCAGTAAAGCAGCATTGGCATCATTTTCAAATAACAGCTCTACTGGCATGACTTCTTGAAATCCTCCAAGAGAATAGTTCTGTAAATCAAGCACATGAGACTTTGTTAAGGATCTGGCTTTTTTATTGATGATCCCGGGAAGGGCAATTCCACAGCCAAGTAATTTTGGATGCTGGGCGTTTTTTGCTAAAAAGTGTTTGAACTGTTCGGAAAGAAACTCCAGGTCTTTCTGAGTCCCAGTAAATGAATAGGGGATCTTGACTGATCCCAGAATACTTCCCGCAAAATCGAGCAAGACAATGTTGATGTTGGATTTGGTAATTGAGATTCCAGCTGCACTGGCATATTGAGGATTCAAAGCTAAAGCTGTTGCTTTCCTTCCGCCGGTTGATTCAAGCATCTGATCGGGAATTAATATTTCTTCATCAATCATGCTGCTGACATTCGATAATAATGTTGGCATGCTGATGGAGAGTTCGCTGGCAAGCTCAGCTTTTGTCGCATTATGATGAGAGTATAAGTATTCGGCGATTCGGGAACGCACCGATTGGTTTTGCTTTTTGGCCATCTTTTTTCAACCTCTTTTTAAAGTATACAACTTGTCTGAAAATCAAAAAAAGCTGCCAGGCAGCTTTTCAGGATAATTTTGGATTACATCGCAGATGACAAAAAATGAAAAATATAGATTATTTCTGAACATCAATAATGACTTTCATCGTCGTCTCCCGATTGTCATCAATGTACTGGTAAGCATCAAGAAATTTTTCGAATGGGAATTTCTTGGAGATCAATGGCTCTAGAAGAACTTTATGGTCTTTAACCAGCTGAATTGCATCAACATAATCATCATGGCGGTACATCATTGTGCTTTTGAGATCAAGTTCATGATCGTTAGCAACGGCCAGATCAATATTTGCTTTTTTGGAAAATACAGCAACCAGTACAATCGCGCTGCCTTTTCTGGCATGAGCGATTGCCTGCCCCATCGAGATGTCGTTTCCAGCACAATCATAAATGACATCCGCTTTGTCTGGACCAAATGTTTCAAGCATTGCTTCATTGAAATCTTTCTTAAGAGTATTTACACGATAATCGATACCGCATTCTTTTGCTTTGACTAAACGCATATCGCTGATATCAGTAATCATAACTTTCCTGGCTCCCATTCCTTTGGCGCTCTGAGCTACAAGATTTCCGATCGGACCAGCTCCCATTACTATCACATCCAAACCATTTATGTCTCCCATCTGTTTTACAGCATGGACAGCAACTGCTAGAGGTTCAATCATAGCTGCCTCTTCAAAAGATAGTTCTTCAGGAACCGGAGTGACATACATTTGATTACAAACAAAGTATTCTGAAGCTGTTCCGGTTGTCTGAAATCCCATCACTTTCAGTTCTTCACAAAGATTGTATTTTCCGTGTCGGCAGGGATGGCAATGACCGCAGGTGACCTGAGGTTCAATCGTAACTTTCTGACCCGGCTTTAAATGCTGGACAGATTCTCCAACTTCAACAATTTCACCGGAAACTTCATGCCCCTGAGTGACTGGATAAGATGTAAAAGGATGCTGCCCATGATAAACGTGAATATCAGAACCACAAATCCCGATGTTTTTGATTCGGATTCTTACATCATTCATTCCGGTTTCCGGTACTGGTACATCCTGAAAGATAATCTTACCTGGTTCAATCATGACCTGTTGCTTCATATTCATTTCTTTTTTCTCCTCGATTTATATAAAGTTCTTTATGTATGTATCCATCATAGCGACTTCGAATACATATGTTAATAACATATATAAAATATTTTATAAAAGACGAGAATTAGACGAATAATTTATTCATTTCGGTCATTCATATCCTTTTCGCAATTTAATCATCGTTAAGATGAAGTTATAAAGAAATTGAGGTTGATCTCTATGAAAAAATTATTATTGATTCCTGGATCATTAAGAAAACATTCGTTTAACAAAAGTCTGGCAATGATTGCTGAAGAATATTTGAAGACTAAACCAGAAGTTGAAGTATCTGTATTGGATTATTCCAAACTGCCTGTATTGAATATGGATGATTCATATCCATTCCCTGAAACAGTCAATGAAGTTCGAGAAAAGATCTCTGAAGCAGATGGTCTCTGGTTTTTCTGTCCTGAATACAATGGAAGCATTCCAGGCGGTCTTAAAAATATGCTTGATTATGCTTCTCTATCCTATGAGAGAAATAATTTTGCTTCTGGATCTCCACTAAGAGGTAAGTTTGCAGCTCAGAGTGGAGCTGGCGGAAAAATGGCAACTGCTGGGGCGCAGGCTGCATTAACTACACTTCTAAAACGATGCGGCTGCAAAGTCATGACAGAAGACATGGTTAAAATTGCTGTTCCAATGGAATCGTTTGCGAGTGGAATTTATGAGCCGACTCCAGAAGTCAAAGAAGAATTGATCAAGGAAGCAAATGCCTTTTTGACGTTTATGGGTGAATAGCAAGTTATTGCAGACTGAACTGAAAAACGAATTTAGATTTGTCTGAGAGCATAAAGTTGTAAAAAACAAAACTGATAAAACTTGAAAATAAATCATGAAAACAGGGCCCGAATCGTAATGATTCTAAGCCCTGTTTTGTTTGATCTAATTCTGATGTGTAGTAAAGGAAGTTTAGAAAGTTGAGGATAACAGAAAGTAGATACTGATATCCATCTTTTCTTAATCTCTTAATCCTTTTTTAAGACTCATGTTAACATGCATAATACCAGCATCATCAAATGGTTCAGAAGTTACTTTAAATCCTTCTTTCTGATAAAAAGGTATAGCATAGGTCTGTGCTTCCAGGATAATCTCATCCGCATGATGCCGATTAAAAAGATCTTCTACAGCCTGATGAAGTAGTTTTTGTCCAAAACCCTGTTTTCGGACGGTAGTGATTACTCTTCCGATATGCCAGGTATTTTCTTTGTCTGAATCTGGATAGATTCGCAAATAGGCAAGAAGATTGCCGTTCGAATCTAACATCTGATAGTGAATTGCTGAATAGTCGATTCCATCAATCTCTGGATAGGCGCATTGTTGTTCAACCACGAAGATATCCACTCGAGCCTTGAGAATTTCATAAAGTTCTTTCAGACTCAGCTCGTTAAATGTTTTTGAACTGATTCCTATTGATTTATCATGGTCTGAATCTAATTTCTGCGAAGAATTGAAGGCATTGGCCTGATGTGCCTTTTCCTTGTTATCAATATTTTCAAGACTTATATGGTTTGATTTTTGATTGCTTGTTAAATCGGATTGAGTCTTTGTCTGATGGGATGTCGAGATCTGCGCGTTTTCATCATTCTCAATCTTTAGAGTGGAGAATAGCGAAAGAGGAGCCCCTTCCTTATAATCATCTGCACCGATTTTATTCATATTCGCAAAATGGATTTTTGCTACATCTCTTAATTGCTCAGGAGAATGTTTTTTAAGGAATTCAATACCGGATTGATCAGCCTGTCTTCCACCGCCTTTATTGAAGGTGACTCCATATTTATCGGACATATCATCCATGACTTTTAAGAATCTTGCTCTGGCGATGACTGAAGCCGCTGCAACAGCTGGATATTTGCTTTCAGCCTTTGTTTCAAAATGGATGTTTTTTACTACATCATTTACATGGACATTGGATAAATAGCGAAAATACGTAGCAGGCGAACAAAACTGGTCAATGATAACCTGTTCAGGTAACTTAACCCCATTTTTGATCAGATTCAGATAGGCCTGATTGTGCAGCATGGAAACAATGACTTTTATATTTTTGGTCTGTTCATGAATCTGATTGTATTTTCTATTTGTCGTGACTAGAACGGAATGGGGAAGCATTTCTTCAAGGATCGGAGCAATCAGCTTAATTCTTGAATCAGTCATCGCCTTTGAGTCGGTGACTTTTAGCTTTCTGAGCTCTTCAGCTGTTTTTTCATCAGGAACTACAGCAGCACAGACAACGATCGGTCCAAAGAAATCTCCTGTTCCAACTTCGTCGCTGCCTGCCTGAGGATAACTGGAAATTTTTTCCATTTTTTCAGCTTTTTGGACTTTGAATTGTTCATCATCTGGTTCATCGAGAAAATCCAGATCATTTCCTGCGAAAACGACTTTACCGCTCTTATAGGCGCTGATGATAATTCCGCTTTTTGTTTTAATCTGCCATAAGGTATTGGCAGGTTGACTTTCTTTTTGTATGAATTTTTGAGTTCTCTGATACAGATCATCAATCTGTTCCTTACTCATTACTTTAACTTTAGTAGCCATGTTCACAGTGTAACATAGCAAAGTCAACCAACCGGTTTGAGCCAAAAGTTAATGTGATAGAATGGGTTCATGATTACTTTACCAGTTGAATATTTCCCATATGTGAGCGGAGCGCTCGCTTTGATTGTTGTATTGATGCTGATCCGCGGCTATGCCAGGGGATTTCTGTTTCAGATCATCGATCTGGCGACGCTGGCTTTAACTCTGTTCTTATCCTGGCCGATCGGCCAGGCTTTGGCAGGACTATTTCCGCTGTTCAATCTGCCTTCAATTACAGAATGGCAGAACTTACTCCTGAACCAGGTTTCCTGGTTTTTAATCAGTGTGTTTGTGCTGAAAATTTTATTTTCAATTTTATATGCGACTGCCGGTCTGTTAAAAAAGATCAAAATCTTTGGCTGGTTAGACCGCCTGGCCGGACTTGCATTAAGTTTTGGCGAAGCCTATTTACTCATCGGGTTAGTCGGCCTGTTTTTACAGATGCCATTTATCACCAATGGAATGCAGTATGTAAACTCCATTCCTTATATGGATGTTCCAATTCATACTGTGGATAACCTAATTGAAGTTTTCTCGAAAGGAGAGATCAGCTTTGAAACACTCAAAGATGCCATCCTTGAGTGAGCTTAATGAAGCTCTTGAATACAATGAAGTTCTGACGCAGATCGCCGCATTTGCGTCTTTTTCACGATCGGAAGATAAAATCCTCCATTCACTTCCAAAAGATTCGCTCTATGAAATACAGGAAGCCTTAAATCGATGCAAACAGGCAGCTGCTTTCTTACAGGCAGGCGGTGACTTATCGATGGGAGGAATATCTGATATTACTCAGGCTGTTAAGGCAGCAGCGAAAGGAGTTACTTTAGATGGCTCTGATCTGATGGCTGTTGCTATGTTTTTGGCAGCCTGCCGGGATATAAAAAAGACTTTTTCAGAAACAGAAGATCGCTATCCAATTCTTACCGAACTGGCGATGACGATTGATGAATGTTCGCGACTGTTTGAGAAAATTATGGATCAGATTGATCTGTCAGGAGCGATCAAGGAAGATGCAAGTGCTAAACTGCGCTCTCTTTACCGCAAAAATACGCAGCTGAGAGCGGATTTAGCCGCAAAGGGAAAAGCATTCGTTACTCGAAACGCTGATTCCTTAATGGAAAATATGACGACAACCATTCAGGGACGAATGTCTGTTCTTTTGAAGGCTTCGGATAAATATAAATTCAGAGGAATGGTGCATGGTTCTTCATCAAGCGGACAGGCTTTTTATGTTGAGCCGGCTGAATTTGTTGAACTGAATAATGAAATTCAATCTAATCGAATGGAAATTGAAGAAGAAAAGAAACAGATCTTAAGAGAGTTATCCAGAATGGTTAAATCCAATGCGAATGCCATTCTTTCTGATCTTGAGACCGTTTCAGTCATTGATGTCGCATTTGCAAAGGCCAAATGGATGCTTGCCCATGATGGATGTATTCCTTCCATTCATCCATCATGCCGATCCATTCAGATGGAACATGCCATTCATCCACTGCTTGAACAATCAAAAGCTGTACCGAATACTTATGAACTTGATGAGAACCAGAAGGTGTTAATGATGTCAGGACCCAATATGGGTGGTAAGACAGTAACCCTGAAGACTATTGGTTTATTCGTCGTTTTAAGCCATGCCGGCTTTCCGCTTTCTGCTCACAAGGTAAAAATCCCTCAATTTGAAGGAATGTATTTTGATATTGGGGACAATCAGTCCATTGAAAACAATCTATCGACTTTCTCTGCTCATGCGGCAAGGCTTGCAAAAATCACGCAGGCAGCAGATGATAAAACGTTTGTTCTGCTTGATGAAATTGGAAATGGTACCGATCCGCTCGAAGGAGCCTGTCTGGCCCAGGCGGTGTTAGAAGACTTAAATGCCAAAGGAAGCCGGGTTGTCGCATCAACTCACTATGATGAAGTCAAAGCGTATGGTAAAAGTGATCCTTCCATTCTTGTCTCATCCGTGGAATTTGATCCAGAAACATTGAAACCGACGTATCGCTATTTACCTGGAATTTCAGGTGCAAGTTATGCCTTTGACATTGCTGAATCCTTTCCATTTGAACCTTCAATTCTGCAAAGAGCCCGGGCATTAAAACAAAGTAATCAGTCTGAAGTTCAAAAACAGCTTAGCCAGCTTGAAAAGGAACAGCTCAAAGCACAAAAGAAGCAGGAACGATTTGATGCTTTAATTAAAGATGCTCATGAACTCCAGAAAAAAGCTGCCCATGAAAAAGAAGTTTTAGAAAAGAAGAAAAAGCGTCTGGATGAGGAGTATGAAGCCAGACTGAGCGCTGAGCTGGATGCCCGTAAGGAAGAGGCTCGAAAGATTCTTAAAAAAATACGAAAGATGAATGGAGCCATGAATCATGAACAGATTGAGGCGATGGCTCAGATTGATCAGCTTCGGCCAGATCAGAAACAGGAAAAACGATCAGTGGATGAGTCCTTAAAACCTGGGGATTATGTTCATGTTGAAATCCTTGATGGTCATGGTGAAGTCGTTTCTGTTAAGAAAAAAGAAGCAGTTGTCCTGGTTAATGGAAAGAAAATTACGGTCTCCAAGGATCAGCTGACAAGAATGAAACGCCCTAAAGTAGAAAAGAGTATAAAAGCGCATAAGGATCGTACCTTTGAAGCTTTCCCGCTTGAACTCAATCTGATTGGCATGAGAGTCGAAGAAGCTATGCGCTCTTTGGATCATTATCTTGATCAGGCGGTCGTTCATCGTATTAAAAATGTTCGAATCATTCATGGAATGGGTACTGGAGCCCTGCGAAATGCCGTCTGGGATGATCTCAAGCGCAGAAATTCAGTGTTGAAATATACTTCAGGCGGACCAGGGGACGGTGGTTTAGGAGCTACGCTTGTTGAACTGAAGTGATGTTGCGGATTGTATTGATATTATAGAAAGCCTATGTTCTTTAGCTGCAAAGCTTTGATGAGTGGATCCTCGCTTTTGCCAACAGTCCTTACCTGTTGTGAATTAACTGATAATCTGGGGCTGTTAAATTTCGACTGATTTTTCATCAGCGAGATTTACAGCCCCTTTTTCTATGCTTTTTATCTGATTCAATCCTGTTTTATGATGTGTTTTTCCGCTCAAGTCAATTTTTGAACGCACTGAAAAGAGCCAAAACTCAAAAAGACTGTTTATAATCTTTTTCAGATTTCGCTTTTCTGCTCCTTTAATTTTCCATAACGTTCGAGTTCTGGGCAACTCATCCGATTTCTGTTGTTTAATTTTCTGATATTGTGTCCCATGGCCACAATAAGCACCTCAAATTTTACGTTTTCCAGTCCCCGGCGTCTCAATCGGCTGTATCTGTAGTTTTCTTTAAGATCTCCGAAGGTTCCTTCCGCCTGAATGCTCCGGCTGACCATAATCTCATGTCCTGCATCTGAAGACATGTTCTCCCG
>NZ_MPJW01000119.1 GCF_001945525.1 Ileibacterium valens
ACGGATCGTTCGGTCGCTGTCAGTGATTTCAATCACCGGCTTTGGACTCTCGTCTGATCCTTCCAAATCCAGGAAGACCGTCCTGTCAATTTCTACGAATTCAAGAGCCGCTGAAGCAGGCGATACGACGGCAGCTTTTCTGCGCCAGTACTGGAAGGTGGATAAAGCCAGGCCGTTTTGGACGCAGAAGCCAGCCTGAGTCAGACCTGACACCTGATATTGATCAACCAGGTTCATCCACTGTTCCTGATTCAGTTCACGGGATTTGGAAAACAGATAATTATGCATAAAATCCTCCAGTTCTAGTCGAATACAGAATATCGACTGGAACCGGAGGATCTAAGCCCGTGCAAATTTCAAAAGGTTACAAAGAACCAGCATTTTCCCGAATGGTAAATCAATATTGTTTTGATAATTAAAAAAAGAAGTAATTTTTGATGAAAATTCTGAACGCGATACCAGAAGTCTGGAACTGAGATTAAGTAATAAAGAAAAAATGACTCTGCAGGAAACGTGTTAGAGATGTAAAGAGTGGATTCAAATGCAGGAACGCAGTAAAACAGGAGGAATGAGAATTGGTAAAGACGAAGGAATCAGGCAGGGGATCCAAATGATACTTTTGAATAATTCGAAATAAAAAATTACTGACTTATTGAATCTTTCAATGAACGATCTTGAGAAAATTTTGGAGTGATAATGAAAGATGTAATTAGTCTTATGAGAAGGAAAAGGAAGAAAAGATTGATTGGCTTATTACCGCACAGTTCTTCATTTGTCTTCGTTTTCAGAATTCACAATAGAACATTCATCTTATTTTATGGTATTGAAAATTATATAAATTTCATAATTAAAAAAACTAATTGTTAAGGTTCAATTCTTCCAGAATAGGCTTTATGTATTTTTGATTAGAAATATCGTAAGAAGATGAAATCATTTTTAACATTTATGTCTCGGTTTGAGTTTTTTCCTTTTTGGACTTAAGTCCGTTCAGAAATATCTTCATCATTAATTTGGATGCACCAGTCATTCTTTCGTAGTTGATTCCTCCTGGGCAATAGAAAACTTTTACATTCTTGTGCTCCAAATCACTACGAAAATTATTCAGAGCCTGTTTGACTTCAGGACTGTCTATTGGACTTGCACCGACGCAAAAGATAATCAGTTTTTTGTTTTTCCATTCGTTTATGTTCTTCTTAAATCATCCGATTTTCCGTATACTGCCCGCAAAGGCCCAGCTTCCAAAAATAATGGTCTGATACAAGGATAAATCCTTCTTTTGAGCTTGACAGAGTTCAAGGCAATCGGCATTTACATTTTCGGCGATCCATTCAGCATAGCGTTTGGTAAATCCTGTCTGCGAATGGTATATGACAATTGTTTTCATAGGACTATTTCTCTTTCTTTTAGTTGTCCGGCAGATTCTTGCTGGATGTTTTGGCTTCCAGGTTTTTTATTCCTGAGTACATCTTCGATAGAAGAGTAAAAAGAGCTTCTATTTCCTGACTGGAATAAACGTCAAACAGATATTTCAGATCTTTTTGATATTTTGCAAAGTCGTTTTCGTAGAAATCGTTCGCTTTTTGAGTGATACGGATACAGGTTGCTCTGGAATCCTGAGAACTCTTGACGAAAGTGATATAACCTTTTTTCATCAGGGATTCTGCTAATTTTTTAATATTCTGTCTGGAACAGCCAAGCAGATTTCCTAATTGAGTCAGAGTCAATGGGATTTCTGATTGTCTGATCATCGACAAAAGCATAAATTGTTTCAATGAAATTTCCGGGATATTGTTGTCGAAAATAGTCTGAAGCTTATTACCGATAATAAATATGGAACTAAAAATCGCCCGACTCTGTTTCTGAGTTGAATCCGAATAATTTTCAATAAGATCTTCAATATTCATTTTTAATCCTTTTTTATCCAGCTATACGGATCTCTTCATTAACTTTTTTCTTCAATTTACTCAATCACTTCAAAAGGTAACTAGTTACACATCTATATTAGCAACATGTTGCCTGTTGATCAATTTTCTCCATCCATTTGTTAGAAATGAGATTAAAGATCTGAGTTCAAAATCCAAACTTTGCAGTTTCAAATTATGGGGTCGAAAAGCGAAAAAATAGAATATGGTATAATTGAAAAGTTTAAGATGAAAATTCAATCAACCATATTAAAGATGATGAACCAAAGGAGGGCTCAGGATGCAAAAGGGACTTTTTGTTGCTCTGGAGGGAAATGATGGAGCAGGGAAAACAACTGCTGCTCAGGCTCTTTTAAAAAGACTGAAAAAAGAAGGCTTTGATGTCGTCCTGTCCCGGGAACCAGGTGGTCCTGCCATCTCAGAACAGATACGTTCCATATTGCTTGATCCCGCAAATAAGGCTATGAATCCAAAAACGGAAGCTTTGTTATATGCGGCCAGCCGCACTCAGCATTTTTATGAAGTGATCCAACCGGCTTTAAATGAAGGAAAAATAGTTTTATGCGATCGGTTTCTGGATTCTTCCATTGCTTATCAGGGATATGGAAGAAATCTTGGTCAGAAGGCGATTGAAGAAATTAATGATTTCGGGCTGAATCATCAACGTCCGGATCTGACTCTGTTTTTTAAGGTTCCTTTATCCGTCTCACAAAAGAGAATGGAAAAAAGAGGAAATCTCGATCGTCTTGATGCTGAAAGCCTGGGATTTCATCAAAGAGTTCGTGAAGGTTTTGATGTTCTTTCTACAGCTCATCCAGAAAAGACGATCATTATTGATGCTCAAAAGAGTCCAGAAGAAGTTGCTGATCAGGCATATCAGGCCATCCTCGACTTCATTTCAAAATGAATCCTGAATCCATGAAATGAATCGATTCAGAGGTTATAAATTATGAATAAGGAAGAGTTCAGAAAAAACCAGCCGGTGGCTTACCGGGTACTCAGTCATGCTTTAAAATCCAATTCACTTTCTCATGCCTACCTGCTTTCTGGAGCACAGGGAGCGCCTTTATCACAATGCGCCTTGCTTCTGGCTCAATCTGTTCTTTGTGAAAATCCGGATGAAGATGGTCTGGCCTGTCAGAAATGTACAAGCTGTCAGCAGGTTGAAAGACAGGAACACCCTGACTTTTTTAAAATTGGCCGGGATTCATTGATGGCTCAAAAGCCGCTTCGCCGAAAGGATATTGAAGCCTATTGGAAAAATGGCGGGACTTTGGAACTGCCAGAAATAAAATTTGAAAACTATACGATTAAAAAAGATCAGATTGCCAGACTGCAGGATTTTTTCTCAAAAAGTTCCAGCAGTGAAAAGGGACGAAGAGTTTATATTCTTGAAGATTATGATCGGGCAACTGTGCAGGCAAGTAATTCGCTGCTGAAATTTCTTGAAGAACCGCCTGAAGACGTTATTGGTATTCTGACAAGTCATCATTTAAGTAATATTCTCGATACGATTCAATCCAGAACTCAGATTATTTCATTAAGACCAGCCGGACGAAAGATCAGGCAGGAGCAGATTTTAGAACTGATCGACGATGAAAAGGGAGCGGCTCTGCTTGCTGATCATGGCTTTGATCAACAGGATACCGCCAGAATACTGCGTGAAAATCGATTGTTTGAAATGCAGGAGGTGGCAGAAAAGTTTTTAGAGATGAAGGGGGCGCACAAAGCTATCTATTATCTCCAGCATGAAATCTTCCCGTTTAAAAACAAGGAATTCAATCGAATGGATTTTCAGCTGTTTTTGTATTGGATCAGTTTCTTAAGTTTTGAACGAAAGGACCTTTCACTCAAAAAGAAATTGGATACTCAGACGACCTGTCTTAAAATTCTCGATCAGCTGAAAACTCCGGCAGATGCAGCTTTGCTTCTTGATCGCTTCTGCTTTTATATGCACGAAATCTTCTGATTGAATTTCAGATGGAAACGGTAACTATGTTTTTAGATCTGGTCCTCAGATTTGTTATTCAGATATGAGGATTATTATCAATGAAATAACGACGTATTAAAAAGGAGGTCTACAGTGGCAAAGAACGAATTTCGAAAAAACGGTTCAGGGCATTTTGGCCACGAACAGGATCATGAAAACTCCGCAGCCGAAACGGCTGCGTATCCATATTTAGCTTATATTCAGTTTGATGAATCAAGAAAGACGTATACATTTGGGGCTTATGAACAGTTTCGAACCAATGATCTTGTGGTTGTTGAAACAGTTCGAGGTCAGGAGATCGGACGCTGCTGCGTTCCTTCCATGATTTACGATGAACGTAAAGTCAAAGGAGATCTCAAGCCAGTGCTGCGTAAGGCCAGCGAAGAAGACCTTCAGACTAGAAAAGAGAATGAAGATAAGGCCAGAAAAGCCTTTGCGATCTGCCAGGAATGCATCAATCGTCTGAATCTCGATATGCATCTGATCTCATGTGAATATACTCTCGACTCATATAAAGTCATTTTTACTTATGTCAGTGATGATCGGGTTGACTTCAGACAGCTGCTCAAAGATCTCGCCGGTGAACTGTCCTGCCGGATTGAACTTCGACAGGTTGGACCAAGAAATAAAGCGAAGATGGTTGGCGGAATTGGAAACTGCGGCATGGAATGCTGCTGTTCAAGATTTATGAGTGATTTTGATACGGTGTCGATCAATATGGCTAAAAATCAGATGCTCGCTTTAAACATCTCGAAGCTTTCAGGTCAGTGCGGTAAATTAATGTGCTGTCTGCGCTTTGAGAATGATGAATACACCAGACTCAAGGAAGGACTGCCAAAGGTAAACTCCCATGTGACCTACAATGGAAACCGATATCGTCTTTCATCACTAAATGTCCTGCAGCGGCAGGCGAAAATTGAGAATCGTGAAGAAGTGCTCTTTTTGACTTTTGATGAACTATTCAAAGAGAAGGATGATCAAAATGAAACGTCAGAAAAGTTTTCAGAATGAAGATCAGGCCGCCTTATATCTGGTGCCCACTCCAATCGGGAATATGCAGGAAATCTCACCTCGTGTGCTGGAAACTTTAAAAAATGCCGATGTGATCGCCTGTGAAGATACGAGAAATTCCGGAATTCTTCTTAAAAATCTGGAGATCAAAAAGCCATTAATTGCTCATCATGAGTTTAATCAGGATGCAAGTATTCCAGGAATTCTGGCTTTGCTTGAGCAGAATAAGAAAGTGGCCATCATTTCTGATGCTGGCTATCCGCTCATTTCTGATCCAGGCAATCGTCTGGTGCAGGAAGTAATCGAGCAGGACTATCCAGTGATTTCCATGTCTGGTGCCAATGCCGCATTAAATGCCCTGGTGGCCAGTGGTCTGGAAACTTCAAGATATCTGTTTTATGGCTTTCTGGATTCAAAGAGTTCAAAAAGAAAAAAACAGCTTGAAGAATTAAAAATGCTTCCCTATACTCTGGTGTTCTATGAAGCTCCTCATCGAATCAGCGATATGCTTGCAGATGGGCTAGAAGTTCTGGGAAATCGAAAAATATGCCTGGCCAGGGAACTCACCAAAAAACATGAAGAGTTCATTCGGGGCAGCATTTCTGAAGTTCTTGAAGTCTGTGAAGGACTGAAAGGTGAAATGGTTGTTGTCATTGAAGGGGCGAAGAAAGAAGATTTGAAGTCTTCAATGGAAGAGGCTATGAACCTGATGAAAGAACAGATCGCAAACGGTAAAAAGCCAAGGGCTGCTGCCAAAGCAGTCAGCGAAATGACAAAGATCGGCCGAAACGAACTATATTCTGCCTATCTTGAACTGAATCAGGAATAGAGTTGATCAGCAGAGCAAATCGAAAGATAATGATTTGCTCTGCATTTTTGCGTGTTCTGGATAAAATCTGATAATTACGCATCTCAAAAATTGATAATGCATTTTTAATGCGAAAATCATTTGGAAAACAATAAATTTGGCGGTATCCTTTCATGGAAGTCTGTAAAACGAAAGACGTATAATCGACGTTTACAATATAGACAGATCAAAGAATTCATAAATTCAGAATTTACTTAAAGTAATTTGAATGAATCTGAATGATAAATATGAAGGAAACACATGAAGGTAAATACAAATAATTCTTTAAGTATCAGTAAGGAATAAGGGGGTATGTCAATTGGAACAATTTATTACCATCAAAGGAGCCAGGGAGAATAACCTGAAAAATATCGATCTGAAGATTCCAAGGGATCAGCTGATCATCATGACCGGAGTTTCCGGGAGTGGAAAGACATCTTTGGCTTTCGATACGATTTATGCCGAAGGTCAAAGACGCTACATGGAATCCCTTTCGAGCTATGCGCGAATGTTTCTGGGGAATTCAGAAAAACCTGATGTTGACCAGATTGACGGTCTTTCTCCAGCGGTAGCCATCGATCAGAAAACAACTTCTCATAATCCTCGAAGTACAGTAGGAACAGTCACTGAAATTTATGATTATCTTCGTCTGCTGTTCGCAAGAATCGGTATCCCATACTGCCCCACTCATGGCGAACCGATTACAGGAATGACCATCACTGAAATGGTTGATCAGATCATGCTTTTGCCCGATAAGACCCGGACAACAATATTGGCTCCAATCGCAAGACAGAAGAAGGGAACTTTTAAGGACACTTTCGAGAAACTGATCAGGGAAGGATTCATCCGTGCCCGAATTGATGGTGAGATCAGGATGCTCGAAGAGATGGATCCACTCAATAAAAATCAGAAACACACCATTGAAGTTGTCGTTGACCGTATTGTCAAAGGCGATAATCGCTCCCGCTATTATGACTCGATGCAGACTGCTTTGGAACTGGGTGAAGGGATGGCAGCTGTGATGACTGATGATCAGACATTAACTTTTTCAAGCAACTATGCCTGTACAATCTGTGGCTTTACCGTTCCTAAGCTCGAACCTAAACTGTTCTCCTTTAACGCTCCGCTAGGAGCCTGTCCTTCCTGCAAGGGAGTAGGTGTCCTGCAGAAAGTGGATATGGATTTGTTGATTCCGGATAAGAATCTTTCAATTCGCGAAGGTGGAATTGCTTACTATAAAAACATTGTGGGTACCCTCAATCAGGAATGGCAGCGCATGGAAGCGCTGCTTAATCACTATTCTATTGACATGGATAAACCGATTAAGGATCTCACTAAAAAGGAAATGAATTACATCCTGCATGGTTCAGATGCGGCAATTCAATATACCCTTTATTCGTCCCGCGGCCAGATGGAGCGCAAGATGAATGAAAGAATTGAAGGGGTTGCCGATATGATTGAACGCCGTTATCTTGAGACGTCTTCAAGCTGGAGCCGCGACTGGTATGAATCCTTTTTATCGGAACAGACCTGTCCGACTTGTAAGGGAGCTCGTTTATCCAGAGAAGTTCTGGCGGTGAGGATTGGCGGCAAAAACATCTATGAATGGACACAGATGTCAGTTGTTCAGGCTTTATCATTTATTGATCATCTAAATCTGAATGACACGCAGTCTCATATCTCGGAGATGATTTTAAAAGAAATTCGTTCCCGACTGGAATTCTTAAGAAATGTCGGATTGACCTATCTTACTCTTGATCGTCTATCATCGACTTTGTCTGGCGGAGAGTCTCAGCGTATTCGTCTGGCTACCCAGATCGGAAGCAAGTTGACGGGTGTAATGTATGTTCTGGATGAACCATCGATTGGTCTTCATCAGCGGGATAATGACAAGCTGATTGCGACGATGAAAGAAATGCGGGATTTGGGAAATACATTAATCGTAGTCGAACATGATGAAGATACCATGCGGGCTGCAGACTATATCGTTGATATTGGACCTGGAGCTGGTGTCCATGGCGGCCAGGTTGTTGCTGCCGGAACGCCTGAAGAAGTAATGGCTAATGATCAATCGATTACTGGAAGATACCTGACAGGAAAAGAAAGCATTCCCGTTCCGAAAGATCGCCGCAAGGGCAATGGCAGGGAACTTAAAGTCATCAAGGCGACTCAAAATAATTTGAAAAATGTCACCGTCAGCTTTCCTTTGAACACTCTGACTGTTGTCACTGGAGTTTCCGGATCTGGAAAATCTTCTCTGGTGACTGAAGTTTTAACCCATGGAATTCAGCATTCTCTGGGTAAGGTCCGGGTTAAACCTGGTCAGGTCAAAGAAATTCAGGGATTGGATCAGATCGATAAGCTGATTGAGATTGGACAGGATCCAATCGGACGAACCCCACGAAGCAATCCGGCAACCTACACCGGTGTATTCGATGATATTCGTGATCTGTACGCGCAGACCAAAGAAGCCAGAATGCTTGGTTTTACAAAATCAAGATTCTCTTTCAATGTAAAAGGCGGAAGATGCGAAGCCTGTCAGGGAGATGGCGTCCGTAAGATCTCCATGCACTTTTTACCGGATGTGTATGTGGATTGTGATGTCTGTCATGGTCATCGCTATAACGAAGAAACCTTACAGGTCAAATACAGAGATAAAACCATTGCCGATGTTCTGGAAATGACTGTTGAAGAAGCTCTGGAATTCTTCTCAAATGTAGCAAAGATTCGTCATAAACTTCAGACTTTAGTGGATGTCGGATTATCCTATGTCAAGCTTGGACAATCAGCGACCACGCTGTCCGGAGGAGAAGCACAGCGGGTAAAACTGGCCAGTGAACTTCAGAAGAAAGCGACTGGAAAAACAGTTTTTGTACTGGATGAACCGACAACTGGACTGCATTCCGCGGATGTAAAAAAACTGATTGAAGTGCTTCAGAGATTGGTCAATAATGGAGACACGGTGATTGTCATTGAGCATAATCTTGACGTAATCAAAAATGCTGATTATATCATCGACATCGGACCTGAAGGTGGAGACGAAGGAGGAACCATCGTCGCCAAAGGTACGCCGGAACAGATTGCCGCCAACGAAAATAGTTATACCGGCAAATATCTCAAAGGCATGCTGGAAAGGAAATAAGATATGAAGGCAGAAGTAAGAAACCTGGAAGAAAAATTTCACTGGCGGATGATTACTGGAAACGAAGCATCCCTGAACCGGCCGATTACTCTGCCTGATATCAATCGGCCAGGTCTTGAGCTGGCAGGTTATTTTAATAATTCACAGGTAAAGCGCCTTGTCGTTATTGGCGGTAAGGAATCCCGTTATATCGCCGATGAAATGGATGAAATTAATCAGAGAAGAGTCTTTGAATTTTTAACCAATGAAAAAACACCCTGCATCATCATCACGAACGGCCAGCCCTGTCCGCCAGTTCTTGAAGAAATCGCAAACCGCAAGAATTTTCCGGTTTTTATAACAAACTCAAGAACAAGTATAGTTGTGGTTAACATCACAAACTTCCTGGATGAGATGCTTGCTCAGAGTGTTATTGTTCATGCTGAGCTCGTACGCGTTTATGGAGTGGGTGTGTTAATTACCGGACCAAGCGGACTGGGTAAAAGTGAAATTGTTCTGGATCTGGTGAACCGTGGTCATCAGCTCGTAGCGGATGATCGGGTTGACGTGTACCGGATTCATAACTCACTGGTTGGAAGAACGGCTCAGGTGATTGAAGGATTCATGGAAATGCGTGGCGTCGGGATCATTGATGTCAAACGGATGTATGGTGTCACTTCAGTTGCAGAACGCAGTGATATTGATTTCGAAATTGCTCTGGAATCATTTAAACCGGACGAAGACTATGACCGTTTGGGTCTCGAGGATAAGGAATATACCGAATATCTGGGAATCTCAATCATGAAAATGAAAATCCCAGTCACTTTTGGCCGGCCAATGGCTACCATCATCGAAACAGCAGTTAAGAATTACTTATTGCTTCGTGAAGGTTTTGATTCTGCAAAAGAATTTGAAGAACGGGTTCTTGAAGAGATTACCCGTAATCAGGCCAATCATTCAGAAATTCCTGAACCTCCAATTCATGATTATCTTCCAGCAAAATAGAACACTGAATCAATGGAAATCATCCAGAATGGTCTATGAGAAATAAATCCATCCATACCATTTGTAAATAAAGAGTAAAAGGGGCTGTTAAATTTCGACTGATTTTTCATCAGCGAGATTTACAGCCCCTTTTTCTATGCTTTTTATCTGATTCAATCCTGTTTTATGATGTGTTTTTCCGCTCAAGTCAATTTTTGAACGCACTGAAAAGAACCAAAACTCAAAAAGACTGTTTATAATCTTTTTCAGATTTCGCTTTTCTGCTCCTTTAATTTTCCATAACGTTCGAGTTCTGGGCAACTCATCCGATTTCTGTTGTTTAATTTTCTGATATTGTGTCCCATGGCCACAATAAGCACCTCAAATTTTACGTTTTCCAGTCCCCGGCGTCTCAATCGGCTGTATCTGTAGTTTTCTTTAAGATCTCCGAAGGTTCCTTCCGCCTGAATGCTCCGGCTGACCATAATCTCATGTCCTGCATCTGAAGACATGTTCTCCCG
>NZ_MPJW01000221.1 GCF_001945525.1 Ileibacterium valens
TCGGTCTGTCAAGTGCTATATTCGGATAATTTATAAACTTTTGGAGCAACTCCACTGCTTGTGTTAAAAATCAAAAAAACGAGGAGCGAATTCCGCATGGAAGACACTCCTTAACTTAACGACATTGATAATTTTATACATTTGTTTAATTCTCATATTTTGACATTTGACAAGCCCCCCCTCATCCATAAAATAGGGTGATTAGATTGTTTATAACACATCTAAGAACGGCATTAGAATTTTTCTGTCTGGCTGAATTTACTTTGGATTGATTGTCATTTTTATTCTGGAGAAGATTCGAATTTCCTGGTTCAAGTGGAATTTTTTTAACGGATATTTCCGGGCCAATTCCCACAGCGATTTCTTCCGGACTGCATTTATTCAGGGGCACAATGGCACCGTAAGAAACCAACTGAGAATTTCTCGATGAGCCAGGATTTTTTTGGCTTCCGTATCATACTTTGCACGATTTTAAGCATTCACAATGGTCTGGGCAACCGGAGTCATTTGTTTTTTGTATATCATGATGATCGCCTGCGCTTTCGTATTTCTTATCCACCGTCAAATCATGTTTCGAAACAAATTCGTTTACGTTTTTTTAATATTTTTATTTATGTATGAAATATATAGAAAGACAGATGATTTATATGAAATGACTCAGAACAATGAATCGAAATGCTGCGATTAATCCTGGATAAACCTCTTTTCTCTTCAATCACTTAACCTGATCATGATGCTTTCTGCTTAAAGTCAATAACTTTCAGAAGATAAGACATCAAAATAGCCATAGTTATCATTCATATAGTTTGAATTATAATCTTTGATTGTTTTTTAATTATTATTTGGATATCTTCAGATCTTGTAAATACTGACTAAAGCCATAAAGAAAAGTAAAAAAAGATCTTAATCCAGCATCGATAAAGATGTCTGGTTAAGATCTTCTGATTATTTAGAAGAAAAAGCAAAAAAGTATGAGATTTAAAACAAGCAGAAATCAATCTAAGGATTCAAGTTCTCTCTGATATTCAGCAAGCTGTGAATTAAGAGCGTCAAGATCTGACTTAATAGGAGCATCAGAACCATTAATCTGATCATATTCATCTTTCTTCTGATCCATAGTCAGCTTGGCAGAATCCATAATTCCTTTAAAATAAGCTGCATCTGGATTCGGAGTATTCATTTCCTCAGTCAAGCGGTTCTGTTCATTTTTATTTTCGTTAATCTTATCCTGAACCGCCTGAATCTGACTTTTGAGATCATTAATCTCAGTCTGGTTATTTCCTGGATTATCTTCATCCTCGTTATCATCTTCATCATCACCAGGCGTGTTTTCCAGATTTGACAACTTACCTTGAAGATCACTCAGCTGAGTGTTCAGTTCAGTCAGTGCAGAAGCCAGCTCATTAATCCGATCTGTATTATTTACCGGAACATTCGCATTATTATAATTTTCAGTTGCTTTGTCATAGTCAGCTATAGCGTCCTGCCAGGCCTGATAAGCCGCATTGATTTTTCGAACTTGTTCGTTGTATTCTTCCTGCTTCTTAGCAATGCTTCCCTTAAGATCCTCAATTTTCTGTTTCAGTTCGCCTTTCTTTTCTGCGATCTGAGTCATATTTGAATTGGAATCCTGCTTCTTATCTGATTTGGCCAGTGCAAGCAGTTCATCGAAATTCTTTCCAGTCATGGACATGAGAACCTCGTTGATTTTTCTTTTCTGTTCATCATCGAGCTTATTAAACATTTTTTCGAATTCAGCGATTTTCTTCTGATCTTCTTCTGAATACGTATCATATTTTTCAGCCCAATCCATCACCTGATCAAAAAGACGTTTACGTTCTTCTATTTTTTCTGTATCTAAATTCGAAAAATAATTCGTGAAAAACTGAAACCCACCATATATCAGAAATGCTCCTAAAATCACTCCAAAAACTGTCACAGGAAGTTTCCAGGATACTTTTTTGGGCCCATAACCTCCGCCATCTGGCGAACCTGAATATCTTGAGCTGTAACGTTCTGGTTCAGCATCATAACTTCCCTGATCGGAACGAATGTATTCTCTTTTTAAAATTGGCTCATCCTGCTCCAGCAGATTTTGAATTTCATCCTCGTTCATATAAACCGTGGAATCATCCCCTTCATCTTCCAGGTTTATCACGCGAGTTCTTTCTATTCCTGCTTCAGATTCATTCACCGGTTTTGCCTTTTTAAATACAATGGTTCCATCACCCGGATCAGCAGCCTGAGCCTGTCCACTGGATTGTTCATTTTGATTATTGCTGCTGCGTTGAAGAGAACTGGATACAACTCTGGTACTTCCACCAGCCTCCTCCGGATCCAATGATGAATGAGACTCCGATTCGACAGGAACGCCTTTCCAGGATGGAGAAAGCAGATCATTCATCCTTTCTTCGCGTTCTTTCTGTCTGGCTTCTGTGGAGAATTTCGACTGAAAATCGGCTGAAGTTTCTCTGGCACGTTCAATTCGTTTCTTTCTTTGTTTTGTTCTGGCAAAATCATTAATCTTCTTTTCCATCGTATCATCGTTATTGATGGAGTCCAGAAGTGAGTCCAGAACATCAAATTCATCTCTATCGTTCACAGAACCATCCCCCCTTTTTTCTGTATTCTAACAAATGTACCTCAGATTGTCAGAGTGCCAAAATTGATCATACAACCTGAAGAAGCAATGCAAAAGTAAATCTATTTTAGAAATTTCAATTTGGTCTGCTCCAAATTGCAATTCAATAAAATATCGTCTTCTGAAAGCAGTCTCTCTTTTTATCTGTTGTACTGATCAAGTTTTTATTCATTTTTTTGAGGAGCAAGTCTGAGCAGCCTTGATTCTAGAACAGGGTTATGATCAGATCCGGTTTGATGTCATCAAAGAACTGATCGACCAAATTCATCCTTAAGTCATGATCCTGCCTGCTTATGTCTGGTTCGGTCAGAAAAACAGTTATTCTTTTCTTCTTTATCTTTTCAGTCTGTCTGTGTTTTCTGATTGCTTCTGTCTTTTTATTTAATCTTCCATGGTTTGCTTTCTGCTTTGGTTTTACCTTCTGAATATGACTGGCAGGTACGATTTGATTTCTTTCATCCATGATTAATAATGGAAAAACAAAACAGTTCTGTGATCTGAAGATCTCAGAGATTGGAGCATACCCTTTGCTCAGCCATTTTGAATCCATGATTTCAAGGGTATAGATAGCGCAATGTTTCAGCTCTTTGATCAGATTCTGTTCATGTTCAAGAAAACATCGATTGAGCACTCGGTCATTCAAAAATGTGAACTGTTCAAACATGGATTGAAGATCTTCTGTCTTTTCAAACAGAGAAAGTGGTCCTGATTCTTCTTGATCTGACAAAGATAAATCCTGTCGAAAATAGAATTTATCAGAATGCTTCTTTCTTTTTGAAGATTTTCTTCTTTGAGTCCATCCCTTCTGTTTTAGTACCTGATGAATTTTTATCCGATCTGGCTTATTCTTCTTAAAAATTTTGTCCTGACATTCCTGACAGAGACTCTGATCTGCAAAGAAAATCCATCTGGCATCAAAACATTCTTCCATTTCTTTCTGACACCATAAGCATCGAGAATGCGAAACTTCAATTGTATTGATCTGCTTCTCAATCTGTTTTAATGACGGAAAATGTGCAGCTAAATAGAGATCCAATGGTTTGCAGAAAACTCTGACCATTTCAGAGACTTTATTTATTTTGTTATATATTTTGCTGGATGGATTCATCCAGTTCTGATTTTTCTGTTGTTTTATCCCATTTCTATTTTTATTCCGATCTTTATTCCGATTTTTATTACGACCTGTCCTCATCCGTTTTCGTTTGATTCTGGTTTGCCTTCGCTTTTTCATCAATCTTCATCCTCGTATAACTCAGCTTGTAAAGAGGCATTCATTCGTCTGAGAATAGATACACATTCCTTCATGGGTTGAGATTTGCTTTCGCAATAACAGATTCCTTCTCCATATGGATTATTAAAAGCCCGTCCGACTCTTCCAAAGATCTGTATTAATGAAGCGCAGGTAAACACAGAATGATCTGATCGATACACCAGAACCTGAACATCCGGAACTGTGATTCCCCGTTCAAGTAAAGTCGTTGTAACCAGAATTGGATATTCCTTCTTTCGAAAGCGATTCATGATCATATCCTTATCTTCAATCTGAGAATGAATCAATTCGCAGGGGCCAATCAGGGATAAAAAAAGTTTCAGCCATTTTCCATCAATCTTTCTGGGGACAAAAACAAGAATCTGCTTTTTTTCATGGATCAGTCTTTTGCACTCGACTGCAATCAGGAAAGACTGCATCCACTTTGAACATTTTTTAATCTTGGGAACACACAATGGTTTGCCATGCGGTCGTTGAAACAGTTCGCAAAGAACCATCTTTTTCTGTTCAATCGCATCCATAATCTCTGCATCTGGTGTAGCGGATAATAAAAGCCTTTCCCCTTTACAGGCGCGAAGGGTGATAGCCTGCAGAGTTTCATTTCCGGCATATGGAAATGCATCCACTTCATCCATGATCAGCAGATCAAAAGAATGCGGATAGCGATACAACTGATGCATTGTGCAGACAATCAGATCACTGTCATATAAATCTTCCTTATTTTCGGGATATCCCTCACAAACTGCACTCACTTTCAAATCCGGAAAATAAGCAGTCATTCGATCCGCAATCTCTAAAACCACCTGTCTTCTTGAAATCGCAAAACAGACTGATTTCCCATTTTTTAAGTAGGTACTGATGCTTTCTAAGACGATTTCGGTTTTACCTGATCCAGCTGCTGCGTAAATAAAACAATCTTTATGAGACAAGACCGCCTCTAAAGCCTGTCTGGAAATCTTCTTTTGAAATGGAGTTAGTTCAAATTTCAATTTAGGTTTGTAAACCGATGCATTTTCCTGAATTGAAATAGAGTTCTTCTTTTCTCTTTGATCTTCTTGATCTGGTTTTAACCAGGAATCTTTGCTCACTGCAAATTTTTTTAAAATTGGAACTGGATCCTGATCGCCAAGATTCAATCGTCCAAATTGAATGCATCTTCGACAGTAAAGAATTCCCTGATCGTTTCCAAAGAGGGTTAAATCTTCATTCAGACATCTTAAACATTTTGTTTTCATACTTTCTTATCCACCGGAAATAAAAAAAGCTCCCAAATTTTCCTGTATTTGAGAGCTTTTTGTTAAAAATGGTAAATAGATTGTACAAAACGAAAAAAAACCAGCTGGAGAACAGCTGGTGAATAAGGTTGATCCCTTACTTGTTGTCGTCTTTACGGCCATATTTTCTGTTAAATTTCTCAATTCTTCCCTGAGCAGCCGCAAAACGCTGACGTCCAGTAAAGAAAGGATGGCAGTTGCTGCAGGTATCTACACGCAGAGTATCACCTTTGATGGTTGAACCGGATTCAAAAGTGTTACCGCAAGAAGAGCAAACAACTTTAACAGTATGGTAGTTTGGGTGAATTCCTTTTTTCACGTCGCGTACCTCCTTCCGCCTTAAACCCCTTGTGCGGGTTTAAAGTAAGTGCCAAAGCATTGTATCAGGATATTTGTCGAGAAGTAAAGAGATTCGAATTCTTTTTTCTATCTTTTTAAACCTGGTTCAAGCCTTTCAAAGAGTCGGGATTTCAATCTGCTTTTATATTCTTCTTTGTTTTATGTTTTATTCATTCAAGAGTATGCTTTTAGGTATGAATCAATCGCAAAAAATAATCGGACATCTTTCTACAATCAATCGGCATAAAGCAAAAGTTACTTCCCTGTGTTTTCGGTGCGGACTGATCAAACAGGGACTTCTGCACGATCTTTCCAAGTATTCATGGGAAGAACTCAAAACCGGATTTAAATATTACCAGGGATATCGGTCACCCATCGATGCTCAAAAAGAAGCTGAAGGCTGTTCGACCTCCTGGCTTCATCATAAGGGTCGAAACAAGCACCACTGGGAATACTGGCTTGACCACAATAAAGACGGAATTTTTCCTGTAAAGATGCCCTTTAACTATGTTGCGGAAATGTTCTGTGATCGAACCGCTGCAAGCATGACGTATTTAAAGGACAAATACAATGATTCTTCTGCTCTTGAATACTACAGGAAGAATCAGGCAATCACCATGTTTCATCCGGATACTGAAAAGCAGTTAGTCTACCTGCTCGAATACCAGAGAGATCACGGACTGGATGCCACGTTAAAAAAAATCAAATCAATGCTTTCAGAATTTCGAAAAACCGGAACAGTCACTCTGGATTGATCCTTTATGGTTATGCTTCATTAAATACCGCCAATCAAAGCAAAAACAATAAACAGTTGGAAAAACACGAACAAGGCCAGAATCAATGCGGATTCTGACCTCATTTTTTTATTCCGAATTCATTTGATTTATTTTCAGATTCTGGATTACTCGACTTCGCCACCGTCTTCGATCAGAGAAAGTTTTTCAAGAATTCGGGTAAGATCATTTTCATCTTCAAAATGAATCTGTATCGAATTTGGTTTGATTTTCACAGGAGTCTGAAAGAAATCTTCAAGCTGGCGATGAGCTTCCTGAACATAAATGTTATCCATTGGATCAGGCTGAGTAATTACTGGCGTTAATGGGTGCTTTTTCTTTTGAACGGCCTCACGGACTGCCTGTTCCATTTTACGAACAGACCATCCCTCTTCAATCGCCTGAGTAGCCAGCTTTCTCATCAAAGCCGGTTCTCCCGCTCCTAAAAGAGCCCGGACGTGTCCCATTGACAGTTTCTTTTCAACAACATATTGCTGAACATCTTCAGGAAGTCTCAATAGTCTTAAAAGATTGGTGACATGTTCTCTTGATTTACCAACCCGGCTTGAAACCTGCTCCTGTGTGTAATGATACGTCTTGATCAGCTGATCATAGGCTCTTGCTTCTTCAATCACATTCAGATTCTCACGCTGAATGTTCTCAAGCAAAGAGATTTCCATCATTTGCTGGTCATCAAAATCAACAACTATCGCTGGAATGTTGATCTGACCTGCTAGTTTGCTGGCCCGAAGTCTTCTTTCACCCGCGATCAAATCGTATCCGCGAACACTCTTGCGCACAAGAATGGGAGTAAATACTCCATGGGTTTTAATCGATGAAGCCAGATCCTCTAATGCACCTTCATCAAATATTTTTCTTGGCTGATAAGGGTTGGGACGAATATCAGCGACGGGGATTCGAATCTGTTCAGATACCCCGGTTTCAATCTGACCATTCTGGATGTCATCAAGCATTTGTGAGACATCCGTTCCAAAAATGGTTGAGAGTCCCTTGCCAAGTCTTGAACTTGAACTCATGCCCGTCTTTCCCTTTCATTAATATGTAAAATTTCTTTGGACAGCTCCATATAGGCTGCTGCTCCATTACTTCTTGGATCATATTCAAAAATGGATAAACCGCGGCTTGGTGCCTCAGACAGTTTGACATTTCTTGGAATCGAATTCTGATAAACCAGCTTGCCGAATGTCTGTCTTACTTCCTGAGAAACTTCAACAGACAGCCGGGTTCGAATATCGAACATCGTCATCAGGATCCCTTCAATGCTCAATGCCCGATTGCTTGTCTGCTGAACCAGACGAATGGTTAGCAACAACTGGGTGACTCCTTCCAAAGCGTAATATTCACACTGAACAGGAATCAGAACGCTGTCCGCAGCCGTCAGCGCATTGGTATTCAACAGCCCCAGACTTGGCGGACAATCAATAAAGATATAGTCGTAATCATCACGAATAGGTTCAATGGCCTTCTTTAACAAGTGCTCTTTGCCTGGACCCATCTTATCCATTTCAAGATCTGCACCAGCCAGAGAAATGGCCGCCGGAATAATGTCGATATCCGGACTCGTCTTATGAACGATCGCTTCACTGGCCGGCACGTTTTCTAAAATGACATTGTAAATGGTGTTGACGATTCCTGAATCCAGAGCATTGAGACCACTTGTCGCATTGCCCTGCGAATCAAAATCAATTAACAATACTTTCTTTCCATGACGGGCAAGACCCGATGCCAGGTTGATGGCAGTCGTGGTCTTTCCCACTCCGCCTTTCTGGTTGCTTACGGCAATCACACGGCTCATTGGACTTCCTCCATTGGCTTTTTCTTAATCATTCCATAGTTTCTTGGATATTTTGCGGGTGTTTTCGCATTCTTGGTAAAGAAGAAAACGATTCGCCCGGACTCATGTTCTAGTTCAAAAGCGTCGGTATGATCGAGACTTACTTTCAGTTCCCTTAAGGCAGGAGCAGCCTGAGTCAGTTCTTCCATACCATTTCGGCCTTTTAAGGCAATGAACGTTCCGCCTTTCTTCAATAATGGAACACAAAGCTCTAAAAGAATTGACAAACGTGCGACCGCTCTGGCGCTGACGGCATCAAATTCTTCCCGATGATCCCGGGCATAATCTTCTGCTCTGGCATTTTCAATCCTGACATTGTGAAGGTTCAGCTGTTTTTTTACTTCTTCGAGGAATTTGCAGCGCTTGCCCAAAGGTTCAACCAAAGTAAATGTTCGATCCGGGAAAAGGATCGCTAAAGGAATTCCTGGAAATCCTGCACCACTGCCCACATCACAAAGCGTTTTGAATTCTGCCTTTTCAAAAGGACGAATGGAGTCATAAAAGTGCTTTTCCCAGATTTCTGAATCTTCTGTAATTGCCGTCAGATTCATTTTTTCATTCCATTCTTTTAATAATCTTGCATACTCTTCAAACTGTTCGAGCTGCGTATCGGAGATTGGAATGGATAAAGCTTCAATTTCTTTTTTGAATTCCTGTTTGTTCATATTTTTCACCTGTTTTTTTTGAACATTGGATCGATTTAGGATCCAGTAAATTTCTGATTTTATTGATTGATCTGTTTCCTATCCAAATATTATAGCTTTATTTAATATTCCTCACGGATTCTATGTTTAAAATTCCAGCCGATTCCTGATTCATTCCTATTTATCCTGCTGTTTCAGCCGTTCAGAGTAATTGATTTCATTTCATTGTTACTGCATCATAAATGAGCTCTTTATACTCCATATATGAATTTGCGGATCCATTTTCAGATCAAATCGTCTGTATATTTCTTTGGATTTATCAAATGAACTCAAGATCATACAAAGAGAAGACTAAATCTGATTTTTATCTGATTTATCCATCTATTCCTATGATATTCAGATTTTTCAAAATTGAAAGTGTAAAAAGCAAGTTTCTGATGAAATTTTTACGCAATCGCAATTGGTTTATTGAATTTACAGGAACATAGAATAGTTTGTGCTAATATTTTGGTATGAAAAAATTGAGAACTTCGGCTGTATGGACCATATTCGGATTTATTATCTGTCTTTTTCTTCTGTTATGGCTCTTTTTTACTTCACGGCCATCGACAAGTACTTCGATTAATTCCACGATGCTAAAAAACTCAATCGAAAATGCGAGTGATCTGATTACAACGGAATACAACTATGCCAAAGTTGGAAAATTTGAAAATTCGCATGAAATAAACGGCTGGCAGATTCCGTTTACTCAAAAGAACTTTCTGCTGACTTATCAGGGTCAGGTCAAGCTTGGAATCAATGCCAGAGACCTGGAAATCACAGTTCGCAATAACAAGGTCATTGTGGACTGTCCGCCTATAGAAGTCATTTCAAATACGATTGAAGAAGAAAGCATTGAGATTTATGATGAATCGATGAACCTTCTGAATCCAATTTCCATTCAGGATTATCTTGATTTTGCAACAGTTCAAAAACAGACCATTCTTAAAGAACTCGATGAAAAGAATGTCATTGAAGAAGCAAAAGCTGAAACCCAAAGGTCACTGACGCAGCTGCTTGAAATGATTCCGGAACTCAGAGAAAACTATACGATCGAAATCCATTTCTCTGATGATCAGCCAACCTTTGCATCTTCAATTCCACCTGAAGAAGTTGATGAAAATTCAGCCCATTCAAACCCGGATACAGATCAGACTGAGTCATCTTCTGACTTGCAAAATGATTCAGATAATCCGGATGATCAATCTGTTCAGGAAAACGCAGATCAATCTGAAGCAAAGTAATAAACCAAAGACCGAATTAGAAATATCTAGAAGAAGCGAATTGGACTGTAAGCTGGCCAATTCGCTTTTTTTTCATTTCAAATGGTTTTGATGGATTTACTAACCTAAAAAAAGGGGCTGTTAAATTTCTGACAGTCCAAAAATAAAAAGAGGCACCTGATCCGTAATGGATGAGGTGCCTTTTTTGGTAAAATATGTTCATGCTCAATAAACAAAATTACCAAACACACTATAACTCGATTCAGGGCCGTTTGCCACTGCTCCATTCTCTCTTCCC
>NZ_MPJW01000198.1 GCF_001945525.1 Ileibacterium valens
TCTTTTTATCTGAAGTTAACGAACAATTGACAATAAAGTTCAGAGAAATGAATGTCATTCATAAGTCCTGGAAGTAAGAGGTTTGACTATCCACGATAATTCTATGTTAATCCGCGTTTTTAGATGGTGGGGTCTCAGCGAAACCATTAACCTGTGAAAATCCACGTATATCAGATTGGTTTAAATAGCTGATGAATCCATTCCAGGATTTATGCATGACATTCACTAATCCCTTTATGTAGTTAAAAAATAAATTAGTTAGCCCTCAGTGCGCCCTTGACAAGGGGGGCTTTCATATCAGAATCAACGAGTTTTAACCTGCAATCTACCATTTTAGTTCAGGTGTTTGACAGCAGTTCAGAGAAGCTGCCTGTGCAAGGTCTGAGTGATGGGCGTTATAACTCTGTTGGCCTGTGTAACAGCAGTGATCCACGCATTGAGACAGCTCCACTCCTGGCGAACCATTGACCTGTTGGTAACCAATCCACGTATAACAGAGTGGCCAAAAGCCGGGGCCAATTGCCGTGCAGCTTCTGTGAAGTGCTGTCTACCATCGAACCAAAATGAAGACTATCAATGGGGGTAAGGGGGCAATATGTCTTCTTATTCACTCTTGACAAAGGTCATTTCATAACAGCTATACAGAAATGGAGCTTTTTAACATAGAATCAAAAACGGTTAGTTTTTTTTTTTTTTTTTTTTTTGAGAAAATGCTCCACTTTAGCAGACTCTGACTTCTATTTCTAAACAGGCTGAATCAGAAGGTTGGTCTGTAGCTCTAGAAGAGATCAGTTTACGAAAGAAGAAATCCAGAAACCATGGAAAAAAACTGAACCATATTGTCAGTGCCTTTTATAGAAGCAGAATTGGGAATAAAGAAGTATCAGAATATGTTGCAGACCAGTACTCACCAGGCAGCCGCTTTGTGATTGCTCGACGAGCTCTTGGATTTACAGAATGGTATGAACCTAAAAAGAGCAAGTTAAAAAGAAAGAATGCAAATATTGAAATAAGAATATGAAGTTCATAAAACGGATGGGGTGTATTCACCAATGGAACCTGTCTAACTCCATCTTTCATTTTTTACCCTTACCTACAAAATTAGTTTCTCAAATTCTATAATCCGTCCTAAAAACCGATTTCAATCTTATACGGATTGGACCGTGCCAAACATACCAATGCTGAAACAGGAGGATTTTCGACCTCTTATGATGCCGGAAGTCATTTCCTGACTCTGAAAATACTCTGTAAATAACAAAGAAAAAAAGTCGATCCTATCGAAAAAAACGAGAGGATCGACATCTTAATTTAATGTCTTGATTTGTAAGTCTGCAAAATTACCTTTGTAGTATCAGTTTGATCTATAAACCGGCATATGCATTTGTTGTGTTGTATACAATGATGTCTTTTTTAGGAATGTGTGGATATTCTTGTTCAACCACTTGTCTTAATTTGGCTTCACTTATTTTACACTGAGCCCGATAAGAACCTTCGCCGATACGCACCCATTTTCCGACTCTGGATAATGTCTTATTATCCCGAATGTCGGCGTTTTTAAAATCTCCAGTGAATTTGATCAGAAATGGAACTTCAAGCTTTTCTTTGTTTCTATATATCCAGCGAACAACAAATCCACATCCAATAGCTGCTAATAAGCCAAGAGCAAGCTGTTGCATATCCTATCCTCCTTTGTGGTTGAGATTAACTAATTGTATTCTAGTAAATAAAGTCAAAAAAAACTGATGAACTATAGAGATTATAAAAATTTTATTTTTTGATAATATTGCTGAAAAATTCCTTAAATAAGAATAAATGTTTCGATAACCATATACATATCTTTCATTTTGGAATTTAAATGAGGTAAGGATATTCTTTAGAGATAGGAAGAAATTGTTTGTATTTTAAAACTCAAGAGAGAATTATAGTGATATAAGAGCGCTAATACTGCCTGATAAAAAGCATAATGAAGAAATAAAAAAAGTATGTCATAAGAATGACATACAAATATTTATTTCCTTATTTATAAATAAGGTTTATTGTCTAAAATGGTGGATCCTTAGGGATTCGAACCCTAGACCCACTGATTAAGAGTCAGTTGCTCTGCCAGCTGAGCTAAGGATCCATTGATTAGATTGTTTGTTTTACAAGTAACTTCGTTGCTTGCTCGAAAATAATATCACATTAAAACAGGAAATCAAAGAAAAAGTATCTGAAATTTAAAATGATCATTTTGAGCTTATTTGAATTTAATTAAGCGCATAAATGACGCATACGGTCTGTTGTTATGGTTTTCTAAAAGTTTGAATGGATCTTAACTGATACAAAAGTTTCAAGTCTTGGGCAGATATTTCGTTACAATTAGGAGTACTGAAGAGAAAAGGAGAATTTATGAAAATTGAACACGCTGCACTTTATGTTGAGGATCTGGAAAAAGCAAAAAATTTCTTCACAACGATGCTTAAAGGAGTAAGCAATGAGATTTACCATAATCCAAAAACCGGCTTTTCGTCCTATTTTATTGAATTTGACGAAGGAGCCAGACTGGAGATTATGAATAAACCAGGATTGCTTAAGGCAAATTTTGAAACCCCAAGAACAGGATATGCTCATCTTGCTTTCAGCGTAGGAAACAAAGAAGAAGTAGACCGACTGACCAAAGAACTTCAAGAAGCTGGTTATGAAACAATGAATGGGCCAAGGATGACTGGAGATGGTTATTATGAAAGCGTCATAGCTTCTGTTGAAGGTCATCCAATCGAAATTACTATTTGAGCTCATAATTAAAGTTACTTACGATTTACTAAAGAAGTCCTTAAAAAACTCTGCAATCAGGAGATTTATCTGATTGCAGAGTTTTTAAGCTGAATAAATCGATTTAGCAATTCACTCAGTACTTTATGAAGTGGACGATAGAGTATCAAGACCAGGATGAAATTGCTTGTTCCATGAATCAGATCAAAAAGAACACCGCTTTGCCACCAGGCGATGGCTCCACTAATACCAGAGATAAAAATCATCGGTATAGCGCAAAATGCACCAAAACAGTAACCAAATAGAGCAGCTGTACAGGCATAAACAAAGGCTGAATTGGATTTTCTAAGAAGACAGGAAATCACAAGAAGCAATGGCCAAAGATACAGATAATTAAGTACCCAGATATTAGCCCCCCATGTAAGAACTTCACATAAGATATAAATCAGGATGGCCCATATGGATTGAATTCCTAAGGTACTGCCAAGCACGATAACCATTAAGGTGACTGGTTCAATATTTGGAAAGGGAGCCATAACCATTTTTAAAGCGAAGATTAAGGCTCCAAGGCAGGAATACAAAGTGATTAAACGAATTGTTTTCAGAGATTTCATGTAAGTCAGGTTTAAGGTTGTAACTATTTTTCCAGAGTGGGGAGATTACTCTTTTGTATAGGTCCATGTATAAACTGAACCGTCTTCAATCAGAGTCTCATCAACTCCCTGATCTGCAGGCTTTCCATCAGTCAGCAGCTGCCACCAGGAACCATCCTGTTCAAAATTGCTCTTTTCATCATCGACCTCTTTAACAAACAGACCATAAGGGCCTTCTTCTCCAGCGATTAATCCTTCTTCAAGCAGCAGATCTCCCAGGTATGACTGATCAGTAACATATTCATAAGTTGCTTTTGTTCCATCTTTATGGATAACCTCAACAGTCAACGATTTCTGTTTTTCTTTATCAACATCCTTTGAATCTGTTGGTTTGCTTGATAAAGCTGTGATTCCAAGAAATCCAGCAGCTCCAAGTACACATAATCCAAGCAAAATAGATGTGGTTTTCTTCATAGGCAGTCCCTCTCATGTATTTAAAGTTGTGATTTTAAGTTGCTGGTAATAGTTTTCGTTATAATTCAATTTATGTCAAACAGATTTTGCGGCTGTAAATGAAAGAAGGTGAATCAATGAATAAAAAAGTTATGATTCCTGGAGTCGATCTGGATCTAGCTCTGATTTATTCAGGTTGTAAAAAGCCATTTCAGAATGAACTTGTAATGAAGATGGATCAGCTTCATGAGGAACTTCAAAGTTCTGTTATGCCAAAAACCTACTGGCGGCTCTTTGATCTTGAATTTCTTGATAACAAAGTTGCACTAAAAGGCACTTCAATCGTTCTGGAAGGTGAGCTTGCCGCCAAACGGCTTCAAGAATGTAAACAGGTTGTTTTTATGGCTGGAACCCTGTCGATTGGATTTGATCAGAAGCTTGCCTCGAAAAGTCTTGTCAATGCATCGGATGCCTTGCTTTTTGATTCACTTGGATCTTCTGCAATTGAAAGTGTAATGGATCAGATTGAACAGGAAATCCAGCAGGATCTGCCTGATATCAGACTACTACCGAGATTTTCATGCGGCTACGGCGATTTACCTTTAAAACTACAGAAAGATCTTTTCAGAGAATTTGATCTGAGCAGAAAATGCGGGATTTATTTAAGTGATTCATTGATGATGAATCCGACGAAAAGCATTACTGCTTTTGCAGGTGTAAAGAATCAGATGATCATGGATTGCTGCAGTATGGAAACCAAGATTTCAAAGCAAAAGAATCATAATTGTGACGAATGCACAATGAAATCCAAATGTGAGTATTCAAAGACCATCTCATATTGAAACCAGAAGCTAAACAAGCAGATGTAGAAGGATCAAAAATTAACAACTAAGAAAAAACCAGGAATTGACAGTCGAAATTGAAAGTCGAAGTGAAAAGTTGAAAAAAATCGACCAGGAATGACGAAACAGTGGAGAACGATTATGAATAAAAGAGAGTTTAAAGACCGATTAAAAGGATTTACTTTGCTTGATGGAGCGATGGGAACAATGATTCAGCAGCGGGTTTTGCCTTATGCTGAAATACCGGAACTCTATAATCTTCGAGCACCTGAAGTCATGCAGGAAATACATAAAGAATATGTTGATGCAGGCTCAGATATTATTTACGCCAATACATTTGGGGCAAATCCTTTAAAAATCAAGGATCTGAATGAAAGTCTTGAAGAGATTATTCAGGCTGGAATACAGAATGCCAAAGAAGCGGTCAAAGGGACAGACACCTTGGTTGCCCTGGATGTAGGACCGACAGGTCAATTATTGGAACCAATGGGTACGTTAAGTTTTGAAGCAGCTTACGACGCATTTGCTTCAGTGGTAAAGGCTGGTGTTAAAGCGGGAGCCGATTTGATTGTCATCGAGACAATGACTGATCTTTATGAAACCAAAGCTGCTTTACTGGCCGCAAAAGAGAACAGTGATTTGCCAGTTCTGGTCAGCATGACTTTTGAAGCCAATGGCAGAACTTTTACAGGCTGTTCTCTTGAAGCCATGGCATTAACTCTTGAATCCCTTCAGGCGGATGCCATCGGGTTGAACTGCTCATTAGGTCCTTCACAGATGGTTGAACTGATCGACAAGTTAAGTCATTTAACGAGTCTTCCAGTTCTTGCCAAACCCAATGCCGGCCTTCCGGATCCAAGAACCGGAAAATATGCCATGAGTCTGCAGAAATTTGAAGAAGCTGCAAAGAAGTTCATCGAGAGTGGTGTAAATCTTCTTGGAGGCTGCTGTGGAACGAATCCAGAGCATATCCAAATCCTCGAAAAGCTGACAGAAAACAAAAAGCCTGTTTCTCGAGATGTCACAAAAAGGTATGGAGTCTGCTCGGCATCAAAAGCATTCTACAGTGATCAGGTTGGCGTAGTTGGTGAGAGGATTAATCCAACGGGTAAAAAGCGGTTTGCAAAAGCTCTCCTTGATCAGGATCTGGATGTGATCGCAAGATTTGCCCTTGAACAAAAGGAAGCTGGCGCAGATCTGCTCGATGTTAACGTTGGGTATCCAGGAGTGGATGAAGAAGTCATGCTTCCAGCTGCTATAAAGAAGATTCAATCCGTCTGTGATCTGCCTCTGATTCTTGATTCATCCAATCCAAAAGCTCTTGAAAATGGGCTGCGAGTAGTCAACGGAAAGGCTGCCATCAACTCTGTGAACGGGAAAGAAGAATCGCTAAATACCATTTTACCGATTGCTGCAAAATACAATACATGCCTGGTCGCTTTATGTCTTGATGATGAAGGAATTCCTGAAGATGCTCAAAAGCGAATTGAGATTGCCAAAAAGATTATTGATCGAGCGGATCAAATGGGTATTGATAAAAAGGATTTATGGATTGATGCCCTGACTTTAACATTGAGTGCCCAACAGGATCAGGCGCTCGAAACTTTACAGACAGTAGAATGGGCTGATTTGCAGGGGATCCCAACGATTCTTGGCGTTTCAAATATATCCTTTGGCTTGCCCCTTAGAATTCTGATCACTCAGACATTTCTGATCGGAGCACTCAGCAAAGGTCTTCGATTGGCTATCATTAATCCAAACACAAAGGAACTGATGGATGCAGTTGCAGCATTTAAGGTGATCAATAATCAGGATAAAGGAGCCAGAGCGTATATCGATCGTTTTGCTCTTCAGGAACAGAAAAGTAAAGAAGAATCCAGAAGGAAGGCCCAGCTTCATAAAGAACCATCAGAATCCGCTTCCGGATTCTTGGAAGTTGCTGGAGATCATTCAAACGAAAGTGAGAATTTGAATTCTCCACAGTCTGAATCGAATGATCTGATTCATGCCATTAAAAATGGAATGGAAAGTGAAGCTGCCCATGCAGCCAGAAATCTTTTAAATAATGCAGTTTGCTCTGAGTTGGATATTACTGAAAAATATCTGATTCCAGCACTTGATCAGGTTGGGCAGGATTATGAAAACGGGATACTGTATCTGCCGCAGCTGTTATCGGCAGCCGGAGCAGCGCAGAAAGTATTCGAAGTTTTAAAGGAGTCGATGGCCGAAAAGGGAACTGGCTCCATTCAGAAAGGCAAGATCGTCCTGGCGACAGTCAAGGGAGATATTCACGACATTGGAAAAAATATCGTTAAAACTCTTCTGGAAAACTATGGTTATCAGGTGATTGATTTAGGACGGGATACAGATCCGCAGCTGGTCTTAGAAACGGTTGAAAAGCATCAGATTCGGTTGGTTGGTCTTTCAGCGCTTATGACCACAACAATTCCTTCGATGGAGGAAACGATTGCCTTGCTTCATACATTAAAAAATCCACCGGTAATCATGGTTGGCGGAGCTGTATTAACGCAAGAAGCTGCAAAGGATATCAAGGCGGATTACTATGCTAAAGATGCAAGAGCATCCGTGGCAATTGCCAGAAAGGTGTTTGGTCAATGAGTTATCCATCAAAAATCAATACAAAGATAAATGCTGATTCAAATTCGAAAATCAGAGAAACTTTCAAACAGAATTCTGATCTGCGTATTCTTTCTCAATGGCCAGCAGACGATTTGCTTTTATTTGATGGAGCAATGGGGACGTTGTTTGCACAAAATACATCAAAACCATCAACAAAAACAGAAGCGGCTAATCGGATGGATCCAGATACGATTGTTCAAATCCATAAAGACTATATTCAAGCCGGCTGCAAAGCCATTAAAACCAATACCTATTCCTTAGCTGATGAGCTGGCCCAAAATCTTTCTGGACAAAAAGAAGAATACATTTCAGATTTGATTCAGGCTGCTGTTTTTAACGCCAGACAGGCAATTAAAGAATCAGATTGTCATGAAGAAATCTATGTATTTGCCGATCTGGGACCTATTTCAGCTGAAGCAAAATCGGATTCACTTTTGATCTATCAGAAACTGATCTCAATCTTTCTTGAACAGGGAGTCCGTAATTTTCTGATGGAAACCTTACCGGATACTGAGTGGATTGATGAAATAGCTGACTGGTTAAAAAATACATGTTCGGATAGTTTTCTTCTTGTATCAATTGCCTGCGCTGCGGATGGAATTACCCGAAGCGGTAAATCGGGCATTGAACAGATCAAAATACTGGATCAGATGGAATCTGTTGATGCTGTTGGGTTTAACTGTATGTGCGGTCCTTCTCATCTTCTGAATCTGGTGAAGGATCTTCCTGAATTGCATAAGCCGTTATCTGTAATGCCTAATGCTGGATATCCAAGTATCTTATCGAGAAGAACAGTTTACGATGGAACTCCGGACTATTTTGCTTCTGGCATGATTTCTTTAATTCATCATGGAGCAGTGATCCTTGGAGGCTGCTGCGGTACAACGCCTGAACATATTTCTGCACTGTTTAAGGAACTTGAACAGGAAAAGAAAAAGATTCTTGAAGATGTGGATCACTTGAATAAGTGCTCAGCACAGGAGACAGAAAAAAAAGTTCATTCAGACGAAGATCCTGAACTGGGAATACCAAATCCAAATTCATTTAAGGATGGAAAAGAACCAGGGATCCTTCTGAAAAATCATGCGGCAAAACGAAAATCCTATCTGGTTGAACTTGATCCACCAGCCAATGATTCCATTTCATTCTTTTTAGAAGGAGTCAGCCGGCTGAAACACAGTGGAGCTGACATGGTTACAATTGCTGACAATCCAATTGGAAGGCCTCGAGCAGATTCCTCCATTCTGGCATGCAAAATCAAAAGAGAAGCTGGAATAGAAGTTCTTCCGCACATGACCTGCAGAGACCGAAATCTCAACGCAATTAAAGCTTTGCTGCTGGGGCTGAGTATTGAGGATGTCCATCATGTTTTACTGGTTACCGGGGATCCTCTGCCATCCGATTTAAGGCAGGAGGTTCGTGCAGTCTATTCATTCAATTCAAGAATGCTTGCCGGCTTTGTCAAAACCTTAGGCGAAAGCAAAACCTGTACACCTTTTCATATGTATGGAGCACTTGATATCAATGCAAGAAACTTTGACGTTCAAATTCGAATCGCAAAGGAAAAGGAAGCTAATGGAATGGAAGGGTTTCTGACTCAACCCGCATTTTCTGATCGAGCCATTTCGAATCTGAAAAGGGCGAGAAAAGAACTCAAAGGTTTGATTATGGGAGGATTAATGCCTATTGTCTCCTATAAAAACGCTTTGTTTTTAGCAAACGAAATATCCGGGATGGATATTCCAGAATCGATCATTGAAAAGTATAAGGTTTTAAGCAGGGAAGAGGCGGAACAATTAGCACTCAGTATTGTCCTTAAAACTGCGGATCAGATGGGTGATGATGTTGATGGGTACTATATCATGACGCCATTTAAACGAGTTTCTCTCAGTCAGAAAATCGTAGAACAAATCAGAAAAATGGAAGAAGAAAAGCTGAATTAAAAAAATCATAATTTTTGACCGATTAAAAGATAGTAACGATCGGATAAAATCCCAAGAGAATTTTGATAATAGATTATAGTGGATGCTCGTATTAAAATGTTACGCAAAGACGGAAGTAATAACAATCTGGCTTACATGACCACTCTCTGCTAAAAAATACGAAAAATATGTATATAAAATATACAAAGAAAGAAATGCTGTTTAAAAAGTATTTTGCATTGTCAGCTCGTCTTACTTTTAGAATCAGCACCTTTATCTACTCGATCCAGGCAGCAGTTACCGGCAATCACGTCCAAGTCTTGTAGAAACAATAACACGAAGAAAAACTGAAGAATTCAGCAATCCCTTACTGAAGGTAACGAAATTCAATCCTGTTTCAAAGACAATAAAATAGGTTAAATGTTCGAGCTTTTATAATCAGAAGACAAAATATAATTGAATGCAGAAACACTAAGGAAGATAAAAAAAACGATTAATTTTATATTCAACAGGATCAACTCATTAGAATGAGTAAAAAATTGAACATTGGGAGGTGCAACATGCGTAAAGGTTTCTTTTGGATTTACTCAACACTATAGGATTGATCGTTTTACTATTCACGGAACCAAGACTAGGACGAGGAGGATGGAATTCAACGATTATCACTTTTGGAATCTTTATCATGGTGCAGATCATATTTAATGCGGGAATGAAGATCTGGCAGGAAAAAGAATTGAGAGGAAATCAGATATCAGCTCTACGAATTCACTTTTATTTCTATCTTCTTATTTCGCTGATAACAATAATATGTGGAATGATCTGGGCACCCGAAAAATTAAATATTATTTTCATATGGCCTTTTCTGTCTTTGGCATTATCGGCTGTATATATGTTTTACAATGTCATTAAGTTAAGCAGATAGAAGTGCGAATTGCTCCGCACTTCATCGTGGTGTTCAGAATCTACCAGAAATTTTTATCTGGAATCAGCCATTTTTCGGCTTCAAGCCTCACGAATACGATAAAAACTGAGTGATTTTCCGCACTTTATCGC
>NZ_MPJW01000078.1 GCF_001945525.1 Ileibacterium valens
CAGTATTTCACCAGAATGCACGAAGTCTGAATTTTATGACTGTCTACAATTCGGGAACATATTGAGACGGCGTCCACAAATTTCAGGTTGATTTTTCCGGTGTCTACTGAATCAGGAAAAATAAAGATCACGTCCACTTTCAGGGGTACAGTTTAGCTGCTAGGACTTATACTGAACTTGTTTAGAAGAGAAGAGAAAAAGAAAGAAGGATGAAAAAAGACATGCAAAAATCAACTTTTGTAAAAAATATTCTGGATGGTTCACTCAGTAAAAACATTCTACTATTCGCCTTACCGCTGGCCTTTACCGGAATACTTCAGCAATTATTCAATGCCGCGGATATTGCTGTTGTCGGACAGTTTACAGGGGAATTGGGCGCTCAGTGTATGGCAGCAGTTGGCGCCTGTGCTCCGCTGATTAACCTGCTGGTAAATCTGTTTATCGGTATTTCACTTGGCTCGAATGTCGTTATTGCAAATATGACTGGCCACCGAAATGAAAAAGGATCTTCTCGAGCAGCGAAGACTTCTGTCATCATTGCCCTGATTGGCGGATTTTTCATTGCTATCGTTGGACAGCTGATTACACCTGCATTAATGAGATGGATGAGCGTTCCGGATGAGGTTTTTGGGATGGCCATGGAATACATGAGAATCTACCTGATTGGAATGCCTGTCATTTTGCTTTATAACTTCTGTGCTGCGATCTTCAGAGGCATAGGAAATACCAGACTTCCACTCTTAACTCTGAGTTTTGCCGGGATCGTCAATGTAGCCTTAAACCTGTTTCTGGTTGCGGTTTTACATCTCAACGTAGCTGGAGTAGCCATTGCAACGATTACCTCTAATGCAATCAGTTCTGTTCTTCTGATCTATTTGCTCTTTAAGAAAACCAAACTGATGAGTATGGATTATGGGAAGTTTCGTATTGATCCTGAACTGGCTAAACGGATCCTGAAAATAGGTGTGCCTTCCGGAATTCAGACTTCTGTATTTTCGATCGCCAACATGGTCATTCAGTCTGGTTTTAATTCATTGGGAACGATTGTTATGGCGGCAAGCAGTGCGTCGATCAATCTGGAGTTAACAACATTCAACTTCGTATCTGCTTTTGGTCAGACATGTACAACTTTTATCGGACAGGCGTATGGAGCTCATCAGATTAAAAAATGTAAGAAGATTCTGAAAATTTGCTGTATGGAAGGATTTGGAGCGGTTTTGATTGCAGCTTCATTAATCGTCTGCTTTGGAAAGGACATGATCGCTTTGTTTAATTCAAATCCGGAAGTGATCGAATATGGCTATTACCGGCTTTGCATTCTGGTATTCTCTCACTTGTTTTCAGTTCAATATGAGGTTATTTCTGGATATCTTCGTGGATTTGGAATTTCATTGCTTCCCGCTGTACTGACAACTTTTGGGGTTTGTATCCTTAGGATTTTCTGGATTCTGTTCATTTTCCCGTTAAAACCTACCTTTGAAACGATTGTAATGGTTTTTCCGATTTCACTAGGAAGTGCAGCTTTAATGCTTGTGATCGCATTAATCATCAAACATCCAGCAACCAGGATTCTTCAAGATGATGCATTCAGACAGAATCAGGTAATTTCTCAAACTGGACAGATATAAATCATTGCTTGTTAAATTCTTATACAATTTATCTGAAAAGACTGTTTGTTTCATGGAAATAAATAGTCTTTTTTTAAACTCTGATAGGGGATGGATCTTTCAATTCAAGGTTTTCTGAATTTTAAGCTTTCGATAATTTTTGTTTGCGAGGATTAATAGTTTAGAAGCTAAACTATGGTTATGGAAAGTGGTTCTGAGTTGATCAGGTCAGGAGTGATATCCTTCTTTATTTCGGTTTACAAAGAAGCGGAGATCTTTTTGTATAGGTGGCTAAACTTGGAACTATTTGGATTTGGAGGTGCTGATTTTGGAAGCAGAAAGAATCACTCATCCCTTTGCCCCGGTCTGGAATCAGAATTCAAAGATATTAATTCTTGGCAGTCTGCCGTCAGTGAAATCCAGAGAGAATAACTTCTATTATGGTCATCCACGTAATCGCTTCTGGAAGGTACTGGCTGGAATATTTGAAGTAAGTATTCCAGAAACGATTGAAGAGAAAACTGACTTTATTCTGGGTCATCAGCTGGCCATCTGGGATGTGATTGAGAGCTGTCAGATTCAGGGAAGCAGCGATTCGAGCATTCGAGAAGTGAAGGTTAATGATCTTGAAATTGTTCTCAGGCAATCAAATATTCATTACATCATCTGTAATGGAAAGGCCGCTGAAAAATTTTTTATGAAATACCAATATCCAGAAGTCGAAATTAAACCGATTGTATTACCATCTACCAGTCCGGCGAATGCAGCCTACAGCCTCGAACGTCTGATTTCAGTCTGGAAGCCAGCAATTCTCAATCTTCTCAATGACGAGAATTCGCTGGTATCATAAAAGATAAATATGAATAAAAAAGAGATCAAAGAAAATGAAAATGAACAAAACTGATAAGAACAGAGATTACGATTCAAGTACAGGAAAAAGGGATTTTAGATCTTCAGACAGCAAATCGGATTTACAACAGGATTCAAGAGGAATTTTATTCGGGCTTGCGGGAGGTATGTTATGGGCCGTTGATTCAGTAATTTTATCTATGGCTCTAGCTCCCTATGAAATGATCTGGATGGCACCAGTTGTTGCGACGTTTATTCATGACTCAATTTCCGCCCTGATTTTAATCCTGCTTCAGATCGCAAAAAAGAAGCTCGGGCAACTCCTTCATCTATTAACCATGAAAGAAGGGCGTTGGCTGATTTTTGCCGGCCTTTTAGGTGGTCCGGTGGGGATGAGTGGATACGTTTTCTGTATTCGCTATGCTGGTCCAGGATTAAGTGCTGTCTTTTCCTGTTTGTATCCTGCATTTGGTCTTCTTCTTTCATTTCTGCTCTTTCATGAGCGGTTCTCAAAGAGGCAGATTTTGGGACTTATACTTTCTCTAAGCGGAGTAATTGCCTTATCAGCTGGCAGCGCTCAGAGTGATAATTCGAACTTGCTTATTGGATTGGTGTTTGGTCTGGTTTGTGCCTTAGGCTGGGCTTTAGAAGGATTGGTTGCCCAGAAGTCAACTGAAAGCCAAATGGTCAGCAGTGATCAGGCATTGACCATCCGTCAGATTACTTCTTCAATTACATTCGGTCTGATTTTAGTTCCACTTCTTGATGGATGGCCTCTCACATCGCAGATTATAATGAGCCCCGATTTGAAAGTGATCGCTCTTGCCGCAATAGCAGGTACTGCAAGTTACTTATGTTACTATAAGGCAATTCATCTGATTGGCGCCTCTAAAGCCATGCCGTTAAATATTACTTATTCGGGATGGGCAATTGTCTTTTCTTTGCTCTTGCTTGGAAGCATTCCAACTTTTTTAGAAATAGCTGCCGCGATTATCATACTAGCTGGCGCTCTGATGTGCTCTTCGAAATAAATGCTATTCAATACATTAACAGTGCCAGAATTTAAAACAGAAAAGGAGCATTTATTCAATAGGTAATGTCTTTGTTTACTCATCGAATGATGGAAACTTCATAGTTTATTCTCCCAAATAAAGGACAGATGGATAATTAATAAAAAATTCTCTTTTTTTGTTATTTTGGGTTGTACTTTCGAATTCTATAAGTATAATAGATTAGGCAATGAGGTACTGAGGCCGTGGTGGAATCGGCAGACACGCTACTTTGAGGGGGTAGTGAGCTTAGCTCGTGTGCGTTCAAGTCGCATCGGCCTCACCATTTTTAGCACATCCGAACGTGTCAGCTTCTTAGCTGGCACGTTTTCAATATTTAAGGCAATGATCATTTTGGCATCATTGCCTTTTTCTTCGTCAAAAAGATAGACCGAATTTACAAGAGAGTTAATAACTGCTTTCTTATAATCAAAGTCATTTATATCTCCGGCTCTAAACTTCTCTAGCCAGAAAACGATATGATCCTTTGTAAAGGCTGGCTTCTTTAACCTTTCGCGAACAATCTTATCTGCAAGAATTGACTGCTGATCTTCCAGATCTATAAGGCGCTCCTTCGTTTTTGGGGTAAAAATGCCTTCTTCGATCGCTGCTAAAATATTTTCAATCTTTTTAGTGACTTCTTCATGTTCTGCTTCCAGTGATACCAAAAGACTTTTATTTGAAGCTTCTTCTTCCAGAAGAGCATACTCTTTCTCAGCAATCTGTTCGATCATGTCATCTGTCAGGACTTCACGACAGATGTAGGCTACTACTGTATCTTCCAGATCTGTCTTTCTTTCGGTTTCCTTCGAACAAGATCCGGGGCGATTTTTTCTCTTGGAGCATTTGTAATAGTGATATCTCTGACCTGTGCTTGAGGTTCCCTGTTCTCCAATCATGGTGGCCCCGCATTCCCCACAAAATAACTTGCCGGATAATAAATATTCTTCCATGGCTTTCTTCCTTCCTCTAGTATACCGATTGGCTTCTATTCTTTTCTGTACAATTTCAAAAAGTTCTTTACTGATAATGGATGGTAAAGCATCTTCGTGGCGATGATCGCCATAGATATAGACTCCTGTATATCGTTCGTTTCTTAAAATTCCATGCAATCCATTTCTTTTAAACTCTCCACCTCTGCGGGTCTTGAAGCCTCTGTCATTTAGAAAGTCACAGATTTCAACTTTGCCGTATCCATCCGCATACATTTCAAAAATTATACGAACGGCTTCAGCTCCAACCGGCTCTAGGACAAAGCGGCCAGCTTCAACTTTATATCCTAATGGAGTTGCACCATTACTTTTAGCATGCAGCGCGTTTTCTTCCAGCCCTCTCTTAGCAGACCTGGATAGATTTTCTGAATAATATTGGGCAAATCCCTCCATGATTGATTCCATCAGACTGCTCTCTGGAGAGTCATCCAAAGGTAGAGTAGCGGAAATGATCCGTACTCCATTCTTCTTTAATTTACTCTTATAGACCGCTGTATCATACTTGTCTCTGGAGAACCGGTCGTGAGCATAAATCAGAACTGTGTTAAATTCGCCTTTGGAGCTGTCGCTAATCATATGCTGAAAAGCTGGACGCTGGTCTGTTCGACCCGAGATTGCACTGTCTGTATATTCACGAATTACTTCCAGATCGTGATCGGCAGCAAAGCGGTGACAAACTCTAAGTTGCGATTCAATACTTTCTTCTCTCTGGTTGCTGCTAGAGTATCGGGCATAGATTACAGCAGTTTTAACTTCGTTCATCTAAACATCCTTTCTGTTGGAAATTGGATATACATTGAATTCAGAAGATAGCAGCTTCTGAGCTCGTTTGTTTATTTGTCTTTGGCCTTTTTAATCACATCTTCCATCATTGTTCTTATAGCCTCCGAGTTTTTCTGACCAATTTTCTTTAATGCCGCTTTGTATTCATCCACAAAGTCAGCTTTGTATGATGCACTAACTGTTTTCATATTCTGTTTTTTCCAGTCGTTCTGATAGGATTGCTGATTGAACGGTTGACCATCTTTAGTTTTTCTTGGCATAAATTTTCCTTTCTTAAAGAAGAGGCTAAAGCTGATTTCTTCAGCCCCTCAATAACTCGATACGATTACTTATTTAAAAAGAACCATCAGAGCTAGAATGATTCCAATAATATAAAATGCAATCTCAGCATAATCTTTCCAATGTTTCATATAAACTCCTTTCTAAGGTGTAACATATATCTAAGAAGGGGAGAGGATCTCCCCTTGATAATTCAACTTAGCAAAGTTTTTATAACTGCCGCTAAGTTGAGTAAGAACCAGATGACTTTGAACACGGCTTTGGCGAGCTTTAATGTGTATTCGAAGTCATTTTTCTTTGCGTGTCTCATAAGCACCACCTCCTTACATCTATATAATAACATAATAGAGCTAGTATGTAAAGAGTAAAACTGAGAATATCCTTTATCTATCGTCTTTTCACTTCTTCTCTTCCTCAAAACTCTGTAATACAAGCAATTGTATTTAACTCTACTTTGCTTGTTTCTCCATATCTTCCTTGATCAGTTTTTTTACATACGGACCAAAGGACTTATTCTCCAGCCATCTCAAAAGATCGGATTCTGTATTTTTGTTGAAACTCACTGTTTTGTTTGTTAACTTGCGGGCGTTGTAATTATTCCTGGCTCTTTTCTGTGCGTCTGTAGTCATTTAGATCGCCCCCCAGAGAATGACAAAAAATGCGATAATGCCGATTAGCTCAAGGGTAGTAATGATGAAGTTGCTTAATTCTTTTGACATGTTTATACCTTTCTTTATAGAATGAAAGAGCAGAGAGCACTGGAATCTCCGCTCTTTGAATTGTTTTAAATTAAATGATTCCGATAACTTTAAGAAGGATCATCAGCCATCCAACGACTGAAATGATTCTGATCAAGACTTCTTCTATAGCCGCCAGCAAAGGAAGAAGTCTTTTTATATGTTGTGTAATTTCATCCATTCTCTTGATTCCTTTCTATATCAGATGGGTTTCCAGTGCTTCATCTGACTTCTATAGTATATACCCAATGGGTATATAAATCAAGAGAAACCTTATATATAAAGCAAATTCGAATCTTTACCTTTTTTATATCTCTGCCTTTCCGATTACTTTTCCATAACATCTAATATCGGAAAAATCTGTCAGCGGCACATCTTCGTATTCAGGGTTCAAAGAATGCAAGGTGTTGCCGTTTTTCTCTTTAATGTAGATTTCTCCATCAACACACCAGATTCCGATTTCTCCATCTTCAATGTCATCTTGAGATTTAACAAGCACAAAATCTCCGTCTTTGAATTCGGGTTCCATCGAGCGACCGTCAACTTGTAAAACAAAATCAGCTTTTCGCGCGTCTCTTGAATCTCGAATTCGAATGATTCCATCTAGATCTAGCGCACCATTACCAGCACCAGCTGATGGCCGTCCGTAATAATAGCGCTTTTCGATCATTGGGATTGGATAGGCCTCTTGGTCTGAATCACTTTCCAGGAAGTCGATGGCAACATCGAGAATTTCCATAACGACTCTTTGCAATCTGGGATTTACCAGCCGAAATTTTCTAATTAGTTGTTCTTCTTCGTCGGAGTTGAACATCAAATTCGGAGATAAATGATTTTTTTCTTCATCCATACCGACTAAATAATCGACAGATACATTTAGAGCCTTTGCAAAATTCAAAATAACTTCGATCTTTGGTGTTCTAGATCCTTGTTCATAAGCTTTGTAGGTATCGAACGGGATTCCCATATATTCGGCAAATTCTTTTTTGGTGAACCCTCGTTCAATTCTTTGTTCTTTTAAATTTTCCGCAAAACTTTTCATCTCCTTTTTTATCCTTTCTATCGTTTCCATTATATACGAAACGAACGAAACTTAAGTCCGTAATGGGTACAAAATGGGTATTTGTTTTCGGCAAAGGGGTTGAAAAGAGGTACATAACGGGTATACTAAGTTCTGTAAGAGGTACAAATTGAACCTATTACAGAAAGGAGTAACTATGTACCCAAACATCAATGCTGAGTTAGCTCGACGAGGAATGACTCAAGGTGATCTTGCTGTTTTTCTTGGAGTTGGGCGCAAAACAGTTAACAAATGGCTGACCGGAAAGTCTTCAATTCCGGTCGAAGTATTATGCCAGCTAAAAAAGTCATGGGGGACAAGCATTGACTACCTGCTTGATAGATGTAGCCCTAATCAGAAGGAGAAGTTATGAAAACCGAAATATGGAACGGTAACGAAATTCGATTTGTTGAGAAAGACGGCGAATGGTGGGCGGTTCTGGCTGATTTGTGCAAACCATTGGGAATTCGCCAAAGAGACGTTAGCTACCGACTTAAGAAGAAGGGGGTCGTTTCAAACGTCCCCCTACCAGACAAACGCGGCGTTACTCAAAATTATTTAATCGTTAATGAAAAAGGCGTTTATAACACGATATTTGCTAGCAAAAAGAGAATCGCTGACGAATTCAGAGATTGGGTAATGGATTTGCTGGTAGAACTTCGAAAACAGACAGGCCTTGAAGGCTTTGAAGTATTCCGGATGCTCGACAAAGAGCATCAAAAAGAAGCGATGCAGAAACTTCGCGACAGCCTGAAGCCAAACGGAAAAGTGAATTACATCAAAGCAAACACCATTGCTAACAAAGCGACCAGCAATAAACACGGATTCGACAAGATGATCAAAAAGGCGGATATGACCCCTGGTATGCTCAGTGATCGAGAAGCCATTCTCGATGACGTCGTTGAACTAATGATCGTTAAAGAGAAATACGAATTGAACGATTTAAAAATTGCAGAAGAAATTTATAGGAGATGGGAAGCATGAACAAGATCGAAATCAGAACAGACGACAACGAATTATACGCAACTTTGGATTGGAATCCAAAGTTCGCAGGACTTCCTGAAGTCCTTGGCAGCATCCTACACAAATCCGCAGCTAACCCAGATGGATCAGTGAACTACCTGCATATTATTTGGGCCCTTGAGAAATTGCTCGAAAGAATCGAAGCCTTAATTTCCGAGGTTGATGAAGAAGACGAACCGGAAGATGACGACTTTCTGGATGAGTTGATCAAAACCGCGTTAGATAACGGCTGTGATGTGAAAGTTATCGAGGTTGGAAAGGAGTAGCGAATGACAGAAGAAGTGCTCCAGGCTCTTGCCAGAGGGATCGGCCTGCAAAAATTGGTCGATTTCTACGCAGACGAAATGAATGCGAAAGAGTTTGAGCAATGGCTCGAAAAAAGAGAGGGAAAGAAGAATGACCAAAGACGATCTGATTGAAATTATGATCAACGCCCAGGATTCCGAAAGTGAACTGAGTACTGTATTGAACTCAGCTCTTTCTGGAGCCTTGTTAGGCGCTGATATCGAACAGCAAGTGGATTTTGCTCTTGATTGGATTGACAAGATCGGCATGGATCTACAGCGGATCCATGATTATTACCGCTCGGCTGACGAGTGGGAAGGAGAAAGATGGAGATGAAAGAAGGACGAAATCTAAATCAAATTCAAGAAAATATTTTAGAAATTTCAGATTTATTAACCGCAGATCTAGCTGACGAATTGAAGCACAATCTGTTGGGCGTCGATGAAGCATATCAAATTAGCCGCATGGTGAGCGAGTGTATGGGAGCCCTAACCAGACTTGATACATTAATCGTAGATATATATGCGTCATAAGCGGGTTTAGGAGATTAAAAGGAGAAACAAGATGGAAACAAATAAAAATCACCAAGAGACTATCAGTTTATTCGGCAAGCGCTACCGCATCAAACCAGCACTTTACCGCTTCTTAGGAGGGCTACAGATTGGAGCCGGGATCGCTCTCGGCTTCAGCCTGGTTATAGCAATAGCACTGATGTTTCTAGGGGCTGCATTTCACTATGCGGTCTGGCACTAAAAAAGCCGTCCTGATCACCACAAGCAGGACGGCATGATTAAACAAAACACTTAAATATTAACAAATTTTCCCTACCTCGTCTCAGGGGCAGGGTGGAAAGGAATTAGAAAGGAAAAACATGAACTATATCAAACATAAACTACCCGAAACCAGAGAAGAATGGCTTGCTGGAAGACAGAAAGGACTTGGCGGCTCAGATGCCGGGGCTATCTTAGGTCTTAATCCTTACAAATCGGCCTATACGCTGTGGGCTGAAAAGTGTCAGCTAATCAACTCTGAGGTCCCGGATAACGAAGCTATGAGAGTAGGCCGAGATCTGGAGGATTATGTAGCAAAAAGATTCACAGAAAAAACCGGCTTAAAGGTCAGAAAGAGCGGATTCAGCTTTCAATCCGAAGAGCATCCTTTCATGCTTGCTAACGTCGATCGACTTATTGTTGGCGAAAAGGCAGGGCTCGAATGTAAAACCGCAAATGCGCTGAATAAAACCGATTTTAAAGGTGGCGACATTCCACCGAGTTATTACGCCCAGTGCTATCACTACATGAGTGTGCTTGGTTTTGATCACTGGTACATGGCCGTGCTGGTGATGGGAAAGGGCTTTTATTGTTACCGGATCGACCGAGACGAGGCCGAGATTCAGGCTCTGATCGAAGCAGAAGAGGAATTTTGGGCAAAAGTCCAAAACAAAGAAGCCCCAGAAATTGATTGGTCTGAGTCCACTGAGAAAACGATTCAGACGCTTAATTCTGATGTGGAACCTGATGCAGTTGAAGACCTGGACTATCTGAAAGAGGTTTTCGATGCAAGAAACGAGCTCGATTTACAAATCAAGGATGCAACAAACAAGAAAAAGCAGTGTGAAAACCGCATCAAAGATGCGCTTGGAACAGCCTGCAAAGGTGTTCTATCTGGATACAGAGTATCTTTCAAACCTCAGGAAAGCCGAAGAATTGACACAGGAAAGCTGAAAAAAGAGTACCCGGACATCGCTGCGGCCTGCTCAACCACAAGCGCCAGCAGACCGCTGCGTATCACAGCGGAAAGGAGTTAATAATGACCAATACAGTTAATCAGAATGGAGCTATTGCCAAAGCTCGAAACTCGCAAGTATCAACCAAAAGAGAACAGCCAACGAGTATCAAAGGATGGTTGAAAACATACCAGGGAGAAATCGCAAGGGCACTCCCTGCCCAGATCGGGCCTGAACGTTTTAACCGAATCTGTATGACTGCCTTAACCGCCAATCCGAAATTAGGTGAGTGCACACCGGCCAGCTTTATCGGAGCTGTCATGAACTCGGCTCAGCTTGGCCTGGAGCCAAATACTCCATTGGGTCAAGCTTACCTGATCCCGTTCAAAAACAAAGGGGTGATGGAAGTACAGTTCCAGGTCGGTTATAAAGGCCTGATTGAACTCGCTCGCAGATCGGGAGAAATCTCCATGATTAAGGCTCAGGAAGTACACGAAAACGACGATTTCAGCTATGAGCTTGGTTTGAATCCGACAATTCATCACGTCCCTGCCAAAGGCAACAGAGGAGCTATCATTGCCTACTATGCCTTCTATAAGACCAAATCCGGAGATTTTGATTTTGAGGTAGCCTACAAGGACGAAATTGAAGCTCATGCCAAAAAGCATAGTATGGCCTATTCCAAAGGCTGGACTTCGCCGTGGTCAACCAATTTCGACCAGATGGCCAAAAAGACACTGGTAAAGCGTGTGCTGAAGTATGCACCGATGGCCACAGAAAGAGCCTTGCAGATCGAAAGCGATACGACAATTAAGCGTTTCGACCCAACGGAATCTGATGCCATGAGCGATTTATCACTGGTTGCCGACTCTACTGTCATCGAGGCCGAATACGAAGAAACACCGACAGATCCTACAACTGGTGAGGTGATCGAAAATGCGTGAGTTCAACTATCAGATCACAGCCGAGTTGGGGACGCTGTCCGAATGGAGCGATAAGGCCAAAAAGGTCCGAATGATCAGCTACAACGGGGCAGAGCCTAAGCTTGATATCCGCACATGGCAGGATGATCGGATGCTCAAGGGTATCACTTTAAATCACCAGGAAGCAGTTGAATTATTGAAAATCCTCCAGGGAATGGGGCTGTAAAAAAATGGAAAGGGGATGGGTGAAGAATTACCGAAAGATCGAAGACTGGGAATGGTATAAAAAGCCGCTGACTGCCCATCTCTTTCAGCATTTGATTCGACGGGCAAACCATACAGTAAAGAAATGGCAGGGGTATGAAATCCCTGCCGGCTGTTTGGTTACTTCTATCCCACATTTAGCGGAGCAAACCGGTCTATCTATACAGCAAGTTAAGACTTCTCTGTCGCATTTATATAGCTCGCTAGATATAGAAAAAGTAACCGACATTATAACCGACGGAAAGAAGGCTAATTTTACCGTACTTAAAGTAAATCACTATTCTGTATATCAAGAGGATAACCGACCTGTTAACCGACCGTTAACCGACGAGCAACCGACCGGTAACCGACCGGTAACCACTAACAAGAATGAAAGAATTAAAGAATTAAAGAATGAAAGAAATATAAAAACTATGTCAGGCGACAAGCCACCTGACACCCCTGCCGCTGAGGTTATCCGGTATTTAAACGAGAAGGCTGATAAGAAGTTTTCGCCTAATTCAGATGCCAGTTGTAAGCCAATCAATGCTCGGATCAGAGAAGGGGCATCCATCGAAGATCTGAAAAGAGTCATTGATCTGAAAGTATCTGAATGGAAAGACAACGAGACGATGAACAAGTACCTGAGGCCGCAAACATTATTTGGACCTCAGAAGTTTGAGCAATACATGAATGAAGTACCAGCAAAGAGAGAAAAAACAAAAGAAGAGATGCAGGCAGAATACGGAGGCTTATGGCTATGACAGATGAGTTTAAAACGATCACAGGATTTGGCAAGCCAGCCATGACGGAATGGGAGTGGCAGCAAAAGCTTGCCGATGATGAGAACAAGAGGCCAGGAAAGCTGAATCAGTTCGATAAGATCGATTGCCCCAAGTGTCTTAACCGCGGTTATACAACAGTGCTGATCGGGGACCCCGAAACAGATCTTTATCCCGAGATGGCTCAGCGTCGCTGCGAGTGTATGACCAGAAGGGAAATTGTTCGAAATGCCAATGCTTCCGGAATGGGCTCGATGCTAGGTCGAAAGTTCAAGGACTTCAAAGTCGAAGCCGACTGGCAAAGATCCATGAAACAAAAAGCAGTCAGTTTTGCCGAGAATCCAGAAGGCTGGTTTACCGCAATCGGGCAGATCGGATCGGGCAAAACGCTGATTGCTTCTTGTGTCGCTAATCAACTTCTTAGGGACGGTCACAGGCTGCTTGTTAAGTCTTGGCCAGAGTTGGTTAGAGAGTCGGGTGTGGACTGGTTCAAAGAAAAGGAGATTCTTTCAAAGTTCCAAAAGGTTGAATGCTTGTTTCTTGACGACTTCCTGAAGACAAAACCGACAGACAGAGCTTTGGACATAGCGTTCGAACTTCTGGACTATCGTTACCGCAACGGTTTGATTACCTTGATCACCAGCGAGAAAACTCCAGATGAAATCGCGGACTATGATCCAGCCCTCTGGAGCCGAATCAGGCAGATGAGTGGAGATCGGCTGGTTACCGTATCCAAAGATCAATCGAAAGACCAAAGAAGAAAGTGAGAGAAAAAAGAATGGATAGAGAGATTATAGCCGGCAAGCTGTACCGGCATTTCAAAGGGAATGTTTATCTGATTGATGGCATTGGGATGGATGCAGATAACAATGCTCAGGTTGTCCTGTATCGAGATGTACGACAGCCAAATAGGACTTGGGTCAGATCTTATGACGAATTTATCAGCGAAGTCGACCGTGAGAAGTACCCGGACGTAAAACAGCACTACAGATTTGAGGAAATCCCGGGAGTTGACGAAAGCAACATCGGCAAAGCGTGTCTCGGTTGCCGAAAGATTCTTCAGTGCCTAGAAATCGAGGAATCAGGATGTCAGTACAGCATGGCGTAATTGCACTGTTAGCGTTGGTGGTTGCAGTTGAAACTTCCTTGCTGATTAAAATCACAAACCAGTCTGGCAAATACCTTGCAGAACTTGAAGCAACCACGATCAATAAACAAAGAATCAACCAAATTTTAAACGGATTACTGAAGTCTGAATTGAAAAGATCTCACAAGCGAGAAGAAAAATTGTTCAACCAGGCAATTCGAGAAGTAAGAAACGAAATCAACAGAGAATTTGAGAAGAGGGAAAAAGAATGACAGGAAACGAATATCAGGTGTTAGCGATGCGAACTTGCAGCATTACCGAAGATCCAGAAGCGAAGCTCAGACATGGAGTCTTTGGGCTTGCTTCCGAAGCCGGGGAAGTATCTGGAATTTTTCAAAAGGTTTATCAGGGTCATGAGTTGGACATCGACCACGTGGTGAAAGAATGCGGTGATTGCCTGTGGATGATCGCCGAGATACTCGATACTTTGGATATCGAGCTTGAAGAGTGCATGGAGATGAACATCAGCAAATTGAAAGCGAGATATCCTGATGGATTCGAACCCGAAAAAAGCCTGCATCGAAAGGTTGGCGATGTCTAAGCCTAAAAAGTGGAAACCTGGCGAGATTGGATTTATTTACGCGAATGATCTATATGGCATCCGTTTTAAAACGCCGATAAAAGTGGAGGTTATGGCTGAGATCGAGCAAGACCTCCATCCGGTTAAAGTCAGATCTTTGAAATCGGACGTCATCTACTACTGCAAACACGAAGAGATCCAAACCAGAGCTGCTAAAGCGGAAAGAAAATCAGCAAAGCTTATCATCCCAGAAAAGATCAAGGAACAAGCCGAAGAACTGGCGGCAAAGAGAATGGAGAAAATCATGGAAAAACCAACTTTTGAAGAAGTTTGTGAAAAGTTTTATGCATTAGCGAAGTTCGGTGCAGAGGAGATTCAAGGCAAAGATATCGTCCTGCAGCTTGCTGAAAAAGCCCTTTTTGAAGAGATCAAGAATGGAGTCATCTGGAAATGAAGCCATATATCATCACAAAAAGCTCAGGCGAGCGATTTGAAGCGGACAGTATAATTTATCGCGGATTCGAAAAATGGGCCGTGGTGAAAGAAAGAGGCGGCAAATACGAGGTAAAAATCTTAGATGATTGGAAAGTAGCAAAGAGGGAGTTTGTATGACAGAAAAAGCGATTAATGCATTGTCGGAATTAGGTGCTATGACAGTCGTTACCGATGCCAGACAAAGAAAGCGCAGAGATGAGCTAGTTAAGATCCTGCTAGATGCGATCCTGGAGAAAGTGAAATGACGCTGATCTTAGGGTGTGCTCTGATAGCTATCGGAATTTATATCATGGTTGAAACACTGATCCAAGGCTATAAAGACTGGGTCGACATTAAGGAGAAGGTAAAAGATGCCAAAGCCGTTAAAGACGATTGAACATTCGTTAGCTAAATCAATTGAGCATTTGTCTGATCTGGAAGCCGAGCTGAAGCTTTTGAAATCCATAGATTTAGAATTGCTGATTAAAAATCTTGAAGAAGAGATACGGCTTGAAAGAATGCGAGTGGCATATCTCCATGGATTGAGAGCTAAGGAATTTGGCTGCTAGAGAAAAGAGAAAGAGAGGATCTATGAAACCGAAAGAGTATTTGCTACAGATTGGACGAGCAAAGCGTCGGATCAAGGAGATTGAAAATGAAATTCTTGAAACCAGAGAGGCCATGAACTCTCTTTCTTGTCGGCTGGGGAGCGGGGGAAGTCCATCCAGTAACCAGGAAATCAAGAGCCCACAGGAAAAGCTAATGAATCAGCTTTTAGAGCATGAGGAAATGCTTGCGGATGAGCAGAGACATTACTTCGGCCTAAAAAGGCTGATCGTTGGGCAGATCGATGCGGTAGACAATGACGTATATCGAAATTTGCTGTATGCCAGATATGTCGAAAATAAAAGGCTGGAACAGATTGCTGTGGATCTTGGCTATTCGTACGATCATGTAAGAAGAATTCACGGAAGAGCACTGTGTGATTTCGGGAATAAATATCAGATATAAATGAAAAGAAGAGGGGATAAAATTCCCTTTTTCTATTGCTATTATGTATCGTATACGATATAATATAGTCAGGAAGGAGGTGAATGATACGAAAAAGAAAACAAGAAAAACCCTTGAATGCTTGGGAACGTTCCTTGCTAAAGCCTCACCATTTATTTTAGCTTTAGCCGAACTTATCAAGTCAATCAAGGGTTAACAAACCCCAGAGCCGGTCAAACCGGCCGGCTCACTTTGTTTTCTTTATTGTATCAAAAACACCATGACAATGATTGTATTCGCGTTGATGTATGTCATTGTTTCAGACAAATCAAGACTTTCGCTGTTTATTTTGCTGGTTGTATCCGGCTATGAATTGCTTAAAGAAATCGAAAAGAGGTCAAAAAATGCAAAGCGCAAGATCAAAAGCAACAAGAAAGTACGAAGCTAAAACAGGCATGATCACAAAGTCATACAAGCTCAAAAAAGAGATTGTTGAAGAATTTAAGGTGGCTTGTGAAAAAGCTGGATCGAATCAGTCGAAAGAGCTGACCAGGATGATGCTTGAATTTATTGAGAAACAAAAAGAAAATTAGGTCGCTATGCCAAGCCCGATTATTTCGGGCTTTTGTATTGTTGGATTAATCCCTACAGATACCGGATAGAACCCTGCTGATAACATTGGGTATCACTGATGGCTATTGTATAAGGCTTATAACTCGTATAATGTGAATAAAGGCGAGTAGCGAAATATAACAAAGAAAGGAAAGATAGTATGAATGAATTAAGTTATTTTATAGCAGCTAACGGAGTAAATGATAGTGGCCCCGTTATAATTGATCAGCCTCTAACCTGTATCACTCTGCCTTCATTTCCGGGTTTGTTTTCTTTCTTTTTGGCGTTTGGCTTTTGTAATTGGGATTCTGAGAAAGAACATCGTTTAAAAATTATAGGCAAAGATTGCACGGGAGGCGTGTTTTTAGATACCGGTGATTTAGAGATACCGCAAAATATTCCGAACAAAAGTATTGATATTAAAATGAATATTCAAAACTTAAGACTTTCTATAGAAGGATTATATATATTCGAACTTTATCTCAATGATGAATGTGTTAATAGAATCAACCTCTATGGCTGTAAGGAGCTGGAAGCATGAATCAAATGACATTTTCCGTTAACCCTTCCAAGGAATCAATAAGTCCTGTTGTTTCGATGTTGTTTTTAAGAAATGAGAAATGTTGCGAAAAATACCCAAAGAGAAATGTACCATCGAAAAACAGAGTCTCTTTCTGTGTAGATAATCAATTTATCTTGGCTCATAAGCAGTTAGAAATCCTATCTTCTCTGGAAGAAAATTGGGATGGATACGGTAGTAAACCAATGTCCGAAGCCGCCGTGAATACAGCAGAAGAATTGCTCACGCGCCTTCCATACGCACCGATGATTTACCCTGTTTCTGGGGGCGGTATCCAATTTGAATATGAGATCAACGATAAGTATCTCGAATTTGAGATACTAGATGACGGAAAAATTAAACTTTTTAGTTCAAACAGCGGAGAAGAGACAGAAAGAATAATTCAATTAAGAGAAGCAAGAGGATGGGTTAATGGATTCTATTTCAGCTGAGTTTCATCCGAATGAACGTCTGCTTAGGGCAATATGGCCTAATGACGGAAAGTATAATCAATATTGGAAATGCGACAGACCATCTTCTGCTTGTTTCAAAGATCGCAGAGGTTTATCTGTGAACAGAACTGCAGGGAGAGATTTTCAGGGTGTATTAGAAATTACAAAGAAAAGTTTTTCGAACAGTGTCATTGCTTCAGTAAGTGTACAGGATTGTAAGGATATTAATGCAAAGCCAAAATACTTGCCCAGCAAATCGAACGAACTCCATTCGGAAATACATAAAGATGATCAGTGTAAATGTTTATCCGCCTCACAAGCTCGAGAGCTAGCGAAAAGAGCTAAGATTGATTACAAACCAGTTTAAAATGTTCAATAAGTTAAGATGCCACACAATGCCACATTCCAATGTGTTAAAGTAGTAGCATCGAGAAAACAAATAAGACCCGGGTCACTTAAATACCCCGGGCCTTTTGCTGTTTATGGGGGTGGGTTGAAATGCCGGGGGTGGGGTCAAACGCCAGGTATGGACCGTTCAGACAGGAGTACGAAAGAAACAGGAAGAAGATCCTGATGTCTCAAAACATTTGCGCACTCTGCGGCAAGCCAGTGGATAAGAGCTTGAAGTATCCTGATCCGATGTCAGCGACAATCGATCACATTATTCCGATTGATCGCGGTGGTCATCCAGCTGACATAGATAATTTGCAGTTAGCACATATGAAGTGCAACAGAGACAAATCAAATAACTTGCAGACTGAACAACAGACAAGCCAAGTAAGCAATCGGAATCTTCCTTGGCTGATCGACTGGAAAGCATATAGAGCAGATGATAAAGCATCTCAAAAAAAAATAAAAAAATGAATGATCAGTGTGGAAAACAGCTAAGGTATAGGGGCATACCCACCCCCGGCAAGGATCGCGAGACCTTCCGGCGGTACTGTACAAATTTTCTCGTGGAAGTTGATTTTTTTAAAATAGCAGATTTTAGAAGGAGGAACCGGAAATGGGTGAACGCAGGGGATTAGCATATTGCCGGAGTCTTCTGGCCAATAAAAGAAGCAGAAATGACGAAAGATATCGGTTTTATGAGATGAAGAACAAAGCTCTCGATTTGCCTGTTGTTTTACAGGAAAGAGCTTTCCGAGTCATGCAGATGTGGGCCCTTGGATGGTGTGCTAAAGCTGTCGATTCTCTCGCCGATCGACTTGTGTTCAAGGCGTGGAAAGACGATAACTTCAACATCTCTCAAATCTTCCAGTTGAACAACCCGGATATTTTCTTCGACAGCGCAATTATGGCTGCGCTAATTTCGGGATGCTGCTTCGTTTACATCAGCCTGGATGAAAACGGATATCCAAAGCTTCAGGTTTTGGATGGACGGAAGGCAACCGGGGTTATTGATCCGACTACAAACATGCTTTTTGAAGGGTATGCAGTTCTCGATGAAGATGAATTCGGTCCTTTGCTGGAAGCCTATTTCGAACCAGGAAGAACAACCTATTATCCAAGAAACGCTCAGCCATACTCGATTGGCAATTCTGCAGAATACCCACTCCTGATTCCTATCGTTTACAGGCCGGACGCAAAACGGAAACTAGGCCATTCTCGAATCAGCAGAGCTTGCATGGATCTGGTGAATGGGGCTACTAGAACACTGAAAAGATCCGAGATCTCGGCAGAATTCTATGCCTTCCCTCAAAAGTATGTTCTAGGACTTTCTCAGGATGCCGAAAGAATGGAGAAATGGAAAGCCACTATGTCAACGTTTCTTCAGTTCGATCAGGACGAAAATGGCGGTCATCCAGTAGTGGGACAGTTCCAGCAGGCTACTATGAATCCATATGTTGAACAGCTTAGAACATTCGCTGCAATGTTTGCTGGAGAAACAGGACTGACAGTAGATGATCTTGGATTTGTCTCAGACAACCCATCCAGCGCAGAAGCAATCAAAGCTTCCCATGAAAACCTCAGACTAACCGCAAGGAAAGCACAAAGAACATTTGGAGCTTGCTTTTTAAATGTTGGTTTTGTTTCGGCTTGTTTACGGGATGACTTCCCATACCAGCGACGGCAGTTTTATCTGACAAAACCAATCTGGGAACCAATCTTTGAGCCAGATGCCGCCACACTTTCGAGCATCGGCGATGGAGCAATTAAGCTCAATCAGGCGGTACCGGGTTATTTCAATACTGATAATCTGGAAGAACTGACGGGAATCAACGCATCGGAAATGGAGCCAGTAAGCAATGAACCGGCAGAATGAAGTGAAGGATATTGTCCCGGATCTTCTTAACAAAATTGAATCTACCTATAAGGACCTTGTCGAAAACGATGAGGTCCTTTCTTCATTGTTGAAGAAGAATGCTGACAAGCTGGCCAAAGCTCAGGATGAACAGGATTTTGCGGCTAAAATCGCCGAACGCCTCTCTGAGGCCTATAAAGAGCACATATCAAGCGGGAACTTGCCTAACGGTAAAATGTACTACAACATTGCCAAACGAATCATTCCACCTACAATGACTGATTCCTATCAGCAGATCAGCGATTATTGTTACGCCGCACAATCAGCTCTTAATGAAAATGCAGGAATTTCAATCAAGGCACAAAGAGCACCAATAAACACAGATCGAATTGATGGGATTGTAAATCGAGTTAGCCAGGAGCCATTTGATGAAATCGACTGGATCTTAAAAGCACCGATAGAAAACTTCTGTAGAAGCGTCGTTGATGATCACAAAAAAGCAAATGCTGATTTTCACTATAGATCCGGATTGCGTCCCAGAATTATCCGAAAAACAGACGGTAAATGCTGTAAGTGGTGTTCAAACCTTGCGGGAGCTTATGAATACAGTCCGGGAATGGATCGAGAAGTCTTTAGAAGGCATGAAAACTGTGGCTGTACAGTCGAATATGATCCGGGAGATGGATCAAAGAGAAGGCAGAATGTTTGGTCAAAAGAATGGAAGCAGAAATCAGAAAAAGCATCAGATTCGATAGCGTTAGAATCCCCGCTTGGAAATAAGCCAGTACTAGTAACCGATCAAGCGATAAGAAAAGTAAAAGCGGTTAAAGTTCAAGGGCTGGAAGAAGATAGCGAAATTCTTAAAGAAGAACATCAAAAACTGCTTAAATTCGCTCAAAAAGAAAACGGGAGCAAAGAGGTTACTGGTGTAATTAATAAATCGGAGTTAGGGGTAAAAAAATTTGTTTATGCAAAAGGAGACTGGGATCGAACAAATCTTGATAGTAATCCGGAAATTCCAATGATTTTCGCAATGTCACCTCCCGAATCTTTAGTGGTCATTCATAATCATCCAAACTCAAATTCTTTTTCTTATGCTGATTTGGGGATTTTCTCTTATCCACAGGTGAAAACTTTAACACTTGTTACAAATAAAGGGGTAGTAAGAGTTCTAAACAAAACCGATTCCTTCGATTATCGAGAATTTATTGATATAATCAAGGAAGAAAAGGAGAGATGGGGTTTTACTGGAACAACGCAGCCTGTAATAGTTAAAAATGTTCTTAAAAGGGCTAAAGAATGTAACCTCGAATATATCAAATGATTAAGAATGAACGCTGTATTCCGGTTTTGCCGAATCTTCCGTTACCAAATTTGGATGATAGTTCTCCTGAAAACATTGCAAAATGCGATCTTGTTTTTGATATGATTTATGACTGGTTCTCTAATAGCAAAACCGGAGATAAGAAAAGTCAGTAGATTTAAATAAGAGCCCTAACCGGCTCTTTTTCTTTTGGAGGAACAAAATGAATTCGAATAAAACAAGCAGCGGTGGCATTGGCTTTTGTGGCCTTCTAACCATCGCTTTTATTGTGCTCAAGCTAACCGGATACATCACCTGGTCATGGATGTGGGTGCTTTCTCCCGTCTGGATCTCGCTTTCTCTGGTTATCGTTTGTGCTCTGATATTGGCCTGGATGGATAATCATGTCTGATCAGATCGTCATGAACGTGTTTTTAACTGTCCTCGGTCTTATTTTTGGGTTGGTTACAGCGGGGGCGGTTATCCTTCTTCTCAAATTGCTTTGGAATATATTCAAATTTTTCTGGGAAGAATTGAGCGATTGGTGATGAATCAAAAAGGTCGCGCTATCATACGGCCTTTTATTCGCTGGATTGACTGAGGGCTTAAGGTGTCCGCCTTGAAAGCGGAAGATCTACACAGATCCGAAGGTTCGAATCCTTCATCCAGCGCCATTTGCAAAGTTGGCTGAGCGGACGAAAGCAACCGTTTGCTAAACGGTCGATCCATAAGGATCCACAGGTTCGAATTCTGTACTTTGCGCCAATTAATTATTGTTAATACAGGCCCTGAATACGGCTTTAAACTGTTCGATCAGGAGGACTTATGGCAGCTGACAAGAAAAGAATTGGCCGCCAGACTCCTACTAAATCCTATGTTTTAGAGTATCAGCGATCCAAATATCAGGAAGCGATTAGTTACTATGAAAAGTCTGGTCAATCCGTATTGGAATGGCAGAGATCATTGCTTCGGGACATCATGGCCATTAACACAGAACATGAATGGACTCATATGACCATTGGCTACTCCGTCCCCAGACGAAATGGAAAGACAGAAGCTGTTTATATGCGGGAACTATGGGGATTGTTCAAAGGTGAGCACATAATTCACACTGCCCACCGTACTTCAACATCTCATTCATCCTGGGAGAAACTGAAACGGCTGCTGGAAAAATCCGGACTGGTTGAAGGGACAGACTTTCGAAGCATCAAAGCCAAAGGATCGGAATCCCTTGAGATATTCGAGACTGAAGGCGTCATCCATTATCGAACCCGAACCGGATCTGGTGGGCTGGGTGAAGGATTTGACCTTCTGGTTGTTGATGAAGCTCAGGAATATACCGGAGATCAGCAATCCGCATTGAGATATACGATTTCATCTTCAATGAATCCACAGATTATCATGTGCGGAACCCCGCCAACAGCAGTTTCAAAAGGGACAATCTTTCCAAAATATCGGGAAACCTGTTTATCAGGTAATCCTGAAGATTCAATGTGGGCTGAATGGTCCATTGAGAAGATGGCAGAAGATCGTTCTGATCTGGATCTGTGGTATGAAACCAATCCGTCTTTAGGATTGATCATTAATGAGCGATCTGTTCGAGGGGAGCTTTCTGATACAGAGGAAACAGATTTCAACATTCAGCGTCTGGGTTTATGGATCCAGTACAATCAGTCTTCAGCCATTTGTGCTGCAGATTGGGATGCTCTGACAATCGATAGAGACAATATGCCGGCCTTTAAGGGTCGGCTTTTTGCTGGAATCAAGTACGGCAAAGATAACAAAAACGTCGCTCTTTCGATTGCGGTTAAGACAACTGACCAGCGGATCTATATCGAAAGCCTGGATTGCAGGGAAATCGCTAAGGGAAATCCATGGCTGATCGATTTTTTACTGAACGCAGATGTTGAAAAGATTGTAATTGATGGGGCCAATGGACAGAGTCTTTTAACTGAAGAAATGAAAGACTCCGGGATAAAGAAAAAGCCTATTTTGCCAAAGGTCGCTGAAATTATTGAAGCTAATTCCGCATTTACTCAGGGGATCGCATCAAAGTCAATTTGTCATTCGGGCCAACCCAGTTTAAGACAGGTGGCCACCAACTGTGACAAAAGATCCATAGGAACCAATGGTGGTTTTGGCTATAAATCTCAGATTGATGAGTTTGATATTGCCCTGCTGGACAGTGCGATTCTTTCTTATTGGGCCTGTGCAACCACAAAAGAAACTCGAAAACAAAGGATTTGCTATTGATCCACTACGCTGACGGCAGCGGTAATAGCCGGGAGGAGATTATGGCAGAAAACAATAACGCACCAGCACCTGGTGAAGAGACAACGAATCCAAATCCAGATGGATTCAAACCAATCGAAACACAGGAAGCATTTGATGCTCTGATCAAAGATCGAATCGAAAGAGCGCAGAATGCAGTCCGAAAAGAATATCAGGATTTCGAAACTTACAAATCGAAAGCCGAAGGCTATGAAACAAAAATGAACGAGTTCACCAAACAGATTACAGATCTGACAGCCGAAAGGGATCAGCTCAAAGGTGAAATTTCAAAACGCGAAACGGCGGCGGAAAAAAGCCGGATTGCCCGAGAGTATGGACTTCCTGAGTCACTGGCCGATCGATTAACTGGATCTAAAAAAGAAGATTGGGAAGAGGACGCAAAAGCTTTAGCGGCGCTGTTTAAAGATCAGCGACCACCCTATCCCCAGCCAAATCCAGCGGATCCAATCGCCGAAAATTCAGATCTGTTAAGACTGGCTCGTGAACTTTAGATAAATAGAAAGGTAAAAACATGGCAAGCTCTAATATCACAAAATCAGGCACTCTCTTTTCTGAGAAGCAGGTAGGAGAGGTATTTAACAAAGTTGCCGGACATTCTGCGATTGCTAAACTGTCTGGCCAGACTCCAATCCCTTTTGCTGGTATTGAAAATTACATCTTCAGCATGGATGGAGAAGCGTCCATTGTCGGCGAGGGTGAAAACAAACCGGCTGGACCAGCAGAATTCAAGAAAGTATCTGTTAAACCTGTAAAGGTCGTCTACCAGCATAGATTAACCGATGAATTCTGCTATATGTCAGATGAAGCCAAATTACCATATCTGGCTCAGTTCCAGGACGGATTTGCGAAGAAGATCGCTCGTGCAATTGACATCATGTATTTCCATGGATTAAATCCCGCCACTAAAGAGGCGGCAACGGCGGTCAAGGACATTGCTTTTAACGCCAAAGTTTCTCAGGAACAGACTTTTGATGCGGCAAACGCTGATGATAATGTCAACGATGCAGTCAATACAATCGTTGCCAAGGACGGAACGCCTACTGGTATCGCCATGGCTCCAAAATTCAGAACTGCTCTGGGAGCTATCAAAGAAAAAACCGGATCGAAGGTTCCAATGTATCCAGAATTCAGAGGTGTAGGAAATCCTGGTACTTTTATGGGTCTGACTTGCGATATCAACAACTCTTTGGCTTACAATGACAAGACTGCAGCCGGATCTAAAAACACTGTTGCAATTGTAGGCGACTTCCAGAACGCGTTGAAATGGGGATATACCAAGAATATCGCTATGGAAAAGATCGAGTATGGTGATCCTGATGGACAGGGTGATCTGAAGCGCACTAACCAGATCGTACTCCGCGCTGAAGCTTATATCGGATGCGGAATTATCGATCCGGAATCGTTTGTTCGCATCGTGGAAACTGTACCAGCGGCCGCCTAGTGACAGAGTATGGAAGGAAAAATTCTTACTCTCGAGGATCTTAAAATTCTTTTTCGGCCTTTGACTCAGGCTGAAGAGCTCAAGGCAGACAGGCTGATCGATACCGTATATGAAATCTTGCAGCAGGAAGCAAAACGAGTGGGCAAGGATTTACAGACGATGATTGATCAGGGTGATTTGTCTCTTAGGGTTCTTCAGTCAGTCATTGCCGATATTGTCGGGCGCACTTTAATGACAGCAACAAACCAGGAGCCGGTTTCGCAGTTTACTCAATCGGCTCTTGGTTATTCTGTTTCTGGTACTTATCTGGTTCCAGGTGGTGGGATTTACGTAAAGAAGTCGGAGTTGGCAAGACTCGGACTCAGGCGACAAAGAGTAGGAGTGATGGACGTTTATGGCCTTGATCAAGGGGATTGATGTAGTCCTTTATACCCGGATTCAAGTTGGAATAGACGGTTTCGGCACTCCGATCTGGGAAGAAAAGCCAGAGATCGTCAGTAATGTTTTAGTCTATCCAGCAAGTTCGGAAGATATCACAAACAGCACTTCTTTGTATGGTAAGCATGCTGTTTATACTTTGGGGATCCCAAAAACTGATAACCATCAGTGGGAAGATACGACGGTAGAGTTCTTTGGCAGAAAGTGGAAGACGTTCGGGTTTCTCACCAAAGGGATTGATGAACTGATCCCGCTGGAATGGAACGGGAAGATTCAGGTAGAAGCGTATGACAACTAAAATTGTTTTAAACTCAGCAGGTATTCAAGCTTTACTGAAAAGTCTGGAGATCCAAAACGAATTATCAAGAGTTGCAGACTCTAGGATCAGTAAGGCAGCCGGAAATTACAAAAAATCCATTGAAGTTCAGTCTACTCGAGCCGCAGTTAAGATCCGGCCTAAGGATCATAAGACTTACAAGAAAAACCTTAAAAACAACGAAATGGTAAAAATGGTGAAATGATGACAGCCGAAAAAATTGTTTATGACCATCTCGTCAAGTCGATGAGCGTTCCGGTCTCTTTTGAGCGATTCTCCAAAGATCCGGAGCGCTTTATTATTATCGAACGCGTTGGCGGTTCAATAACTGGCCACATCGAAAAAGCGTCCTTTGCGATCCAATCCTATGCCGAAAGTATGTTTGAAGCTTGTGAGCTCAACGGTCTGGTCAGAGAAGCCATGACAGATCTGATTCAGTCGGACTTGGTTTCAAGCGTGGATCTGGACTCGGATTACAACTGGACAGATGAAGAAACAAAGAAATTCAGGTATCAGGGCATCTATGACCTGGTGCTTTTTATTTAGAAGGGAGATCAAAATGGCAAACACAGCAAACGTAACTCAGGGTAAGCCAAAAATTGCTGGTGCTTTTTCAATTGCACCCGCAGGAACAGCGCTGCCAACAGATGCTGTTACTGCACTGACTGAAGACTTTAAAAATCTTGGGTATATTTCCAAGGATGGATTAACTAACTCAAATAGTTCTGAATCGACCGATATTACTGCATGGGGTGGAGATGCAGTATTAACTACTGATTCGTCCAAAACAGACACTTTTCAGGCGACGTTTATTGAGTCACTGAATCCTGAGGTATTAAAAATGGTTTATGGGGACTCTAATGTAACTGGAGCTGATGTTGATGCAGGCCTAACGGTAAAAGCTAACTCTTTAGATACAAAAGCCCATGTATATGTTATTGATCAGGTTCTTAAGGGAGATGTGCTGAAAAGAATTGTTGTCCCGAATGGGACTGTAACCGCTGTTGGAGACATTTCTTACAAGGATGATGATGCAGTTGGATACCAGGTAACCATTTCTGCCGCTCCTGACAATGACGGAAATACCCATTATGAATATTTAAAAAGAAAGGGAGCTGAGCCGAAATGACAAAAGAAAAACTGGTTAAACCAATTCTGAAAATCGACGAAGATGCATTAGACGACTGGGAATTAGTCGAAGAAATGCAGGCTATGATCGAGAATAATGATCCACTAAAATCCATCGGAATTTTCAAACGCCTCGTAGGGTTGGAGCAGTACGAAGAACTTAAAAAGTACTTGAAAGCGCGTGATGGCAAAGTTAAAACGGGTGAAATGCTTAAAGAGTTGGAAGGAATCATGGCAGAATCCGAATTAAAAAAATAGCAGCCCTGGCTTATATGATCAAAGAAGACAGCGATAGCTTGAAGTGTGACTTAGCCGAAACATATCGAATTTATGATATGAAAGCTTTCCCTCTTCGGACTATCGCTGTTTTTGCGTATGGGCTGGGGAAAGATTCCAGAATTCACATGAAGTTATCAGGAGCTGAATGCTCATTTAGCTCGTTGCTGCTAGCTCAGGCGGTAGATGGAATCAATCTGCTCCTGTGGATGTTAGGAGGAGCGGATAACCAGAGACCGGAAAGCATAGTCGAAAAAATGATTCCTTCACATTTACAACATAAAGGCTCAGAAGATCTTACCGTCTCTTTTGATAACGGAGAAGATTTCGAAGCATTCCGAAATTCTTTGATTGGAGGTGATGAGAATGGCTGAAAATACAATTGGTCAGGCTTATGTCCAAATCGTGCCGTCAGCCAAAGGAATCAAGGGAGCGTTGGCCCAACAGTTTGATGGCGAAGGAACCGCAATTGCGGACTCGCTGATGAGCAAGATCAAAGGCGCTTTAGCCGCAGCTGGAATAGGGGCGGCTATCGGTGCGGCTTTTAAAACGGCGCTGTCAGAAAGCGCCAAACTGGAACAGTCACTCGGCGGGATTGATACCCTCTTTAAAGGCTCGGCGGATACTGTTAAAGCTTATGCGAGAAATGCATTTAAAGATGCTGGGGTATCGGCTAATGAGTATATGGAAAACGTTACTTCGTTTTCCGCTTCTTTGATTTCATCGTGCGGCAACGACACCGCTAAAGCAGCAGAAACCGCAAACAGAGCAATGATCGATATGTCGGATAACGCCAATAAGATGGGCTCGAATATGGCAGATATCCAAAATGCCTACCAAGGTTTCGCCAAACAAAACTATACGATAAACTTAATGTCCGCTATGCCAGTGATGGCATAGTGATTTCTTGTGAACCTTATCAAGGGTGTGGGCTTTGTGCCTGCTAACGGGGGAAATCTAAACCGAAAGGCATGACAATCCCGTGCTAAGCTATATACCAATTATTCCTGTTAGATAGCTGAAATTGTGCTATGATAGGTATATAGAAAGTGTAACGACTATGAGTTAGTTACTCAGTACGGCTTCTATTGATACGAAGCTGGAAGCGCAAGACACTTTTACTAACAGGAGGATTTCTAGTGGAAGAATTCAGACCAATTAAAGATTTGCCCGGATATTCCGTCAGCAACAAAGGCAGGGTTAGAAAGGACTCGACAGGACAAATCATGGTTCTAAGCAAAAACGGTGGGTACTGTCGTATCACTATAAGCAAACACGTTCATCGGCTTGTTGCAGAGGCATTTATTGAAAAGCCGCATGAATCAAAGGCGTGGGTGGACCACATAGACGGAAACAGATCGAATAATGATGTTTCAAATCTGCGCTGGGTCACACCTTCTGAAAATTGCCTTGCTTATGGCTATCATTCGAGAATCAAAAATAAAAGACGACCGGTTAAAGCCGTCCATACAGATGGGCAAGAAATTCTCTTCGAATCAAGACAGCAGGCAGCCGAATATTTTGGATGCTCTGACTCGGAAATTGTTTACGGTAAAACATATCAAAAACATTCTCCAAAGGTCAGAAGTAATCCAAATGCTCATGACAAAAAAGGCTGGAGATTCGAGAAAGTAAAAGATGAAGATATAGTCTAATCCCTGATAGCCGAGAGGCTGTTTTTAAATACCATGAAAATGGGGGTATAAATGGTTAGACAACTTGAAGCTCGGCTATGGCGGTACTCAGGAAGAAATGAAGCGTCTGGTCCATGATGCTTCACAAATGACAGATGTCCAAAGTAAATTGAATGTTTCTGTTAAAGATGGAGACCTGAGTTTTGCTAACATTGCGAATGCCATCAGTGTAGTTCAAGACAACCTTGGAATTGCCGGAACAACTGCAGAGGAAGCCAAAACAACTTTTTCAGGATCATTTGGAATGATGAAGGCAGCCGCCATGGATTTAATGGGATATCTGGGGGCTGAAGAAATGTACAGCTTTGTGCCTCAGGCCCTTGAGAACCTTGCTACTTCTGTGGATATATTTTTCTTTGGGAATTTTTTACCTATGGTTGGCCGAATTGTTGAGCAGATCCCATCAGTACTTTCTCAAGGGCTAGGGATGCTTACCGATCGATTAAATAATGCCGGATCTCTGGCAACTTCAGGATTTATTACCGGATTTATCCAGGGGATTCCGGGACTGATCAAAGCCGCTGCTGAGTTCGTTGCGGCAATTGTAAATTACATCATCACTCATAAAGATGAGTTTTTCCAAATCGCTCGTGACTGTGTCGAAGCATTTGTAAAAGGTTTGGGAGAAGTGATCCCAATGAGCGAGGAAACCATGGCAAAGCTTCCCGGAGTGATTGAGAAAGCACTTCAGGGGATTGCTTTACTTAAAGTGGGTTCGATTCTCCAACCGTTTGTATCTCAATTCGGAGGAGTGATAGGCGGAGCTTTTAAAGGAGCCTGGTCACAGGCTTCAACTTTCTTCGGGCTGATGAAATCCGGTGGTGGAGTGTTCAGCAATCTTGCTTTGATGGTTTCGCAAGGAACCGGACCAATGGCAAGCCTTGCCGCCAGTTTCGTTAATGCTGGTGGCGGTCTTTCGGGATTTATGGCTTTGTTAAAAGGGTTTGGATCCGCTTTGATATCAGCGATTGCTTCTCCAGTAGCTTTAATCACTGCAGCTATTGCGGCTTTGATTGGTGCCTTCATGCATCTGTGGAACACCAACGACGAATTCAAAAACAATATGATTGCGATCTGGAATGATTTAGTTTCGGCAGTCAATGATTTTTGTCAGGGAATCGTTGATCGAGTAAATGCGTTGGGATTCGATTTCGAAAGCGTCGGAGAGATGATCAGCGCTATTTGGAATGGATTCTGCGAGATGCTAGCGCCTGTGTTTGAGGGGGCGTGGGCAGTGATTTCCGCGGTATTGCAGGGAGCGTTGGATATAATTACCGGCTTGCTTGATATATTCATTGGATTATTTACAGGCAATTGGTCACAACTCTGGACGGGAGTTCAGGAAATTGCAGCAGGTGTTTGGAATGCTATTTGTGGAATTTTCTCAGCGGCATGGAATATGATCATTGGTTTACTTGATTGGTTTTGTGGATTATTTGGTACCACGTGGTCTGCAACCTGGGCTAGTGTTCAGGCTACTGTATCGAGCATCTGGAATGGGATTGTTTCTTTCCTATCCGGAATATGGAATGGACTTGTAGCTACAGCAACTTCGATTTTCAACAATATAAAAACAGCTGTAACACAGGCTATGCAAAGTGCTATCGACATGATTACGAACATTTGGAATGGAGTAACAAGCACTTTATCAAGCATCTGGAATGGTATAGTGTCGACTGCTCGAAGTATTTTTGACGGTGTGTATAACGCAATAGTTGGTCCGTTTCAGCGAGCTAAAGAAACCGTCCAGGGGATTTGGGACTGGATAACCGGGCATTCGGAAGTAAACGTCAAAGTAAACCAGTCATCTGGTGGGTATGGATCGAGCTCAGCGGCTCATGCTGCAGGCGGCGTTTTCACCAGAGCTACTCTTTTACCTTCTGTTTATGGAGCAACACATTTAGTTGGAGAAGCAGGACCTGAAGCTATTCTGCCACTGACGGAGTTTTACCGATCTATGGATCGATCCATTAAAGAAGGATATTCCGCAGCGGCGGCAAATCCACAACTTGATGTTGTGATTGATCTGCTGGCGGCTATTGCCGGTAAATCCACAACAATTGTCATGGATAAAAAAACAGTTGGTCAAATTGTGGCAGATGAAGTCGAAAAGGCAATCAACAAAAAGGCTGTATTGCGGACTAGATTGGCAGGTGGTTAGAGATGAATAAAATTGATGTCTCGGTCAATGGACAATGGATTTCAGAAGTTATTCCAGGATTTACTGTTACTTCGATATCAGGACGGGAGCTTCATCCTCGTAAGATCCGGGATGAAGCGATTAAGGGAATTGATGGGTCACGTTACTTAGGGTCAGAATTTCCTGTTAGAAATCTCGAGATTGAATTTTTTATACTTGCCAAAAATAATGTTGAACGAGGACGTAAGTACAATGAACTTGCGTCCCTTTTAAATTTCGAAGAAGGAAAAGTTGTGTTTTCGGACGAAATAGATAAGTACTTCATCGGAACACCAACCGGAAGCAACCATAAAACTATAACCTTTAAGTGTACAGATCCATTCAAATATTCCTCGACTTTAAAACTTTTCGAATCATCAAATGAAGTCCTTAAAATTCAGAACTCTGGATTTCCTTGTGGGATCGAATTCGAAGCCACCAATACTCAAGAAAACGGATTTATAAGTCTGGTATCAGAAGATGGAGCAATTGAGCTGGGTTGCCGTGAAGAGAAAAATGGAGAGACATATAAGCAGGCTGAGGTTGTTTTGTCACAGGAAGATTTCTATACCGCTGAAAACCAGGTCGGCATTGACTATCTGCATCCAACCTATGTGATTAATGGCCACTTAGGAAAAATCGAAGTCGGTACAGATCTGCCTCGAGAAGACGGTAAAACCTCTCCTGTGGATTGGTTGTTTTTAGGAGGATATGGCACAGGATCCGGTTGGCACGGCGGTGGTAAAGTTGTCTCACTCAAAGCCGATAGCAGCGGCCATATTGGAGCTAAGAATTTTGATGTATATCTATATCACTGGTTCCATAAAGCGAATCCAAATAACATTGGAGAGCAGACAGTGAATTTCTTAACCGCTGATAACAAAGTGATCTTGTCAATTAATATCTACTCTGATGTCAGCGGTTCGTTTTCCTCTACAATTGAGTGGTGGGCTAATGGAATTCAGCGCCAGCAGTTCAAATTCGACGCCAGAGGTTACGATCACGGACACATGGCGAATGCCTTTGGATCTGGCTCAAACGGGCACAACATGATTCGAAAAGAAGGCTCAAAAGTTACTTATTATTACTGGGGCCAGTATTACACTTTGATCATCCCCGAAATCGAAAACATGGAATGTACGAAAGTCCAGGTCTGTATGAAACAGTTTGCCTCATCCGACTATATGGTAAGAAATTACATCCGGGATTTTCGAATGACTAAACTGGATGTTGAGGGTTATCAAGACATCAAAAACCGCTTTCCAGCTGGTTCGGTAATAAGAATCAAAGAGGGCAAGCCTTATGTAAACGGCATGTATAAACCTGAAGAAGAAGTGCTTGGGTCCACATATTTTAAAGCCAGATCAGGAGAGACAAAGGTTTTGATCAGTGGTTCAGATTGGTCGACTGCACCGAAAGTAAAAGCCTGGATCAGAGAGAGGTGGTTATAATGCGGATAGCTATTCTTAACGCAAACTCAACACGAATCGGCTTTATTGATAACAGCATTCAAAGCGCTCTACATTATTGGGATGACACTCTCCACACATATTCCGAAGGTGCTGCATGCACTTTCGACTTCACTTGTTCAACGAACCATGAAGATACCGAACTGCTTCAAGTCGGAAATAAGATCGCTTTTCGATATGGAGATAAAGATTACTTTCTGACCATTATGTCCGTAGAAGAAAGCGAATGGGAAAAGAACATCAGTGCTCAAAGCCTGAACCTGGAATTACTTAACGAAATAGCCTTGCCGATTTCAGGCACTTATAAAATCGCTCAGTTGATTGAATCCTTAGGGGTTGGAGCCAATCTAAAAATCGGCAAAAACGAGATCTCTGATCGATCAAGATCAATCAAACATGAAGGGAATAACGAGACGCTGCTAAAGCGTCTTTTTTCTTATGCTGCTGATTTTGATGCAGAAATCGAGTTCGAAACAAAATTAAACTCTGATTACACCCTGAAGCATTTCGTAATCAACATTTATAGAAAACATTCAGAGACCGATCAGGGCATGGGGCGCAAACTGCCACAGGTCATCCGATATGGAGAGGGTATCACAAGCATTAAGCGTAAGAGTGATATCACAGAGCTTTACACCATGCTGGTAGGAAGCGGGAAAGAAAAGGACGGTCAGAAATTAAATCTGGCCAGTTATCCAGAACAAAAAGTTATGGATAAAAACGGTAAACTTCTCTATCACAAACCGGCTGGCAGCGAAGCGTTATATGCTGTTCAGGCCAAAGACCAATTTCCATCTACCTTAGCATCTGAGGATCGCTGGATTGGGTATTATGCGGATTATGAGTATGAGAGTCAGGAAGATCTATACGGACATATGCTATCCGAGTTGAAAAAGCACTCCAAACCGAAAGTCGAATATGACGTATCCGGTTATATCGCTGGACAGATTGGGGACACCATCACCATCCAGGACGAACGATTTCATCAAACATTGTTCTTGGAGTGCCGAATTGTAGAACAGGAGATCTCAACAACAGACTCAAGCCGCAACAAAACAAAGTTGGATAACTTTACGGAATTGAGTTCGAAAATTTCAGAGCAAAGCCTGTCACAGATTGCTCAACTGATCCAGCAAGCCAAACGCTATACCGGCGAAATCATCTCCACCAACGGTGTCATCCTCAAAGAAGGACAGTCCACAACCTTAACAGCAAGGGTTATGGATGGAGCAAAAGAAATCGATACTCCAATCCAATGGACTCGAAACGGGTATGACTTGTCAAAAGATAAAACCATCACTGTCAAATGGGATGATGTTGTAAATGGAGCCGTTTTTGCTTTTCGAGGACACAAAGTTTACTCAGAAGTCACGGTCACAACCGTTTTTGACGGCAACAAGGGGGAAAAAGGAGACAAAGGCGATAAGGGAGATCCGGGAGAAACAGGACCACGAGGTCTGCAAGGCCTTCAGGGTGAAAAGGGAGAACAGGGCATTCAAGGTCCTCAAGGTGATCCCGGACCTCGGGGACTGCAAGGATTACAGGGTGAAAAAGGTGAGCAAGGAATACCTGGTAAGGATGGACCATCCGGAAAGACATCATACTTTCACATCATGTATTCAGCCGTTGCTAACCCGACAAACTCCAATCAAATTTCTCAGACTCCTAATACATACATAGGAACATATGTTGATTTCAATCAGGCCGATTCAACCGATCCATCTAAATATACTTGGATGAGACTTGCAGGTGCTCAAGGTATTCAGGGTGCCCAGGGCATTCCGGGTACAAATGGGATAAACGGGAAGACGAGTTATCTTCATATTGCTTACGCAATCTCGGCAGACGGTACGCAAGGTTTTTCTGTCTCTCAATCAGCCGGCAAAACATACATTGGACAATATACAGATTTCACACAAAATGACTCGACCGATCCTACTAAGTACTCTTGGAGTCTAATCAAAGGTGATAAAGGCGATAAAGGCGATCAGGGTATTCAAGGTGTAGCGGGTAAAGATGGAAAGACAACGTATTTCCATATTAAATATTCATCTGTAGCCAATCCAACCAGCGCATCTCAGATGAGTGAAACGCCTAATACGTATATGGGAACGTGTGTTGATTTTAACTCCACTGATCCAACTGATCCATTAGCTTATCAGTGGTTTAGAGCACAGGGAGCGCAAGGCGTTCAAGGTAATCAAGGCATTCCCGGTAAGAATGGATCAAATGGTCAGACGAGTTATCTTCATATCGCTTATGCAAACTCAGCGGATGGAACTTCTGGCTTTGATGTAAGCAACTCAGCTGGAAAGTTATACATCGGTCAATATACAGACTTTTTACCGACGGATTCAAATAACCCTTCAGCATATAAATGGACAAAAATCAAAGGCGAAACAGGTCCTCAAGGCGCTCAGGGTCCACAGGGTGCAACCGGTCCAAAAGGTCCTCAGGGTATTCAGGGTCCTCAAGGTAATAAAGGAGACAAGGGCGATAAAGGGGACAAAGGACCTCAAGGCGCTCAAGGACCTCAGGGACCTCAGGGGCCTCAGGGAGAACCCGGAAAAGATGGAATTGACGCATGGAACATTGAGGTTACTCAGTCTTATACAAGAACCGCTCCTGATTCAACCGGAAACTATATCGAAACTTTGACAGCAAACGCCAAGGTTTATCAGTCTGGAAGAGAGCTGACCGACCCCCAAGTCACCGCCCTTGGCACTCTAACTTGGTATGCCGACAACACAAAACTCGGTAACGGGAAAACTTTAACCCGTACCGTATCGGGACGAGAAACAATCAAATGTGTGTTGGAATCTGGGGGGGTGGTCTAATGGAATTAATTAAACTAGTAGACGGCTCCTATGGTATAAAAGGAAGGAATTTACTAAAAACATCGATTGAAAAAGTAATGGTCACATTTGGACACGATGAGTATGCTTATTTTCCAGTGCCAGAAGACATGGAAGGGGTGAATTGATGGATTGGGCGAAATTAAAAGGCGTAGAAAAACGTCCTTGGATTCTACCGTGCTTTGATTTTCCAAATGTTCAAGCATCTGAAGTTGGAGCAACACTAGAATACAAAAATTGGTCGCTCATGTATGGTGACGAAGAAATCCCATGGTCATCCGCTCCCGAAGATGTAGATAACCCAACGGAGGCAGTGTGATGAATAGAGACATGTTTGGGACTCTTCCTGACGGGAGCTTATATACAAAGAGGCGAAATCTGTGGACTCAAAAGCCTCAGAATGTTGTGACTTATCAAGGGTATGAGTGCGAGAAGGTAACATGCGGGCTTAAACAGACAAAATACTATCTAAGGCAAGAGTTATTTCCACTTGTCGGAAGTGTGGGAAGAGAAACACATTTTACCGTGTCTTTTGACTACATTTACATAGAGCGTCAAAGAGGCACAACCAATCCAATGTCAGAGACGTATCCGAGTGGTTATACAACAAACCCTCTCGAATCCAAATATTGGTTTGGTCATATTCCTAAATCAGGAAATATAATGCTCATCAATGGCGAAATTTGGCGGCACCATAAATACACCTTTGCTTTTGACGTTGACAAAGGCAAGGCGGTTACCCTTCCGATTGTTCCCGCCTATTTAAGAGATGTAGACGCAGATCTCTACATCCGAAACATTATGGTAACCTACGGTGATGAAGACTACCCCTACACACCAGCTCCTGAGATCGACCCAACGGTGGTGATTACATGACAGACATGATAACGGTGGTGATTTGATATGGCGGTTTTAGCTTTACGAGAAGTCCAGATTGGTCCTGACTACACTGTAAAAATCGAGCAACTCGAAAAGTCTATTTTGAATACTGTTAAGGCTGAATATGTATCCGGCGAAACGTTGACATCGTACAATTTTCAGACGGTCGATTCTTTCAATCAGGTTATCAAAGAGACAGTAACAAATCTCAACGGAGCGATTGAAGAAAAAACGAAGTATATGCGTTTTACCAATAGGGGTCTTGAAATCGGTGAAGTGAATGCTCCAATCAAGCTGGTAATGAAAAATGACAGAATCGCTTTCGTTACTTCTGATAACTCTGAGCCGATGTGGATCACCGCAAACATGATTCATATAAACGAACTCGAAGTCAAAGAGAAGTTCAAATTCGGCGGTATGACGGTAACGATTAACTCTCAGGGAATCGGAGTGATTCGATAAGAAAGGAGGTGTAAAATGGCTTATTGGTTAGGTACCACTAAAACTAGTTATACATTGACCGAAGGGATTACCTTTGGAGCTGGCAATAATCCAACAAACAACAAATGGATTGTCCGCGCGTGGTTTGGCAGTAAGTACCTTGAATTAGCTAGAGATTTGCCGGGCAACGCAAATACGACTGTACCTTTAAACTGGGGGAGCCAAAAAGGAAACGCATTGATGCGTGTTATGGGTGGATCGAGAAGTATTACCACATCCAAAATTAACGCCATTATGTACGACAGCGGTAACTGGTCAGACAGCGGTGGTAATCATCAAGTTTTCACAATGGATCTTCCGAACGTTACGTTCACAATCCCTGATGATGGTCTGTTTAACCCTAAACTCAGTGCGTCATTCAGTCTGATCAACGCTCTAAATGGGCAATGGGTACAAAACAAAACTACTGCTCTCATCACTTCAACAGCGGAAGCCGCTCCGGGCGCTTCGATTGAAGGAGTTGCTAATACTTTTACGGCTGATGGAGATGTCTGGTGGGGTGAATCTGTAACGAAAACCACTCCAATCACTAAAGCTGGAACATTTCAGATTAAAACAGAAACTCAGGATACTCGTAAACTAAGAAAAGAAATTTTTACAACCATTAATGTATTACCCTACCATTCGCCAAGAATAAACACATTCACACTTCAAAGATGTAATTCTTCTGGAGCTTTGGATGCTAACGGCACTTATGCGAAAGTTACGTATAACTATGAAGTTAAAAACATCTCAGGAAACACAGCTACAGCTGTCTTTCAGTATTTAAATGGGTCAACATGGACCTCTATCAAAACCCTAACCGGATCTACAGGAAACTCATCTTTTGTAACAGGGAATATCTGTCCAACAAACACGGAAACTCAATTCAGAGTTATACTTACTGATAAATTCGAGTCTGTAACTCATACCGGAAGCATTACCCCTGCAAGAGCTTGGATGGGATTTTCTCAGCAAGGTGATGCTATGGTTTGTGGTCGTGAATACAACCCAGCTACCGATGCGGGAAAAACGATTACCGCAAGACCGTTTGTGGCTGAAAGTCACGCTTATTTTGATAAAAAACTCATTTTTAATACCGCTGAAGCTATTAAATCTCTTGTTGATCGATTATATCCCATTGGAATCAGTCTTCCTTTTAAAGAAGGTGTAAATCCAAACACGTTATTCCCCGGAACGACGTGGCAGGAAATGGCAAATGTTATTGAATCAACCATCACTTCTGGGCAATGTATAAATAACTCGGATTGTAATGCAAGTAATGGGGGAAAAGTCGCAATGTATCAAATGGATGGAACTTTTGCATCAAAATGGAGATTTTATTTAGCTCCACTGAATGACACGGGAACGAGCATCAAAACGCCGTGGTGGTTAAGAACCGCATAGAAAGGGAACATATGAAAATTTATGTTGGGTTAGACGAAGCAAGAAATGTTTCCGCTCTGTCGACATTTGCGACAGAGTTCACAAAAATCGAATTGGAAAATGAAGCCGTTGAGACGCTGACAGATCTTGACGGTTTTTATATTTCTGGCGACAAACTCATGTATTCAAAAGAACTTTCTGACTCTAAAAAGCTAGCTAGAAAAGAGCTGGAAGACAAAAAGAAAGCAGAAGAAATGCTGGACAATCTGAAGACCAAGGAACTTCTGGATAACCTGAGTGATGAGAACGCAGTTCTGGTTATGGCTTTATTTCCTGCGTGGAAAACGAAAACGAAATACAAAGTCGGGGACCGAGTTAGATATGAAGATAACCTCTATAAAACAATCCAGGAGCACGATTCACAAGATAACTGGACTCCTGATCAGGTTCCGGCACTTTTTGAAAAGTTAGCAAAAGGAGACGAATGATGAAAAAGAAAATCGAACTGAATAACGATGTCTATGACGTACTGAAGTGGATCGCTTTACTGGTTTTGCCGGCTCTTGCGACCTTTTATACTGCTCTTGCTCAAATCTGGAATCTGCCTTATGTCAGCGAGATTCCAGCAACGATTACGGCAGTAGATGCTCTCCTTGGGGCGCTTTTAGGAGTTTCGTCTGCAAACTACAAACCAAAAGGAACAGATTAATGGATGTATTTGTAACTCTATTTACCGCAATCGGCGGCGCTTTAGTCGCTGGGATCTTTTCGGTGATTGTCAAAAAGATGGATGCTGCTACACAAGAACAGCGAGATGCGCAGAAAAAAGCAGATGAACGTATGGCCAGGATCGAGGCGAATACAGAAAAACTGGCAGAGCATGACAGTATTATTCTTTCTCTGGCTGAAGTTGCTAAACAGCTAAAAGAAAGCACCGACGCAAACGGCGAGGGAGTAAAGATCATCATGCGCTATATGCTCCAGCGATATCATGCGGAGTATATGCTGCAAGGATTCGTTACCAGTCACCAGCGGACCGACTTCCTGGAAGCTTATGGCGTTTACCATTCGAAAGGCGGCAATGGGACAGCAGAAGGATGGAAAGATGAAGTCTGCAGCCTTCCGGTTCGTGATGATCAAGTGGTAGTTAATCCGTTTCTAGCAGTACTAAAGAAAGAAAAAGGAGCCTGATTTGGGCTCCTTCTATATTTTATGGAGGTATTTATGAAAGGTGTTGATATCTCATCCTATCAGGTAGGAGTTAATTACGCTGCAGCAGCCAAAGAAATCGATTTTGTAATCCTCAGGGCTTGTTGGGGAGAAAACGAAGATAAGATGCTTCGGACTCATGCTCAAGGATTCAAAGAGGCCGGCATCCCGATCTTAGGGCTGTATTGCTTTGATTACGCTTTATGCAAATCCCAGGCAGCTGCAGAGGCAGATTACATTGTAGATCTGGCCAGATCTTTGGAGTTGCCTGAATCGGCAATCCTGTTTTTTGATTGCGAGTACGATTCAGTCCGCTGGGCCAAAGATAACGGGCTAGATCTGACTGCCGAAAAGGTCCAGAAGCACACCAGGGCGTTTATGGATCGAGTAAAAGAATCAGGCTACCGAACTGGATATTATACGAACTTAGATTGGTCTAATCGGTACTACAAAAACTTTGAGAAGCAGCCAGACGAACTCTTCTGGTTTGCAAGATACGGAGCAACCCCTGAAATTGATTACGATATTTTGCAATATTCGGCCGATGGAACAATTCCTGGTATCAAAGGAAAAGTTGATTTAAATGAAATGAAGGAGAAGACTATGGCATTAAAAGCAATTAACCCGAACGAATGGATTGATTCCCACGAGGGGAAGATCTATGACATCGATGGCGCTTACGGGGTGCAGTGTGTCGATTTATTTAAGATATTCCTTAAAGATATTGGCTATCCGGCACCAACTGAACCACTCGGGGGAGATGGATACGCGCATCAGATCTGGTACGGACGCCAGAAATATTCTAAGTATTTTGATTTCGTAACCGGGAAACTCAAGAAAGGGGACATCCTGATTTGGCCAAAAGGACATCACGAATGTCCAGACAGTCATGTGGCCATGTTCGTAGGAGATAGCCCACGAGGAGGGAATCGAGGAATTTTTTTAGGAGCTAATCAGGGTTATGCTCACAGTCCAGGAGTCCTTACAGATATTTCTTGCAGCGGGTCTTTGGGAGCACTCCGGTATAAAGGTTTTACAGATAAATCATCTACTCAACCGGCAAATAAACCTATTGCTGAAAACGGAACAGTTAGAGTTCTGAAAGGGCATGAGATTAATTTACGTGCTGGTGGCCCAAAAGGTCGAGTTGTTGGCCAGCTGAAAGAAGGAGACGAGCTGACATATGATCATAAAGTGGTTACTAACGGTCATCGTTATGTGATCAGCGGATCACTCTACCTGGCAATCACACCGACTGAGAAGCGAGAAAATTGGTGGGTAGATGTAAAAACGAGATAAATCTATGAAGTAATAAAAAAGGGGCTCCGATTTGGAGTCCCGTTTTTTAGTTGGATAAGCCGATTTCATGCTTTAACGCTTCCTGAAGCACTTTAGAAAACTTAATTCTTTTTGCTTTGCAAGTGTCATCTAACCACTTTGGAATGCTTAAAGTTTTCTTTACCGGTTTTTCAAAATTCTTTTTGATGTAGTCATCTACGTCAAATGAAACAAGTACCGGAAAGCTTCCGTCATCAGGTTTAATATCTTCGATTTTAGAGGGTTCCGGAACCGCTTCAGAATGAAGTTTTGCCCAGTGGAATTCACCGGCAAGAAGATCAACGGCCATCGCCATGGCATCGTCGTAGGAATTGCCAAAAGTGGCCAGATCATTTAAGTCCGGAAAAACGACCGAATAAGATCCATTTTCTTTAAAGAATAGCGCAGGATAATTAATATACATATGGTTTACTGATAAACTTAAACAAGAGCAGGGGGCTCATTTGAGCCCGGCCTGTTTTAAGATTGAATTGGCGGTTTTTAGCGGAAGGTCACCTTTATGATATGGGATGGTGACTTTCCATTTTTTAATTTGATGCATGTAATGATAATGCGATCCGTTCACCGATACCAAAAACCAACCATCTTTCTTGATTGTCTTTTCAATTTCTCTAAAGTTCATCAGTTAACCTCCTTTCTTATTTATACAAGAATTATAACAGAATACGTATAAAACAGATACGTGTTTTGGGTGGTTGAAGATTAATAGAAGGTATCGTTATTCCTTAAGAAGAAAAAATTGGTGGGCAAAGGTGCTTTAACCGAAATAAAAAGCCTGGGGGATTATCCCTCAGGTAATTTTTTTGGTTAAAACTGTCAAATGCAGAAAATAACGAGATATTTTCGAATGAGGATATCGTTCGGCTTCTGTTTGAAGTGGTTCACCATTTTGTAAATTCAAGGGGCTGTTAAATTTCTGACAGTCCAAAAATAAAAAGAGGCACCTGATCCGTAATGGATGAGGTGCCTTTTTTGGTAAAATATGTTCATGATCAATAAACAAAATTACCAAACACACTATAACTCGATTCAGGGCCGTTTGCCACTGCTCCATTCTCTCTTCCCTCATATTGAGATGGATTCTGTCTTCACTACTGTCAGTTCCTTTGTCGATGATTATCTCGACCTTGCCCTTTATCCTTCTTTTGCC